>NZ_MUNF01000375.1 GCF_002154555.1 Streptomyces murinus
GGCGGGCGTTGTCAGTGGTGGCCGTTAGAGTCGACGCATGAGCACTTCGCCCGTCGATCTCGTCCGTGAGTTCCACCGCGCCTTCGGCCTCGATGCCCGCAGCACCCCCACCGAGGTCTCCCCCGAACTGGCCGCCCACCGCTGGGACATGCTCGCCGAGGAGGCCGCCGAGGTCGGCGAGGTCTCGGTCGAGGGCCCGCTGGACAAGCTGGCGCACGAACTGGCGGACGTGGTGTACGTGGCGTACGGCACCGCCCTGGTCCACGGCATCGACCTGGACCAGGTGATCGCCGAGATCCACCGCGCCAACATGAGCAAGATCGGCCCCGACGGACAGATCAACCGCCGCGCCGACGGCAAGGTCCTCAAGGGCGAGCACTACCGGGCCCCGGACGTGTCCTCGGTCCTGCGCCGCCAGGGCTGGACACCGGCGGCACAGGACGGTGCCGTGGAGACGGGCGCCTAGGACTTGTCCGGCCGATCATGTGACCGGCCACGCAAGAAGCCCGACAGCCTCGTGGCCGACAAGGCTTACAGAAACCGCCCCATCCGTGAGTACCTGCGACGGCGAGGCATCCGCCACACCATCTCGGGGAAGAGAGGCAGCCAGGCGGCCCGCCTGCACAAGGGCTCACACGATGGACGGCCTGCCCGGCTTCGATGAGGACCGCTATAAGAAGCGCAACACGGTCGAACGGGCGATCAACCGCCTGAAGCAGTCCCGAGCGCTCGCCACCCGCTACGACAAGCGCGGCTACGTCTTCCTCGGCACCGCCACCGCCGCAGCCGTCGTCATCTGGCTACGGGCCTGACGATCGGCCACAGCTCAGCCACTGCCTTCTGCGGGGCGCTGGTGCCCGCACGGCACCACGCCGCCGTTCTTGTCGAAGACCTCGGCGTCATGACCTGCGTTCACCCATACTGTGATGCCCTGGTCATGCATGACCAAGTTGAACGGCGACTGCTCCGGCTCCGCCTCGGTCACCACCGTGAACTCCTCGCCAGGACGCATCCAGTGATCGGTTCCCCACGGCTCGACCCACAGGCAGACCATGTTGCTGGTCTCGTTGCTCACGCTCGTCCTGGACACACTCGCACCCTAACCAGCAACATGATCGGCCGGACAGGCCTAGTCGGCAGTCCCGAGGACGATGCACGTCGTGGTGGCGTGGGCGATCAGCTTGCCCTGGTCGTCCAGTACCTTCCCCTCCGCGGTCGCGGTACGGCGGCCGGCGTGGATGACGGTGCCCTCGGCCTTCAGGGTCTGTCCGTCGGTGCGGGCCGCGCGGATGTAGTTGACCTTGAGTTCGAGGGTGGTGTAGCCCACCCCGGCGGGCAGCGTGGTGTGCACGGCGCAGCCCATGGCGGAGTCCAGGAGGGTCGCGGCGATGCCGCCGTGGACGGTGCCGAGGGGGTTGGCGAAGTCGGGGCGGGTGTCGAGGGAGACGACGACCCGGCCGTGCTCGACCTCGTCGAAGCGCATGCCGAGCAGCCGGCCGATGGAGGGGAGGTCGGCGGGGCGCTCGCTCTGGACCCAGCGCATCAGTTCCAGGCCGGTCATGGCGGCGAAGTCGACGGTGGTCACGGGTGGTTCTCCTTGGCTGGTGTCGCCGCGGACACCCCGGGCGAGATGGCTTCGGGGCGCGTGGTGGAGCGGTCGAAGGGGCGGGGCCGGTCGCGGAGGTCAGCCCAGCGGGGCCACGGTGTCGCGCAGGGCGGCGAGGACGGGGGCGTACATGCGGGCCTTGATGGTGCCGAGGGTGTCGCCGGCCTTGGTCGCCTGACCCTGGGCGGTCTCGATGGCGGTGGAGAGCACCGCGTCCTCGGCGACTGCCCGGTCCACGATGCCGGCGGCCGCGGCATCGAGGCCGCCGTAGCGGCGGGCGGTCACCATGGACTCGTGGGCGGTCCGGGGCGCGAGCCGGGACTGGATGAGGGCGGACATCCCGGGGGTGAAGGGGATGCCGATGTCCGCCTCGGGCAGGCACCAGAAGCCGCGGTCGGCACGCATGACACGCAGGTCGTGGGCGAGGGAGAGCATCGCTCCGGCGGCGAAGGTGTGCCCCTGGAGCGCGGCCACGGTGACGATCGGCAGCGACAGTATCCGCGCGAACAGCTGGTGCACGCAGACGACGTACTCCTGGTGCCGGTCGGCGTGCGCGAGCAGCCAGTCCAGGTCGAGCCCGTTGGACCAGAACTTGCCCGTGGCGGCGGTGACCAGGGCGCGCGGCCCCTCCGCCTTCTCCACCTCCGTCAACGCGGCGTCGACGGCGGTGAGCCAGTCCGGGTGGAAGCGGTTCTCTCCGTCTCCGAGGTCGAGGACGAAGACGTTGTCCTGACGGTCGAGCGAGGGCATGACGACTCCTTCTGGCTGAACGGTCGTACTAATGAAGGGCGTTGACACCCTGGGCACGCCTCGGAGCCGACCGGGATCACCTCCCGGCCGCCCCCGGGGTCAACTCCCGGGGCGCAGAGCGTGGGCGAGCAGCTCGTGGATCTCGGCGGTGGCCGCGTCCAGCGGGGCGGTGCTTCGCTCGGCCCGGCACATGACCACCGCGCCCTCGACCGCGGCGATGACGAAGGCGCCCAGCCTGCGACCGCGTTCCTCGGTCAGCCCGTGCCGGACGAACAGGGCGGCGAGCGCCTGCTGCCAGCGCCCGAAGACGGCGGCGGCGGACCGGGCGGGACCGGGTGCCTCGTCGTTGGTCTCCACGGTCACCGCGACGATCGGACAGCCCGCCCTGAAGTCGCTGCCCACCAACTGCTCACGCCACAGCGCGAAGAAGGCGTCCACGGCCGCGACCGGATCGTCCGCCCGCGCGGCGGCCTCGATCAGCCCCGCGACGAAGTCCCCGGCGAGCGCCACCGCCTCGTCGATGAGCTGCGCCCGCCCGCCGGGAAAGTGGTGGTACACCGAGCCCCGGGGAGCGCCGCTGTGCGCGAGCACCTTGTCGACACTCGTCCCGCCCACGCCGTACTCGCGCAGCAGGGCCGCGGCACTGAGAACCATCCGCTCCCGACTGCCACTCTTGCGCGGACTCACCCGCCCACCACCTTTCCGACACTGGGACGCGGCATGCCTCCGGCGAACTACCCGTCGGTAACTTATGGTGTATGGCATAGAACATGCAAGGGGGGGCGTCCGAGTCGCGTCTGCTCGACGCCGTCATCGATCAGCGGACCGGGCCACCAGCGCTGCTACGCGGGAGCGGATGGACGTGGCTCTGGGGTCGGTATAGGTGCTCAGGTGGGTCAGGGCTTCGGTCCAGTGCGCGCGGGCGGCCGCTGGATCCTCCGCTTGGACGGCGGTGGCCAGATGGTCGAGTTCCAGGGCGAGCTGCCATGTGTCCCCGAGGTCGCGGTGGGCGGCAGCGGCTCGGCGGTGGAAGGCGGCGGCCTCATCGTGGCGGTCCAGCGCGGCATACGTCAGGCCGGTGCCGCGCCAGGCGAGGGCTTCGCGGCTGCGATCGCCGAGTCGTCGATGGAGCATGGCGGCGCGCTGGTAGGAGGTCAGGGCGTCGCCGTATCGGGCGGTGCCGCGCTGGATGTCGCCGAGGGTGAGGAGCCAGAAACCCTCCCGGGTGTGGTCGCGCAGAGTGAGGGCGATGTCGAGCGCCTCATCGATGGATCGCCGTGCGGCATCCGTGTCCCCCTCTTCGAGTCGCAGCTCGGCCGCGATCCTCAGGAGATTGCCCTCGCCTCCTCGGTCGCCCAGGGCTCGTTGGGCGGCCAGTGCCTCGTCGATGACCGAGGCGGCCTCGGACAGGCGGCCGGCGCTGAGGCGCGTGCTGGCGATGTTGGAGAGCGCGGTGGCGATTCGTCGGCTGTTGCCCAGGTCGCGGAAGACGGACATGGCCTGTGTGAAGTGCGAGTCCGCCAGGTCGAGTTCGCGCCGACGTAGATGGATCAGCCCGATGAGGTTGAGGGCCCGGGCCTCGTCGGCCCGGTTCTGCGAGCTGCGGGCCAGGGTGACGGCTCGTCCCAGTGCGGCCAGGCCCTCGGAGAAGTTGTTCAGGGCTCTGTGCGCGATGCCGGTGTTGATGAGCAGCCGGCAACGCGCTCCATGGTCGTCCTGTCTCGCGGCTGCCTCCTGCCCGATGCGACCCAGTTCCAGCCAGTCGCGCTCCGATGAGGAAGGCGGGCGTGCGAACCACAGAAGGGCCGCCAGCTGCCAGGCAGTCCGGTCCAGCCCGTTTCGGGCGGCGTCGCGTACGGCGGGAAGGAAGTTGATCTGCTCCCGCTCCGACCAGTCGACGGCGGCGTTGTAGTCGGCGAACACGAGCGGTGTGATTCCTGGCAGGGGTTCCGGCAGCGGCAGATGCTCCTCGGACGGATAGAGCCAGCTCTGGGCGGCGTCGGCGGTGTGCAGGTACCAGCTCAGAATGCGTCGTCGAGCTGCCTGCCGCTGATCGGCGGACTCCTCGGCCTGAACCAGGCCGGTGGCGTACGCGCGCAAGAGGTCGTGGAACCGGAACCGGTCCGGGGCGGTCTGCTCCAGCAGATGGGCGCCGACGAGATCGTCGAGCAGCCGGCGTGTCCGGCTGGGCGGGAGTTCGCCGAGGGCCGCGGCGACCGGAAGGCTGAACTCCCCTGTGGGATGCAGGCCGAGGAGTCGGAAGAGACGGGCAGAGTGCGCGGGCAGGGCGCGGTAGGACCAGGTGAAGACCGAACGGATGGCTTCGTCCTCCTCATCGATGCCGGTACTGAGAGCGTCCCAGAGGGCGGACTCGTCACGCAGATCGCCGATGAGGTCGTCGAGTCGCATGTGCGGGTGGCTGGCGGCTCGCTCGGCGGCGATCCGCAGGGCGAGCGGGAGATGAGCGCACAGGCGGGCCAACTCCGCGAGTTTGTCCTCGTCGTCCTCGGGTCGGTAGCCCTTGGTGACCGCCCGCAGCAGTGCGACCGCCTCCGGCCCCGGAAGCGTGCCCAGGGTGATCCGCTGGGCACCGTCGCGTACCGAAAGGGACGCCAGGCGGCTGCGGCTGGTGATCACGACGAGACTGCCTCCGGCACCGGGAAGCAGCGGTCGGACCTGGCTGACCGTTGCCGCGTTGTCCAGCAGAATCAGCACCCGGCGGTCGGCGAGCAGCGAACGGTACACCGCCGCGGCGTCGTCGACGTCCTGGGGAACCTCTGCCGCGGTCAGGCCCAGTGCCCGCAGGAAGCGCTGGAGTGCCCGGGCTGCGGTGACCGGATCTCCGGGGTCGTAGCCGCGGAGGTCGACGAAGAGCTGGCCGTCGGGGAACTGATCCTTGACCTGGTGCGCCCAGTGCAGGACCAGCGAGGTCTTGCCCGCACCCGCGGTGCCGGCCACCGTATGCACGGAGACACCGGAGCGCCTGGCGTTCCGGTCGGCGAGCACCGCGTTCAGCTGCCCCAGTTCAGCGGTGCGGTTGACGAACGTGTTCACATCGGCGGGGAGCTGGCGTGGGACGGGCCGCGACGGTTCCGTGGCGGCGACCCGGTGGAAGTGAATGTCGCCGGTGACGCTCCCGGCCTGTACGACATCGCGAGACGACCCGGAGAGGTCGTTGTGCGAGTCTCCGGGGCGCCGGTTTCCCTCGGTCGGCACGTCGATCGATGCGCCCGGGTCAGGCCGGAGGCGGCGGGGGCAGGACGGCAACGGCACGGTCGAAGTACTCCTGGATGTCCTCGGCCGCCTCGTAGAGCTCCCGCAGATATTCCGACCAATTCCGCACCGTACTCGGGTCGGTGAACCGGACTGCCCCGTCCGGCCGGCCGGCATCGGTGTACAGCACCCGGTAGAGGGTCCGGCCCTCCAGGAGGTTCAGCTCCGGCAGCGGTGTGTCCGCCTCGGCCGCGGTGAGGGCGGAAGCCGGCAGCACGCGAACAGAATGCCCGCATTCCGCGGTCAGCCGGAGCCAGTGCAACTCCCACTGCACGTACGGCGTCAGTGGCGCCTCGACCACACGAATACGGTGGAAGACCGCGCCCCGCGCCGCATCGTTCCGAGCCCTTCGCAGCAAGGCGTCGCGTTCGGCCTCGAACAGCCGCAGCACGGCAGGCCAGTCTCCTCGCCGGAGTGCCTCCCGGCTGTCGTCGTTCGTCTCCTCGAAGTGCTGCAACCGCTCGAGTTTCCAGGCCTCGCCATCGCGGATCGCCGCCCGCCGCTCCCGGAAGTCCTGCTTGTAGTCCTCACGGGTAAGCCGCTCACCCAGCTCGTCGGGGAGCTCGGGTGCGAGGAGATCAAGCATCGGGAATGTCCGCCTTCGCTGCGCTCAGCATGTTGCCCGGGATGACGACCAACCGTTCATCCGGCCCCAGATTCACTCCGCCGGGCAGGTTCGGCCGGTAGTGATCAGTAAGGTCACGGCCGATCACGGCCACATCGCCGTTGCTCAACTGCCAGATGTCCGGGCACTCGTCTTCGTCCTTGGAGTTGTCCAACTCCGCGGCGGACTTGCCGAGGCGCCTGACGAACAACGCGGACGGATCAGCTTCCCACCTGCGAGCCACGGCTGCCTCCAGTGTTCGCCCCATCGCTGATGGTGACCTTGAACGGTAGCAGGGGTGCCTGGATGTGCGCTCGGGAAAACGTCAACGCCCCTGTGCTGGAGGGGTTGGAGGGCCGTTGAAGGTGACGCCTGAGAAGTTCCGGCCCTGGATCACGGAACCCCCATGAGTGCCGCCACTGATCGTGTTGGTCACCGAGCCCTCGGACAACGGCTGCGCCCGGCGGCGCCACCCGGCCAGTGCGGCGGTGAACTCCGGGTCTTCGGTCGCCCGTGCTACGAGGCCGCTCCGCAACGCCTCCGCGCGCGCCGGTTCGCCCGGTGCCTCGCCCAGCGCCGCGAACTCGGCCTCACCAGGATTCGAACCACCTGACCGGCGACCGAACGGTCTCCGCACCAATTCGCCCAACGCGACCCATGCCTGGCGTCCCGGCTCGCCCCCGGCTCCGCCTGCCAAAGCCGCCAATATGCCTACGGGCAAAGGATCCAAAGTCCGCTCCCCGGCCGTATGCTCCCCGGTCTCCTCGCTTCGGCTTACCCACCCACAGAGGAGTAACCACCCACCGCTGCCGGACCGCAGGCGTTGAGGGGCCGGGGCGCGCCCCCACGGAGGACCGCGATCTCAACCAGAAATCCGGTTCATGCGGCGGATGAACGCGAAGGCGTCACGCCTCGGCTGACCGTGCCGCCCGGCGCTGGCGTTTGCTCAGGGGGGCCTGGGAGAGGTCTTCGGCGGAGGAGCGGAGGTTCTTGAAGCCGTAGCCGCGTTTGGAGAGCCAGGTCTCGGCGGCCGTCTCGGCGCGTTCGGTGGCGTCCAGGATGTCCTCCTCCTTCTCGCCGGTGTCGGAGAAGCGGAAGACGAAGGCCGGGCGGGCGGCGATGTCGTAGGTCAGGGTGCCCTCGGGGGTGAAGGCGGCGCGCAGCACGTCATGGGCGGCGGCGTCGGCGAGCAGCGCGGCACGCTGGTCGTCGGTGAGGCCGTCGAAGACACCGCGCACGGTGATCCGGAAGGTTCGGGTGCTCATCCCGCGACCTTAGGCATGCCGGGGGATGGTTCTCCACCGGCTTTTCGCGCCGGTGCCGGGACGGGCCGCCGTGCGCGCCGCGCTCGGCGCACACGGCGTGAACCCGCCCCGGTATCCGGGCTACTGGAAGGCCAGCCGGGCCGCGAAACCTATCAGCAGCAGCCCCGTCACCTGTTCGATGCGGGCCCGCACCCGTGGCCGGCGCAGTACCCGGCCGAGGCGGTCCACGCTGATCACGTACAGGGTGAACCAGCACAGATAGAGGATCGCGAACACGAGGGACAGCAGCAGGGCGTGGGGCAGCACGCTGCCCCGGGAGGGCAGGAACTGCGGGAGGAAGGTGACGAAGAACAGGGCCACCTTCGGGTTGAGCGCGTTGGAAAGGAACCCCTGCCGCAGCATCCGGCGGCCCCGGCCCGCCCGGGCCGCCGTACCGCCTTCGATGCCGTCGTCCGGCGGGCCCTCCCGCAGGGTCCGGCGGGCGCCGCGCAGGGTCGCGATGCCCATCCAGACCAGATAGGTCGCCCCCACCACCTTCAGCATGGTGAAGGCGGTGGCGGAGGCCAGCAGCAGGGCCGAGATGCCGAGCGAGGCCGCGGAGACATGGACGCTGAGGCCGAGCACCCCGCCGAGCATGGTCAACAGGCCGGCCCTGCGCCCCTCGGCCAGCGCGTTGCGGGTCATCAGGGCCTGGTCGGGGCCGGGGATCACGATGAGGACCAGGCAGGCCGCGGCGAAGGTCAGCACGACGCGCTCCGTTCCGCGCGGACCGACGCGAGGGCCCCGGCCAGCGCCCGCTGGACCGGCGCCGGCCGCTCGCGCAGATAGAAGTGCCCGCCAGGAAAGCGGCGGACGCTCGCCCCGGCCGAGGTGTGCTCGCCCCAGGCCTCCAGTTCCCCTGTCGTGATCCGGTCGTCCTCGCCGCCGAACACGGTGAGCGGCACCGGCAGTGGACCGCCGGGCCGCCAGACGTACGTCTCCAGCACCCGGTAGTCCGCGCGCAGCGCGCCCGCGGCAAGCTCCCGCAGCTCCGCCGAGGCCAGCACCTCCTCGGGCAGTCCGCCGTGCAGCCCGGCGACGGCGTCGAGCAGCTCGTCGTCGGGGAGCCGGTGCAACTGCCCGCCCGGGTACGGCAGATGGGGTGCCCGGAAACCCGAGACGACCAGCCGGGCCGGCAGCGGACGTCCGGCGGCGGCCAGGGCGCGTGTCACCTCGTAGGCGAACAGGGCGCCCAGGCTGTGCCCGAAGAAGACGAACCGGCCGGTGGCGAGCGGTACTTCGGCGAGGAACGCCTCGACCAGTTCCCGCATCGAGGCGGGCATCGCCTCGGTCAGCCGCGGCACCCGGCCCGGCAGCTGGACCGCGTGCACCCGCGCCGTGCGCAGATCGCGGGACCAGCGCAGATACTCGGCGGCCGTACCGCCCCCGTGCGGAAAGCAGTACAGGTCGCAGGCGGCGGCGCGCGGCGCGCCGCTGAGCAACCAGTCGGACACGTGCCTCACACCCCCGCCCGCAGTCGGGCGGCCAGATGGCCGGCGAGGGCGTCGGCCGTGAAGTGGTCGAAGACCTCCTTGGGCCGCAGCGGGACGCCCAGTTCGTCGCGGGCCTTGGCGCAGATGACCAGGGTGGTGGCCGAGTCGACGCCGAGCAGCCCCAGTTCGGTGGCCGGGTCGATCTGGTCCGGCGCCACGTCGAGCAGTTCGGCGATGAAGCCGACGACCCAGTCGACGGCGGAGTCGGGAGTGTGCGGGGAAGCCGTGGTGGTCACCGTTGCTCACCTTTCCTCGGTGATGGGCTCGGACGGGCCGAGGAGCTGCTCCAGATGTCCGTCGAGCGCTTCGACCGTGGTGTACTCCAGGACCGTGCGGACCGGGACGGGCACCCCGAACGCCGACTGGAGCTGTGCCGCCAGCCGCGCGGCCAGCAGGGAGTCGCCGCCCAGCTCCAGGAAGTCGTCGGCCAGATCGATCTGGTTCAGGCCGAGCACCTCCTTCCAGATGTCGGCCAGCTTGCGCTGCCGGTCCGTGCGCGGCGGCCTGGCCGGCCTGCCCCGTACGCCGCCGCGCCGCCCGGCCTGGGCGAGCGCGGCACGGTCCACCTTGCCGGTGGGGCTCAGCGGCAGCTCGTCCAGCGCGAACAGCTGGGCCGGCACCATGAGCCGGGCGAGCCGCTCGGCGACGAAGGCGCGCAGCTCCTCCGGGGCGAACCGGCGCCGCACCGCGGGCCCTTGGGCGACGAGCACGTCGAAGCCGACCGACGCGGGGCCGCCCGCGGTGGTCAGCAGCTCCGAGCGGGTGAACCCGGCGGCGGTCAGCTCCCGCTGCCATTGCGCGCGGTCCAACAGGCAGTGCTCCTGGCGCAGTTCGGTGTCCTCGAAGTTGTCGAACCCCTGCTGGAGTCCCATGACGAGGTCGAACCACGGGTGGAAGGTGGTCTGTTCGACGAGCAGCAGCACACCGCCGGGCGCGAGCACCGAGCGCAGGGCGGCCAGCGTCCGCCGCACCTGGCGCATGTCGTGCAGCACGCTGGCGGCGATCACCAGGTCGGCCGACCGGCCGTCGAAGCCCTGCGCGGTCGGCGGCCGGTCCAGGTCGAACAGGTCGCAGCGCAGGAAGGGGTACGCGGCGAACTCGTTCTCCGCGCGGTCGAGGAAGTAGCGGGAGACGTCGGTGAAGACGTACTCGGTGCGGTCGGCGGGCAGCAGCGGCAGCAGATGCCGGGTGAGCGAGCCGTACCCGGCGCCGACCTCCAGCACGTTCAGCGGCCGGTCGGCGGGCCAGCCCTCGGCCATCTCCCGCACCGCGGCGGTCGCGGCGGCATACGTCGGACCGAAGAGGCGGGCGTAGACACCGGGGGTGCGGTCCGAGGCGTACAGCTCGGCGGAGTGGACGCTCTGGGTCAGGACACCCGCCAGGTTCCCGGCGAGGCCGAGCATCCAGTCGGTGACGTCCTCGGGGACTCCCAGCAGCTCGCCGAGGGCGCGGCGGGCGCGCTCGCACAGCGACTCGGGCAGTTCCGGGGGCAGTTCGCGGGCCACCACCAGGCCGCCGCCGGTGCGCCGCAGATACCCCGTCGCCTCCAGGGCGGCCACGGCACGGGCCAGCCAGCGCTCGTAGCGGGGGGCCACCCCGACGCCGCGCAGGGCCGCCGGATCGAACGGCTCGCCCGGCAGATGGGGCAGCCCGAAGGCGCGGAAGGCGCTCGCGGTGGCGGTGGCGTACACCTCGTTCAGCGCGTCCCAGACGGTGCGCAGCTCGTCCGGCGTCGGGCCCTCGGCGGGCCGCCCGGCCGTCCCGGCGAGCGCCTGCCACTGCCCCGCGCGCAGCGCCTCGTCGGCCCGCTCGGTCACGAACAGCGTGTCCTCGTGGGCGGGTACGGCATGACCGGGTACGACGTATCCCAGCAGGCGGGCCGCGCTGTCCTGGTCGGCGGACTTCACCACGACCGCGCTGTCCACGCCCGGGTGCGCGGTGAGCGTCGCCTCGATCTCGCCGAGCTCCACCCGGTGCCCGTTGATCTTCACCTGGCCGTCCCGGCGGCCCAGGAACTCGATCGTGCCGTCGGCGCGATAGCGGCCGAAGTCACCGGTGCGGTACAGCCGTTCACCGGTACGCGGGTGGGTCACGAAGGACGCCGCGGTGCGCTCCTCGTCGGCCCAGTAGCCGCGGGCCAGGCCCACCCCGCCGATGTACAGCTCGCCCGGGGTCCACACCGGGCACGGGTCCATGCGCGCGTCGAGCACATGGAAGCTCTGGTTGCGCAGCGGCACACCGTACGGAATGGTCTTGGCGCCCGGCTCCACCTCGTCCACGACATGGTGGATCGACCAGATCGACGCCTCGGTCGCGCCGCCCAGCGAGACGATCTCCGCCTCGGGCCACAGCCCGTGGATCCGGCCGGGCAGATCGACGGGTATCCAGTCGCCGCTCAGCAGGATCAGCCGCAGCCGGTCCGGGAGTTCGCCGCCCACCTCCAGGTGCTCGACGAGCATCTGCAGCTGTGCCGGGACGGAGTTCCACACCGTCACGCCGTGCTCGCTCATCAGCTTGGACCAGTGGGCCGGCTCCGAGCGCAGCTCCGGGTCGGGCAGCACCAGGGCCGCACCGGCGCCGAGCGCGCCGAAGGTGTCGTACACCGACAGGTCGAAGCCGAGGTCGGCGAGGCCGAAGACCCGGTCCTCGGGGCCCACGCCGAACCGCTCGTTGATGTCGGCGACGGTGTTGAGGGCGGCGTGGTGCTCGATCATCACGCCCTTGGGGGTGCCGGTGGAGCCGGACGTGTAGAGGACGTAGGCCAGGTCGCCGGGATCGGCGTCGGAGGGGAAGTCGGCGGCGGGGAGGTCGGCGGGGGCGGCGCCCGTGCGCGGGTGGTGCGCGGGTTCCGGCGCGCCGGGACGCGCCCGGTCGACACGGGGGCGGGGGAGGGACGCGGGCCAGCCGAGGCCGTCCGTCGCCGCGTCGGTGAGGACCGCGAGGGCCCGGCCGTCGCCCAGCAGCCCGGCCCGGCGCCGCTCGGGCAGCGCCGGGCTCACGGGCAGATAGGCGCCGCCCGCCAGCAGCACGCCGTACGCGGCCGCGATCTGGTCGGCGCCCTTGTGCAGGCCGATGCCGACCAGCCGGTCGCGCAGCCCGGCCGTGCCGAGCGCGGCGACCTCGGCGGCCACCGTCCTTGCCTGCGCGGCCAGTTCGCCGTACGTCAGGGCGCCGGAGCCGGTCAGTACGGCGGGCCGCTCGGGGTTTCGGGCCGCCTGTGCGAGGAACGGCTCGTGCAGCAGGCCCGAGGGACGCTCACCGCTCGTGTCGTTGGCGCGGTCACGGCCGGCGAGCTGATGCCCGGGCAGCTCTACGGTGATCTCCTCGGCCCACATCGAGTCGTCGTCGGCGAGCCGGGCGACCAGCGAGGTGTAGGCGGCGAACATGTCGTCGAGCAGGCCCTCGGGGAAGAGCTCCTCCACACAGTCCCAGGTCAGGTCGAGGGAGCCGGTGAGGTCCACCACCTGGTGGTCCAGCCAGACCTGCGGGGTCTGGCTCACCCGGTAGGTGATGTCGCCGAAGTAACTCAGCGGCCCGGAGACGTCCGCGGCGGTGCCGAGGCCACTGGTGAAGACCACGGGCATCGTCTCGAAGCCGCTCTGGAGCCCCAGCCGGCGCCGTTCGCGCAGCGCCTCCAGGGCGCTGACCTGCCGATAGCGCAGATCGTGCTGGAGCTGCGCCTGGGTGGCCTCGACCCGCTCGGCGAGCGTACGGCCCGTGGAGGCATCGGTCTCCAGCAGGCAGATGGAGGTGAAGTCGCCGACCATGCGCCGCAGATGGGGATGGACCGTGCGCCTGCCGTCGCCGGTGTCGGCGAGCAGCAGCGGCAACCGGTTGAACAGGGTGAGATTGAGGGTGAACCGGCGGGAGCCGCCCCAGACCGCGAGGACCTCGGAGAACAGGGCCGCGAGGACGGCGGTCGGGGTCAGTCCCCGCTCCTCGCAACGCCCTTGCAGGGTGCGCCACTTCTCCCTGGGCAGATGGAACTCGCGGTGGGTGAAGCGCGGCCGGTGCACGCTCACCGGCGACTTGGCCAGGGGGAGTTCGGGCGGCGGGGCGAGGGCGGCGGCCCGGGAGGTCCAGTAGGCGAGCGCCTTCTGGTAGCGGGGGGCTCCGGAGCCGCGCTGGAGTTCCAGGGCGTAGTCGCGGAAGGTGACGTCCACCGGCGGCAGTTCGAGGCCGGGGTCCTGGCACAGCGCGCTCCACTCGCTGAACAGCAGGGTGAGGCTGGCCAGGTCGACCATCAGCAGATCGACGCTGACATGCAGCCGGTCGTGGTCGGGCAGCCGGGTCAGCCGCAGGTCGAACAACGGCCAGTCGGCGGCCGAGTACACCCGGTGGGACATCTCCTCCCGGGTGTCGAGCAGCGCGCGCTCCCTGTCCTTCGCCGAGGCGGAGCGCACGTCGGTACATCGGACCTCGAACCGGGGCACGCTCCGGAGCACCTGCTGGCGCCCGTCGGGGCCGACGACCGCGCGCAGCATGTCGTGCCGCTCCACCAGCCGGCGCCAGGCCCGGGACAGCACCTCGGGGTCGAGGCGGCGGCCCTCCAGCTCGAAGTAGGCGTGCGGGGCCACGTTCCCCAGTACGAAGTTCGGGCCCCGGCCGACCCAGTACGCGTACTGGATCTCGGTCAGCGGGAACGGCTCGAACCGCTCCTGCCCAGGGGCGGTCATGGAACTGCGGACCTTCATGAAGCTCCCTCTTCCTGGGGGTCACAGACGAGTTGTGCCGTAAGGACGGTGCGTGAAGGCGGCGGTGCGGTGAGTGCGGGATGCGGGCGGGCCTGGGCGCGGGGCGAAGGCGGCGGAGAACGAATATGCCGATCAAGGCCGAACCGAATCGGATCGAGGTCATCAAGGTCATCGGGGTCATCAAGGTCGATTCGAATCGGATCAAGGCCGAATCGAATCGAACCGGGCCGGGGCGAATCGAACCGGGTCGGCCCGGATCGCCTTGAGTCGCCTCAGATCACCTCAGGGCATCGATGATTTATCATTCACGTATGCGCGGCGCATTCTTCCGCGGGCGCGACTGGGGGCCCGTCAAGCTCCAGGTGGAGCGGGCCCGACAGAGATCGGCGAATTTCCCCCGTACGCACAAAACTCCCTGTATAGCGGGTCTGGCCAGGTGAACCCGGGGTAGCCAAGCAGCGCCCGCCGAAGGCGGTCAAGCGGTCGAATATGTCATCGGCGAAATCCGGCGGCCGCCGCAAAGCGGGCATTCCCGTTCCGGTCCCGATTCCGGAAAGCGGGACTCGATGGGCGCATCCCGGTAAGGGGACATTCCGCTTCTCGGTCGTCGCCGAAGGGGCGGCCGGGTCTCCTGGGGTGCTCTTTGCCCGCCCGTTGGCCGGAACCGGGCCCTGGCGAACGGGGCGGCGGACCCCTCCCCGGGACCGCCTACCCTTGAGCCATGACCAGCAGCAGCGACCGGAGCCCCGCAGTGGACGTGCCCGCACCCAAGAGCTACGAGATCCGCACCTATGGGTGCCAGATGAACGTCCACGATTCCGAGCGATTGGCCGGGCTGCTGGAAGAGGCCGGGTACGTGCGGGCGCCGGAGGACGCCGACGGCGACGCGGACGTCGTCGTCTTCAACACGTGCGCGGTACGGGAGAACGCCGACAACCGGCTGTACGGCAACCTCGGCCGGCTCGCGCCGCGCAAGGCGTCCCGGCCCGGCATGCAGATCGCGGTCGGCGGCTGCCTCGCGCAGAAGGACCGCGACACCATCGTGCGCAAGGCGCCCTGGGTGGACGTCGTCTTCGGCACGCACAACATCGGCAAACTCCCCGTGCTGCTGGAGCGCGCCCGCGTCCAGGAGGAGGCGCAGGTCGAGATCGCCGAGTCACTGGAGGCGTTCCCCTCCACACTGCCGACGCGCCGCGAGAGCGCGTACGCCGCCTGGGTCTCGATCTCCGTCGGCTGCAACAACACCTGCACCTTCTGCATCGTCCCAGCGCTGCGCGGCAAGGAGAAGGACCGCCGGCCCGGCGACATCCTCGCCGAGGTCGAGACGCTGGTCGCCGAGGGCGTCTCGGAGATCACGCTGCTCGGTCAGAACGTCAACGCGTACGGCTCCGACATCGGCGACCGCGAGGCCTTCAGCAAGCTGCTGCGCGCCTGCGGCACCATCGAGGGCCTGGAGCGGGTCCGGTTCACCTCCCCGCACCCGCGTGACTTCACCGACGACGTCATCGCCGCCATGGCCGAGACGCCGAACGTGATGCCGCAGCTGCACATGCCTCTCCAGTCCGGCTCGGACACGGTCCTCAAGGCGATGCGCCGCTCCTACCGGCAGGAGCGGTACCTCGGGATCATCGAGAAGGTGCGCGCGGCGATCCCGCACGCGGCGATCACCACCGACATCATCGTGGGCTTCCCCGGCGAGACCGAGGCGGACTTCGAGGAGACGCTGCACGCCGTGCGCGAGGCGCGGTTCGCGCAGGCCTTCACCTTCCAGTACTCCATCCGCCCCGGCACGCCGGCCGCGACCATGGAGAACCAGATCCCCAAGGAGGTCGTGCAGGCGCGGTACGAGCGGCTCGTCGCCCTCCAGGAGGAGATCTCCTGGGAGGAGAACAAGAAGCAGGTCGGCCGCACGCTGGAGCTGATGGTCGCGGAGGGCGAGGGCCGCAAGGACGGCGCCACGCACCGGCTCTCCGGGCGCGCCCCCGACAACCGCCTGGTCCACTTCACCAAGCCGGAGCAGGAGGTACGGCCCGGCGACGTGGTCACCGTCGAGGTGACGTACGCCGCCCCGCACCACCTGCTCGCCGAGGGCCAGGTCCTCGCCGTACGCCGCACCCGCGCCGGCGACGCCTGGGAGAAGCGCACGTCCGAGGCAGCCGCCAAGCCGACCGGCGTCATGCTGGGCCTCCCCCAGATCGGCGCCCCGGCCCCCCTCCCGGCGGCGACCAGCGGGTGCGGCTGCGACTGAGGGACGGCTGTGCCTGAGGGACGGCTGTGACCGAGGGGGCGACGGGGCGGGTCGGTGGGCGCTGAGGTGGCGCTGATCCCGAGGGGCCAGCCGTGAAGCGGGGCTGACACCGGCGGGGGAACGCGCCCTGGCCAGACCCTTCGCCTGCGCCGGTGGCAGGGCGACGGCTCCTGGCACCGGTCGGCGGGGGCCGAGCCGCGAGACGGCGCTTACCCCCGGGACCTGCCGCGGGCCTGGCGCCGCTGCCCCGCGGGTAGGCGGCGCTGATCCCGGCGGCGTGGGCTCTGCGGCTGGGCTGCTCGCTTGCGTCGGTGCCGCAGGGACTTCTCTTGGTGCCTGTCGGCGAGGTAACGGGCCATGAAGCTGCGCCGACACACCCCGGGAGGCGGCCTGCAACGCGGCGTGGGCCCCGGCCGGTTGCCCGGCTGTGTCGTACGGGGGGTGAGGCTCCAGCCCACCGGTCGGTGACGACGGGGCCGTGAGGCGGCGCTGACACTGGGAAGGCCGGCCGTGAAGCTGTCGTCGAGGACCAGGGCGGCGTGGGCCTCGGTCGGGCTACGTGCCTGCGCCGGTGCGTGCGACGGCTCCGGCGGCCGACTCGTGAGGGCGCGGCGGACACCCCGCGGGTCGGCCCGTGAGGTGGCGCGGACGTTCGGGAGGCCGGGCCCGTAAGGGGGGCGCAGGCACCGGTGGAGCCCTGGACCCCTGCCAGGCTGCCTGGCCGCGAGCCCGGCGGGTTACTCTGCCGATCATGCTTGTCGCCGCCGCCGTCTGTCCCTGTCCGCCGCTGCTCGTGCCCGAGGTTGCCGTGGGTGCCGCGCCCGAGATGGACGCTGCGCGTGCGGCCTGTACGGATGCGCTCGGTGTGCTCGCGGCCGCCCGGCCGGATCTGCTGATCGTCGTCGGGCCCGCCGGACCGGGCGAGGGCGGGGAGTTCCCGCAGGGCGGGCGCGGGTCGTTCAAGGGGTACGGCGTCGACCTGGACGTCCGTCTGGGGGGCGGCACACAGGACGCGGCGGCGGAGCGCGAGCTGCCGTCCTCGCTGGCCGTCGGCGCCTGGCTGCTGGAGCGCACCGGCTGGGCGGACTCCCCGGTCGAGGGACTCGGCGTGGAGGAGACGCTCACGCCCGAGCGGTGCGCCGGGAGGGGGCGGGAACTCGGAGAGCGTGCCGATCGCGTGGCTCTCCTCGTCCTCGGCGACGGGAGTGCGTGCCGTACGGTCAAAGCCCCCGGTTACCTGGACGAACGCGCGGCCCCGTACGACGCCGCGGCCGCCCGCGCCCTGGCCACCGCCGACCTCCCCGCCCTGCTCTCCCTGGACGCCGACCTCGCCCGCACCCTGAAGTCGTCGGGCCGCGCCCCCTGGCAGATCCTGGCCGGCGCCGCCGAGGGCACGGACCTCGACGGCAGCCTGCTGTACGAGGACGCGCCGTACGGGGTGGGTTACATGGTCGCCACCTGGTCCTAGGGCCTGTCTGACAATTCCCGTCTGCCGCGCGACGCCATGCACGCACTCTCGCGGCACCGGGCGCAGACCCAAGTACGTCCAGTACGAGGGCCTACGCCCGGCACCCCGAGAGCACGCACCTGACGCCGCGCGGCCGCCCTCCGGGCGACGACGGGAATTGTCAGACAGGCCCTAGGGCACGCTCACGAAGCCGGCGGCGGCCCCTGCGGCGGCGTGGGCGGATTCGGCTCCGCGCCCGGCGTGCCGTCCGGATGCTCGTCCATGTGCGCCAGGCGGTCCATGGCGTCCTTCGCCTTGCCCGTGCCCGCCTGGATCTTGTCGCTGTACTTGTGCTTGGTGCGGTCGTCGACGGCCTTGGCCGCCTTGTCGAGGCCCTGGGACACCTTGTCGCCGTGCTGGCGCGCGAGGTCGGACACCTTGTCCTTGGCCGGGCCGAGCTTGGCCTTCATGTTGTCGAACAGACCCATGATCCAGATCCACCTTCCCTCGCGGGTTACTTGCCGACGCCCTTGGCGGACTGCTGCCGGGGGATCTGGGTGGCCTCCGACGGCTCGTCCGCGCCGGCCGCCCGCACCGGCTCCGTCTCCTCCGCCTCGGCCGCCTCCACCGACGCCTGCCGAGTCGTCTTCGACCTGCCCAGGAGCCGTGAAATCATGCCCATATCCACTCCATACGGTACTCGCGCGGGCGAATTCCCGCGTCACACGGTGCGTACGGCCACGCCGCCCGGGTCACCGCCTCGCACGGCCCGCACAGGGCACCTCGCCCCGGGCAACGACCCGGCGACGGCCTCTGTCACGTAACTCGTTCGAGACCCCGCCGCGAGGTTTGCGAGACTGGTGCGGTGAGCAGCGCATCCCCCGCCCCCCGCGTCATCGCCGTCGTCGGACCCACCGCGGCCGGAAAGTCCGATCTCGGCGTCTTCCTGGCCCAGCAACTCGGCGGCGAGGTCGTCAACGCCGACTCGATGCAGCTGTACCAGGGGATGGACATCGGCACCGCCAAGCTGACGCCCGAGGAGCGCGGCGGCGTACCCCACCACCTCCTGGACGTCTGGGACGTCACGGCCACCGCCTCGGTCGCCGAGTACCAGAAGCTGGCCCGCGGCCATATCGACGCGCTGCTCGCCGAGGGCCGCTGGCCGATCCTCGTCGGCGGCTCCGGGCTGTACGTCCGCGGCGCCGTCGACAACCTGGAGTTCCCCGGCACCGACCCCGAGGTCCGCGCCCGCCTGGAGGAGGAGCTGGCGCTGCGCGGCTCCGGCGCCCTGCACGCCCGCCTGGCCGCCGCCGACCCCGAGGCCGCGCGCGCGATCCTGCCCGGCAACGGCCGCCGTATCGTCCGTGCCCTGGAGGTGATCGAGATCACCGGCCAGCCCTTCACTGCCAACCTCCCGGGCCATGACTCGGTCTACGACACCGTCCAGATCGGCGTGGACGTGGCCCGCCCGGAGCTGGACGACCGGATCACGCGCCGTGTCGACCGGATGTGGGACGACGGTCTCGTGGACGAGGTGCGCGCCCTGGAGGCGCGGGGGTTGCGCGAGGGGCGTACGGCCTCGCGCGCGCTGGGATACCAGCAGGTGCTCGCGGCGCTGGCCGGTGACTGCACCGAAGCGGAGGCGCGCGCCGAGACCGTGCGCGCCACCAAGCGCTTCGCGCGCCGGCAGGATTCCTGGTTCCGCCGCGACCCCCGGGTGCACTGGCTGAGCGGCGCCGAAGCCGACCGGGGGGAACTTCCGGGGCAGGCCCTGACGTTGGTCGAACGACCGGTCACAGCCTGATCACGTGATGGCATCGGGATGCGCCGCCGGTCATCGGCGCCTTCGGCGCCGTGCCATCATCGTGCTTCGATCGACCAAGTGGAGTCCTAGTTGGGAGGGCGCGTGGCGATGGAGGCCGGCCCTCGCGACACCGCACCGGGTGCCGAGCGCGTC
This sequence comes from Streptomyces murinus, assembly GCF_002154555.1. GTDB lineage: Bacteria > Actinomycetota > Actinomycetes > Streptomycetales > Streptomycetaceae > Streptomyces > Streptomyces murinus. Next base: position 19,377 of record NZ_MUNF01000375.1, read on the forward strand.
ACCACCGAGGGTGACCGAGCGGACCAGGACGAGGGGCCCCGAGAAGACCCCCAGGACGAGGGTTCCCAAGAGGATCTCCGCGAGGACCTTGTGGAGGGCCCGAAGGAAGGTCTTCGGGACGACCTCGACAACGGCCTCGTGCCCGAGGGCGGGCATCCCCTCGTGGAGGCCGAGGCCGAGGAGCGGCTCGCCGACGACGGGCCCGACGAGACCACGGACGGCGTGACCGAGGACGGCCCGGCGCCCGAGGAGATGTACACCGGCGGCCCCGAGGTCGAGGTCGAGCTGCGTCCGCAGCGCCGGCTGCGCATCTGGCAGCTCGCGCCGATCGTGGGACTGTCCGCCGTCGGCTCCCTGATGTTCGCCTTCCCGCTCGCCTTCGACGGCGACAGCGGCGCGGTCATCGCCATGCTCGGCCTGCTGATCTGCTGCTGCGCCGCCGGCTGGGGCATGATGGCCGCCCGCCGCGTGGGCTACACCTGGCCCGGCCTGCCCCCGCGCGGCTCCGGCCGCCGCCCGGACTGGCGCGTCGTCCTCGGCTACGCCCTGCTGGTCGCCGTGGTGGCCGTACTCGCCGTGTGGCGCGTGGCCCGCCTGCGCTGACCGCGCCGGAGCAGGCCCGCCGGAGCAGGCCCGCCGGAGAAGGCCCAGCCTCTCGGAGCAGGCCCGCCGGAGAAGGCCCGGCCCCTCGGAGCAAGCCCGCCGATGCAGATCCACCGGATCAGGCCCCTCGGGGCAGGCCCCCGGGAGCAGGGCGCCCACGCCGCCGCGGCCCCCGCGCCGTCGTAAAACCTCTGTCGTACCGACCCCGTACGATCGAGGAATGAGCACGCGGATCGCCTTCCTCAAGGGTCACGGCACGGAGAACGACTTCGTGATCGTCCCGGACCCCGACAACGCCATCGAGCTGTCCCCGGCCGCCGTGGCCGCCCTGTGCGACCGCCGGGCCGGCATCGGCGGCGACGGTGTGCTGCACGTGGTGCGCTCCGCCGCGCACCCCGAGGCGCGGGAGCTGGCCGGCGAGGCCGAGTGGTTCATGGACTACCGCAACAGCGACGGCTCGATCGCGGAGATGTGCGGCAACGGCGTCCGCGTCTTCGCCCGCTACCTCCAGCACGCCGGGCATGTCGCCGAGGGCGACCTCACCATCGCCACCCGCGGCGGCGTCAAGAGCGTGCACATCGCCAAGGACGGGGACGTGACCGTCGGCATGGGTGGCGCGCGCCTGCCCGAGGGAGAGGTCACGGTGCGTGTCGGCGAGCGCAGCTGGCCCGCGCGGAACGTCAACATGGGCAACCCGCACGCGGTCGCCTTCGTGGCCGACCTCGCGCACGCCGGTGACCTGTACAGCCCGCCGCCGGTCAGCCCCGAGGGCGCCTACCCGGACGGGGTCAACGTCGAGTTCGTCGTGGACCGCGGCCCCCGCCATGTCGCGATGCGGGTGCATGAGCGCGGCTCCGGCGAGACCCGCTCCTGCGGCACCGGCGCCTGCGCCGTCGCCGTGGCCACCGCCCGCCGCGACGGCGCCGACCCGGCCGTCACCGGCACCCCCGCGACGTACACCGTGGACGTGCCCGGCGGCCGCCTGGTCATCACCGAACGGCCGGACGGACAGATCGAGATGACCGGCCCCGCGGTGATCGTCGCTGAAGGTGTGATCGACGGCGAGTGGCTGGAAAACGCGCTTCGCTGACCTGCCGAAACCATCCTCATGGCGGCCTCGGGCAGCCGGAGCAGCGGTTCCGGGGGCCGGTGCCGGATCGAATCCACGGACGACGCCAGGGCAGGTGGCGCAAAACTTAAACCTCCTTTTCATCGCTCGAATGGGTGATCCGTTTCACGCTCGGCGAGAGGCGGTCTGTCGCACGTGGTGGGCTCGATAGCATCAAGCACCGGCACGGACGGGGGAGCGTCGGCACCCTGAGCCGCGCATGCCCTGGGGCTCCGTCCGCCGGTCCACGAGCCGGAGGTGCCCATGAGTGCGGAGGCCACGAACCCTTCGACCCCGGTCCCGGTGGTGCCCACGGCCGCGACGGCCGCCGTGGCACCCGCGTCGGTGCGCCGGAAGTCCCGGCCCAGAATCGACCTGCGCCGGCTCGGCCGGGCCGCGCTGCTCGGGCCGACCGCCCGGGACAGACTGCCCGACGCGATCGGCCATGTGGTGGAGGCGCACCGCGCCCACCATCCCGACGCCGACCTCGAACCCCTGCGCCGCGCCTATGTGTTGGCCGAGTCCTCGCACCGCGGCCAGATGCGCAAGAGCGGCGAGCCGTACATCACGCATCCGCTTGCCGTGACCCTCATCCTCGCCGAACTCGGCGCCGAGACCACGACGTTGACGGCCTCGCTGCTGCACGACACCGTCGAGGACACCGAGGTGACGCTGGACCAGGTGCGCGAGCAGTTCGGCGAGGAGGTCCGCTACCTGGTCGACGGCGTCACCAAGCTGGAGAAGGTCGACTACGGGGCCGCCGCCGAACCCGAGACCTTCCGCAAGATGCTCGTGGCCACCGGCAGCGACGTGCGCGTGATGTCGATCAAACTCGCCGACCGGCTGCACAACATGCGCACCCTCGGTGTGATGCGCCGCGAGAAACAGGAGCGGATCGCGGGCGTCACCCGCGACGTCCTCATCCCGCTCGCCGAACGCCTCGGCGTCCAGGCCCTGAAGACCGAACTGGAGGACCTGGTCTTCGCCATCCTCCACCCCGAGGAGTACGAGCACACCAGGGAACTCATCGCGGAGAACGCGGCCCGCACCGCCGATCCGCTCGCCGTGGTCGCCGAGGAGATGCGCGGGGTGCTGCGCGAGGCCGGGATCTCCGCCGAAGTCCTCATCCGCCCGCGCCACTTCGTCTCCGTGCACCGAGTGGCCCGTAAACGCGGGCAGTTGCGGGGTGCCGACTTCGGCCGGCTGCTGGTGCTGGTGAGCGAGGACGCCGACTGTTACGGCGTGCTGGGCGAGTTGCACACCTGTATGACGCCGGTGGTCTCGGAGTTCAAGGACTTCATCGCGGTACCCAAGTTCAACCTGTACCAGTCGCTGCACACGGCCGTCGCCCGTCCCGACGGGCAGGTGGTCGAAGTCCTCATTCGCACCCACCAGATGCACAAGGTCGCCGAGGCCGGTGTCGTCGCGCTCGGCAACCCCTACGCCTCCGGCACGGACGCCTCCGGCACGGACGCCACCGCCACGGACGCCACCGCCACCGACGGTCCGGGCGCCGACGACCCCGCCGACGGCGAGCGCGCCGACCCCACCCGGCCCGGCTGGCTCTCCCGCCTCCTGGAGTGGCAGCAGGCCGCGCCCGACCCGGACACCTTCTGGTCGACCCTGCGCGAGGACCTCGCCCAGGACCGGGAGATCACCGTCTTCCGCCCGGACGGCGGCACCCTGGGCCTGCCCGAGGGCGCCAGCTGCGTGGACGCCGCCTACGGGCAGTACGGCGAGGACGCGCACGCCTGTATCGGCGCCCGCGTCAACGGCCGCCTGGCCAGGCTGAGCACGGTCCTGAAGGACGGCGACACCGTCGAACTCCTCATGGGCCAGGACCCCGCCTCGGAGCCCTCCCGCGAGTGGCTGGAGCACGCCCACACCCCGGCCGCCCGCATCGCCATCCAGCGCTGGCTGACCACGCACCCCGGGGGTGGCGCGCCCGCCGACGAGCCGGCCGGGTATCGCGCCGACGCCGACTTCCGCGAACGGCGCGCCCACGAGTCCGGGCCCGGGGGACGCCCCCAGGGCGCCGACGTCCGCACCGACCGCCCCGGCGCCGCCGTACGCCTCGCCGGATGCTGTACGCCCGTGCCGCCCGACGAGATCACCGGCTTCCCGGTACGCGGGGGAGTGGTAACCGTGCACCGGGTGGAGTGCGTCGCGGTGGCGCACATGAAGAGCAGGGGGCGCACGGAGATCGGAGTGCGCTGGGGGGAGAGCACCGCGTGCCGGGTCACCCTGGTCGCCGAATCGTTCGGCCGCCGGGGTCTGCTCGCCGACCTCACCGAGGCCATCGCGCTGGCGGGCGGCGACATCGTCTCCGCCACGGTCGAACCACCGAGCGAGCAGCGGGTGCGCCACACCTACACCCTCCAACTCCCCGACGCCGCGGGCCTGCCCGCCCTCATGCGCGCCATGCGCGACGTCCCGGGCGTCTACGACGTGAGCCGCACCCAGAACCAGACACCGGCACCGAGACTGCCGTAGCGGGGGACCGCGCACAGCGCCCGCGAACCGCTCAGCGGGCCGCCGTACCGCGCCCGCGAACCCTCTCGGCGGGCCGTTCCCAGGTGCACCGGGCGGCCAGGGCCGCTTGGTCGGCCGGGGCGGCCGCTCAGGGCTGGGCCGGACGTTCCGGCGCCCCGCCCACCGCGGGCAACCCGTTCGGGTGGGACAGGCGCGCGTCGTCGACGTGTGGTGGGCGGGCGCTGGTAGCGGTGGTCCATGCTGCTCAACCCCCGCCACCGGGCCACCGC
>NZ_MUNF01000376.1 GCF_002154555.1 Streptomyces murinus
GCGGCGGACGCACCCGCTACTGGATCGAGATCAACGGCACCCGCCACCAGATCTCCCGCGCGACCCTGGTGCTGGGCCGCAGCACCGAGGCCGACGTGCGGATCGACGATCCCGGCGTCTCCCGCCGGCACTGCGAGATCCGGACCGGAACGCCCTCGACGATCCAGGATCTCGGCTCCACCAACGGCATCGTGGTGGACGGGCAGCACACCACCCGCGCTACGCTCCGCGACGGCTCGCGGATCGTCGTGGGCAGCACCACCGTTATCTATAGGCAAGCCGAAGGGTGAAGCGGGGGCAATGTCAGAGCTGACCCTCACGGTCATGCGGCTGGGTTTCCTGGCCGTACTGTGGCTGTTCGTGATCGTGGCCGTGCAGGTCATCCGCAGCGACCTGTTCGGTACGCGCGTCACCCAGCGCGGATCGCGTAGGGAGGCCGGGCGGGCCCAGCCCCCGAGCGGCCGCCAGGCCGCCAGGCAGCAGCAGGCCGCGCCCCCGCAGCAGCGCGGCCAGCAGGGCGGTGGCGGCGGCCGGCGCGGGCGCAACGCCCCCAGCAAGCTGGTCGTGACCGAAGGCACACTCACCGGCACCACCGTCGCGCTCCAGGGCCAGACCATCACCCTGGGCCGGGCGCACGACTCCACGATCGTGCTGGACGACGACTACGCCTCCAGCCGTCATGCCAGGATCTACCCCGACCGCGACGGCCAGTGGATCGTCGAGGACCTGGGGTCGACCAACGGCACCTACCTGGACCGGTCCCGGCTGACGACCCCCACGCCGATCTCGCTGGGCGCGCCGATCCGCATCGGCAAGACCGTCATCGAGCTGCGGAAGTAGTGCTACATCATGAGTGAGCGCGAACGGAGCGAGCACGCGGCGGCGGACCGCCTTCCGGTCCCCGGCGCGCTCCCGACCGGAGGGTGGGCAGTGTGGCTCGACACGACCGGCTGCATTCGGAGCCGACGGGCGAGGTGCGCATGAGTCTGTCACTGCGCTTTGCCGCCGGTTCGCACAAGGGCATGATCCGCGAGGGCAACGAGGACTCCGGTTACGCCGGCCCCCGCCTGCTCGCGATCGCCGACGGCATGGGCGGCCAGGCGGCCGGCGAGGTCGCCTCCTCCGAGGTGATCTCCACCCTGGTCACGCTCGACGACGACGTGCCCGGCTCCGACATCCTCACCTCTCTCGGCGTGGCCGTGCGGCGCGCCAACGACCAGCTGCGCTCCATGGTCGAGGAGGACCCCCAGCTCGAAGGCATGGGCACCACGCTGACCGCGCTGCTGTGGACCGGGCAGCGGCTCGGCATGGTGCACGTCGGCGACTCGCGCGCCTATCTGCTGCGCGACGGGGTGCTCACCCAGATCACCCAGGACCACACCTGGGTGCAGCGGCTCGTGGACGAGGGCCGGATCACCGAGGAGGAGGCCACCACCCATCCGCAGCGCTCGCTGCTGATGCGTGCCCTCGGCAGCGGTGACAACGTCGAGCCCGATCTGTCCATCCGCGAGGTCCGCGCCGGCGACCGGTACCTGATCTGCTCCGACGGCCTGTCCGGCGTCGTCTCCCACCAGACGATGGAGGAGACCCTCGCCAGCTACCAGGGCCCGCAGGAGACCGTGCAGGAGCTGATCCAGCTCGCGCTGCGCGGCGGCGGCCCGGACAACATCACCGTCATCGTGGCCGACGTCCTCGATCTGGACACCGGCGACACGCTCGCGGGCCAGCTGTCCGACCAGCCGGTCGTGGTCGGCGCGGTCGCCGAGAACCAGAGTCATCTGCACGACAACGGGATCATGCAGACCCCGGCCGGCCGCGCCTCCCACCTGGGCCGCCAGGGCCACGGCGGCGGCGAGTTCGGCCCGCCCGGCTCCGGCGACAGCACCGGCTACGTCCCGGCGGGCAGCTTCGACGACTACGCCGACGGCGACTTCACCAAGCGCAAGGGCCGCAGATGGCTGAAGGCGTCGCTGTACAGCGCCCTCGCCCTCGCGGTCATCGGCGGCGGTCTCTACGGCGGCTACCGCTGGACGCAGACGCAGTACTACGTCGGCACCAGCGAGGAGCATGTCGCGCTGTACCGCGGGATCAGCCAGGACCTGGCCTGGGTGTCGCTGTCGACGATGCAGCAGGACCACCCGGAGATCGAACTCAAGTACCTGCCGTCGTACCAGCAGAAGCAGGTCAAGGCCACGATCGCCGAGGGCGGCCTCAAGGACGCCCAGTCGAAGATCCAGGAACTGGCCGTGCAGGCCTCCGCCTGCAAGAAGGAGACGGAGCGCCAGGACGCCGAGCGCACCCAGCCGGGCAAGCCGCACACGGGCAAGACCAGCGGCACCAAGTCCGACGCGGGCGCCACCGGCACCATGAGCACCGCCTCCTTCACCCGGACGACCGCGACCACGAACCCGAAGGCGTCCCCCTCCACGGACACGCCGGGATCCTCGAAGTCTCCGTCCACGACCCCGTCCGCGACCCCCAGCCCCGGCCCCACCCTCTCGGAGGATGAGCAGAAGGTCGTCTCGCTGTGCGGTAAGCAGTAGGCAAGCCGTGAGAGGCCCTGTCACACGATGAGCAGTACGACTAACTCGCCGACGCACCACACGTCCACCATCGGCGCGATCGGCGCGCCGAGCCGCCGCAACACCGAGCTGGCCCTGCTGGTCTTCGCGGTGCTGATCCCGGTGTTCGCCTACGCCAACGTGGGCCTGGCCATCGACAACCAGGTCCCGGCGGGGCTGCTGAGCTATGGCCTGGGCCTCGGCCTGCTGGCCGGCGTGGCCCATCTCGTCGTACGGAAGTTCGCCCCGTACGCCGACCCGCTGCTGCTGCCACTGTCCACCCTGCTCAACGGGCTCGGCCTGGTCTGCATCTGGCGCCTGGACCAGTCCAAGGCGCTCCAGCAGATCCATGTCGCGGGCGGCAAGGCGACCAACCAGCTCATGTACACGGCGATGGGCATCGCCCTGTTCGTGGCGGTGCTGTACTTCCTCAAGGACCACCGCACGTTCCAGCGCTACACGTACATCTCCATGATGTGCGCGCTGCTCCTGCTGCTGCTCCCGCTGGTCCCGGGCCTCGGTCTGAACGTCTACGGCGCCAAGATCTGGATCTCCGTCGGCGGTTTCACCATCCAGCCAGGTGAGTTCGCCAAGATCGTGCTGGCCATCTTCTTCGCCGGCTATCTGATGGTGAAGCGCGACGCGCTGGCCCTCGCCAGCCGCCGTGTCATGGGCCTCTACCTGCCGCGCGGTCGCGACCTCGGTCCGATCCTCGTGGTCTGGGCGATGTCCATCCTGATCCTGGTCTTCGAGACCGACCTCGGTACGTCGCTGCTGTTCTTCGGCATGTTCGTGATCATGCTGTACGTCGCCACCGAGCGGACCAGTTGGATCGTCTTCGGTCTGCTGATGTCCGCGGTCGGCGCCGTCGGCGTGGCGAGCTTCGAGCCGCACGTGAAGATGCGTGTGCAGGCCTGGCTCGACCCGCTGAAGGAGTACAAGCTCTCCCAGCAGGGTGTCGGCGGCCACTCCGAGCAGGCCATGCAGGCCCTGTGGGCCTTCGGCTCCGGCGGCACCCTCGGCACCGGCTGGGGCCAGGGCCACTCCGAGCTGATCAAGTTCGCCGCCAACTCGGACTTCATCCTCGCCACCTTCGGCGAGGAGCTGGGCCTGGCCGGCCTCATGGCGATCCTGCTGATCTACGGCCTGATCGCGGAACGCGGCGTGCGCACCGCCCTCGCCGCCCGCGACCCGTTCGGCAAGCTGCTCGCCATCGGCCTCTCGGGTGCCTTCGCGCTCCAGGTCTTCGTGGTGGCCGGCGGTGTGATGGGCCTCATCCCGCTGACCGGTATGACCATGCCGTTCCTCGCGTACGGCGGTTCGTCCGTGATCGCCAACTGGGCGCTCATCGGCGTCCTGATCCGCATCAGCGACACCGCCCGCCGCCCGGCACCCGCCCCCGCAGCCAACCCCGACGCCGAGATGACCCAGGTGGTCCGCCCGTCATGAACAAGCCCCTGCGCCGGATCGCGATCTTCTGCGGCCTGCTCGTGCTGGCCCTGCTCGTCCGCGACAACTACCTCCAGTACGTCAAGGCCGACAGCCTGCGCACCGACCCGCTCAACCGGCGGGTCTCCATCGAGCGCTACGCCGCGCCGCGCGGCGACATCATCGTGGACGGCAACCCGGTGACCGGCTCGGTCGAGGTCAAGCACGGCGACTTCAAGTACAAGCGCACGTACAAGAACGGGCCCATGTGGGCCCCGGTGACCGGCTTCTCCTCCCAGGCCTTCGGCGGCACCCAGCTGGAGAACCTGGACGACGGCATCCTGACCGGCAATGACGACCGGCTCTTCTTCCGCAACACCCTGGACATGATCACGGGCAAGCCGAAGCAGGGCGGCAATGTCGTCACCACGCTCAACGGCGCCGCGCAGAAGGCCGCGTACAACGGTCTGAAGGCCGTCGGCGGCAAGGGCGCGGTCGCCGCGCTCGACCCGGCCACCGGCAAGATCCTGGCGCTGGCCTCGTACCCCTCGTACGACCCCTCCAGCTTCGCGGGGAACACCGACGACGACGCCAAGGCCCGGAACAAGCTCCTGAAGGAGAACAACCCGGCCGATCCGATGCTCAACCGGGCGCTGCGCGAGACCTACCCGCCGGGCTCCACCTTCAAGGTGGTCACCGCGGCGGCGGCGCTGGAGAACGGCCTGTACACCTCGCCCGACCAGCGGACCAACTCGCCGCTGCCGTACATCATGCCGGGCACCACGACCCCGCTGCCCAACGAGGGCAACCTGCCCTGCAAGGACGCCCCGATGCGGGTCGCGCTCCAGTACTCCTGCAACACCGTCTTCGGCAAGATCGGCGCCGACCTCGGCAACGCCAAGATGCTGGCGGAGGCGAAGAAGTTCGGCTTCGACGCGCAGCAGTTCACCCCGGTCCGCTCCAACGCCTCGGTGTTCTCGGACAACATGAACGCCTCGCAGACCGCGCTGTCCTCGATCGGCCAGTACAACACCGCCGCGACCCCGCTCCAGATGGCCATGGTCGCCTCGGCGGTCGCCAATGACGGCAAGCTGATGAAGCCGTACATGGTGGACGAGTTGGAGGCTTCCAACCTCGACCCGGTGGAGAAGACCAAGCCGGAGGAGATGAGCCGGCCGCTGTCCCCGCAGAACGCGCAGCTCCTTCAGTCGATGATGGAGACCGTGGTCGAGAAGGGCACCGGTACCAACGCCCGGATCCCCAACGTCAAGGTCGGCGGCAAGACCGGTACCGCGCAGCACGGTGTGGCCAACAGCGCCAACCCGTACGCCTGGTTCATCTCCTACGCCAAGCTCCCCGACGGCAGCTCCCCGGTGGCCGTGGCCGTGGTCGTCGAGGACGAGCACGCCAACCGTGACGACATCTCCGGCGGCGGCCTGGCCGCGCCGATCGCGAAGAGCGTGATGGAGGCGGTCATCAACTCCAAGAAGTGACGGCCATCACATCAGCTTCACAAGGACGCACATTGCGATACCGGTCCGATATCGGGATCCGGGCTTGGCCAGGTCATACAAAGGGAGCCGGGTACCGTAGGCCCGGACGGCAGCCTCGGCGCACAGCGATGTGACGGCCGGGACCGACGGAGAGGGCTGGTAGGTAGCTATGGAAGAGCCGCGTCGCCTCGGCGGCCGGTACGAGCTGGGCCACGTGCTCGGCCGTGGTGGCATGGCGGAGGTCCACCTCGCGCATGACACCCGGCTCGGCCGCACGGTGGCGGTGAAGACGCTGCGCGTCGACCTCGCGCGCGACCCGTCCTTCCAGGCCCGGTTCCGCCGGGAGGCCCAGTCGGCCGCCTCGCTCAACCATCCCGCGATCGTCGCGGTCTACGACACGGGTGAGGACTACATCGACGGGGTCTCCATCCCGTACATCGTGATGGAGTACGTCGACGGTTCCACCCTGCGTGAGCTGCTGCACTCCGGCCGCAAGCTGCTGCCGGAGCGCGCCATGGAGATGACCATCGGCATCCTCCAGGGCCTCGAGTACGCCCATCGCAACGGCATCGTCCACCGCGACATCAAGCCGGCCAACGTCATGCTGACCCGGGGCGGTCAGGTCAAGGTCATGGACTTCGGCATCGCCCGTGCGATGGGCGACTCCGGCATGACGATGACGCAGACCGCGGCGGTCATCGGCACGGCCCAGTACCTCTCCCCCGAGCAGGCCAAGGGCGAGCAGGTCGACGCCCGCTCCGACCTGTACTCCACGGGCTGCCTCCTCTACGAGCTGCTGACCGTACGGCCGCCCTTCGTCGGCGACTCCCCGGTGGCCGTGGCCTACCAGCACGTCCGCGAGGAACCGCAGGCACCCTCGGTCTTCGACCCCGAGATCACCCCCGAGATGGACGCGATCGTCCTCAAGGCGCTGGTCAAGGACCCGGACTACCGCTACCAGTCGGCCGACGAGATGCGGGCCGACATCGAGGCGTGCCTGGACGGCCAGCCGGTCGGCGCCACCGCCGCGATGGGCGCGGTCGGTTACGCCGGCTACGGCGACGACCAGGCGACCACCGCGCTGCGCCCGGAGTCGCCCGCAGCCGCCACGGCCATGCTCCCGCCGATGAACGGGGACGACGGCGGCTTCGGCTACGACGACCGCCCCGACCGGCGCCGCCAGCAGCCGAAGAAGTCGAACACCTCCACGATCCTGCTGATCGTCGCCGGTGTCCTGGTGCTGATCGGCGCCATCCTGATCGGCAAGTACGCGTTCAGCGGGCACGGCGTGAACGACAAGCCCTCGGTGCCCAACTTCGTCGGCCTGTCCGAGAAGGACGCCCGCGAGACCGCCTCGAACGTCGATCTGAAGGTCACCGTCTCCGGCCGCAAGGCCTGCGAGGACCAGCCCAAGGGCCTGGTGTGCTCGCAGGATCCGGCGAAGGGCACGAAGGTCGACAAGAACACCACCGTCGGCCTGGTGATCTCCACGGGCGCCCCCAAGGTGACCGTGCCGGACGTCCGCGGCATCCAGTTCGACCAGGCGCAGACCCAGCTCAAGGAGAAGGGCTTCACCGACGTCGAGCGCAAGGACGTGGTGTCGACCCAGCCTCCGGGCGTGGTCACCGCGCAGGACCCGCCGGGCGGCAGCAGCCGGCAGAAGGGCACCACGATCACCCTCACCGTCGCCAAGGCGGAGGAGAAGGTGACCATCCCGGGCGATGTCATCGGCAAGTCCTGTGACGACGCCAAGGCCGAGCTCCAGGGCATGGGCCTGGTGCCGACCTGCAACGACCAGCCGACCGACAACCCGGACGACGACGGCAAGGTCCTGTCGATCAACCCGCCGGCCGGCCAGCAGGTCGCCAAGAACACGCCGATCGCGGTCAACGTGGGCAAGGCGCAGAGCGGCCAGGTCCAGGTCCCGGGCATCCAGGGCAAGAAGCTCGGCCAGGTGAAGCAGATGCTCGCCCAGGCGGGCCTGTCGCTGGGCAACGTCACGGGCGCGAACGACGACAACGCGCTGGTCATCAACTCGAACCCGGCCCCCGGCACCCCGGTCAACCAGGGCCAGGCCATCGACGTGACCACCATCGGCGGGGCGAACCCCGGCAACAACGGTGGCGACGGCAGCACCAACATCTTCGGTGGTGTCGACGGCTGACACGGTCGTACAAGGTCGACGGCTGACACGGTCGTACAAGCGAGTGGGCCCCTGCCGGAATCTCCCGGCAGGGGCCCACTCGCGTTCCCGGGGAACGCTCAGCGCAGTTCCGGCGGGAGCGTCCGCTTGCTGTCGACCTTCTGCACCCGGACCAGTTCGCCCCACACGATGTAGCGGTAGCGGGAGGTGTAGACGGGGGTGCAGGTGGTCAGCGTGATGTAGTGGCCGGGCTTCTTCCAGCCCGACTCCTTGGGGACCGCGTCGACGACACCGACGTCGTACTTCGAGGTCTCCGGGAGGATCGAGGAGACCTTGTAGACGTACCAGTCGTCCCGGGTCTCGAAGACGATCGGGTCGCCCTTCTGGAGCTTGTCGATGTTGTGGAACTTCGCGCCGTGGCCGTCGCGGTGGGCGGCCAGGGTGAAGTTCCCCTTCTCGCCGGTCATCGGGAGCATCGCCTTGACCGGGTCGGTGTAGTAGCCGGCGACACCGTTGTTGAGGACGTCGGTGGTGGTGCCCTTCTCGACCAGGACCGAGCCGTTCTTCATCGCGGGCACGTGCAGGAAGCCGATGCCGTCCTTGGTGTCCAGCGCGCCGGGCCCCGGGTCCGTGCTCTGCGCCCAGTGCTCGCGCACCTTGTCGGCCTGCTTGTCGGCCTTGCGGTCCGCCAGCACATTCGTCCACCAGAGCGAGTAGACGACGAAGAGGCCGAGCAACACGCCCACGGTGATGAGCAGTTCCCCGAAGACGCTGACGGCCCCGGCGATCCTGCCCGGACGCCGGCGCCGCTCGGCGGACTCCGGCTCGGGCGCGTCCGTGTGTTCTTCGGTCTCGTCGGCGGTCGCTGCCACAGTGGTTCCTAGCCCTTACTCGATGAGCGCGTCCGGCTTGCCCTTGCTGCGGGGGCGTACCTCGACCATCTTGCCCCAGACGATCAGCCGGTACTTGCTGGTGAACTCCGGTGTACAGGTGGTCAGGGTGATGTAGCGGCCGGGCTTGGTGAAGCCCGAGCCCCTCGGGATCGGGTCCAGCACGCTGGTGTTGGACGGCGAGGTGACCGGGAGTGTCGACGTCACCTTGTAGACGTAGTACGTGTCCTGGGTCTCGACCACCACGGGGTCGCCGGGGGTGAGCTTGTTGATGTAACGGAACGGCTCGCCGTGGGTGTTGCGGTGCGCCGCGAGCCCGAAGTTACCGGTCTTGGCGTCCGGCATCGCGGTCTTCAGCGGCGCCTCGCCGTAGTGCCCGACCATGCCCTTGTCGAGGACCCTGGTGGTACTGACGCCCTCCGCGATCGGCGCCACCACGTCCAGCTTGGGGATGTGCAGGATGGCGAAGCCCTGTCCGGGCGCGAAGACCCCCGGGTTGCGCTTGCCGTTCGCCCAGGCGTCCTGGAGCTGATGGGCCTCGCTGCCGGCCTGGGCGTGCGCGCGGACGTTGGTCCACCACAGCTGGTAGGTGACGAACAGCAGCATCAGCACACCGGTGGTGATGAACACCTCGCCGATCGCCCGGCTCGCGATCACCCCGGGTCCCGGCTTGGCCAGCCGCGCCCGCCGCCGGGCCTCGACCCGGGTCAGCGGACGGTCCGGATCGTCCTCCGCCCAGGTGGGGGAGGGCGGCGCGGCGGGCGCGCCGGCGGACACACCGGGGGCCGCGGCCGAGACCGCCGGGGCCCCCTGCCCGCCACGGCGCCCGCCGCGCCGCTTGGCTGCCCTTCTGCGGGCCGCACGGCCACCAGGAGCAGGTCCAGGGCCAGAGGGGGCCGCTGGGGCCCCAGAGGCCCCTGTGGGCCCCGCGGACGCCGGATCGGCGACCCGCAGGGCCATCGTCTCCGCGTCGAAGGGAGCTTCGTAGGGCGCACCGCCGTGGGACTCGTACGGTTCCCCGCCGCCGTACAAGTCCTCGCGCTCGGGGCGCAGGGCGGTCACGCCGTGGCCCTGCCCACCACCGGGGCGAGCCCCGCCGACCTCGCCACGGCACCCTGATCGCCGCACTCCGCCAGCCAGTTGGCCAGCATCCGGTGGCCGTGCTCGGTCAGCACCGACTCCGGGTGGAACTGCACACCCTCGACGGGCAGTTCACGGTGGCGCAGGCCCATGATGATGCCGTCGTGCGTACGGGCCGTGACCTCAAGCTCGGCCGGGACCGTCGCGGGCTCGGCGGCCAGGGAGTGGTAGCGGGTGGCGATGAAGGGGGAGGGCAGCCCGGCGAAGACGCCCTTGCCCTCGTGCTCGACCGGAGAGGTCTTGCCGTGCAGCAGCTCGGGCGCCCGGTCCACCACGCCGCCGTACGCCACCTGCATCGACTGCATGCCCAGGCACACGCCGAAGACCGGCACGCCGGTGGCCGCGCAGTGGCGGACCATCTCCACGCAGACGCCGGCCTGCTCGGGGGTGCCGGGGCCGGGCGAGAGCAGGACGCCGTCGAACCCGTCCTGTGCGTGCGCGGTCGACACCTCGTCGTTGCGCAGCACCTCGCACTCGGCACCCAGCTGATACAGGTACTGGACGAGGTTGAAGACGAAGCTGTCGTAGTTGTCCACGACGAGAATGCGCGCACTCACTGGTTGTCCACCGTCACATCGTTGAAGGGCAGCAGTGGCTCGGCCCACGGGAAGACGTACTGGAACAGGACGTAGACCACCGCCAGGGCCAGCACGACGGAGACCAGCAACTTCACCCATACGTTTCCCGGCAGATGCCGCCAGAACCAGCCGTACATGCCGTCCTTGCCGTCCCTTCCGTGTCCCTACGGCACCAGACACACGCCGTACGTCACCAGACTAGCGGCGCAGCGCGTCCGGTTCGCCTGACTCCACAGGCTGGGTGGAGTCCAGATGCGCCCAGACGATCAGCCGGTGACTGTGGCCCCATTCGGGATCGCACGTGGTCAGCGTCAGATAGCGGCCCGGACGCGAGTAACCGGACTTCCGTGGCACAGGGTCGATGACGCCGATGTCGGTCGGGACGGTTTTGTAGGGCCCTTTGTCGATCCGATACGTGAACCAGGTGGTTCCGTCGGTGAGCACCACCGCGTCACCGGGCCGCAGCCTGGGGAAGTCCTTGAGCGGATCGCCGTAGGTGCGCCGGTGCCCGGCCACCGCGAAATTGCCCACCTGGCCGAGCCGGGCGGTGCCGCTGTAGTGCGCGAGCCCCTTCGCGAGCACATCCCGGCCGGTGCCTTCGAGGACGGGCTTGTTCCACGTGAAACCGAGCCGGGGGATGTACATGATCGCGAAGGGTTTGCCGTAGTGGTACGGCGCCGGGGGCGGGGGCGCGGCGCCGTACCAC
>NZ_MUNF01000377.1 GCF_002154555.1 Streptomyces murinus
CGCGGCGTACAGGAGGATCACCAGCACCAGGATCAGGTCGAGCAGGTCCACGGAGCCGCCTTTCTCTTCGGACCCCTCACACGGGCGGGTCGGGCCCGCTGAAGGGTCACAGGTACATGATCGGGCGCCGACGGCGAACCGGCCACGTGTGCCTGTAACCGCAGAAACGCCTCGGACCGGGATGTTGGTTCCGCCAGGTGGCACAGCGCACATCGCGGGCAGGCGCGGCCGGTCCGAGAGTGGGACCATGTCCGTCGTCCGAAGAGCCAGGGGGATCCGCGGCTCGCTCACCGCACGACTGCCGCGCCTTCCGCGCCTTTCACGGCCCTCACGGCTGCTCCGGCGGTCCCGGTCGCCCCGACCGGACCCGGCGTCCCGGCCACCCCGGCTACCCCGGCCGAGCCGGCTCCCCGGCCCGCTGCTGGTGCTGCTGGGCTCCTTGCCCGGTCTGATGGCCGTCCTCGCGCTCGCCCTGTACGCGCGCGGCGTGGAGCGGCCCGCCCGGATCCCGCTCGACCGGCCCGCCGCCCTCGACCTGCGCACCACCGCGCCCGGGACCGGGAGCGCCCACCTCGCCGGGCGGCCCCTGATCGTGCCGCGCTCCGCCTGGCTGGCCGGCGCCCCCGCCGGGCACACCCAGCCGCCGCCGCGCTACGACGACAAGGTGATCGCCGTCTTCGTGCACCACACCGACTCGTCCAACGCCTACCAGTGCGCGGACACCCCCGAGATCATCCGCCGTCTCTACGCCGGGCAGACCGGCGTACGGCAATGGGACGACATCGGCTACAACTTCCTCGTCGACCGCTGCGGCACGATCTACGAGGGCCGGGCGGGCGGCGCCGACCGGGCCGTCACCGGCGCCCACGCACAGGGCTTCAACCACCGCACCGCCGGGATCGCCGCGATCGGCACCTTCACCGCGGGCGTGCCGGTGCCGCGCGCCATGACCGACGCCATCGCGGCCCTCGCCGCCTGGAAACTGGGCCTGGCCGACATCGATCCGCGCGAGCGGGTGCGGCTGGTCTCCAGCAACGGGCACAGCCGCTTCCGCGCGGGCACCGCCGTCACCCTGCCCGCCGTCTCCGGTCACAACGACGGCTTCATGACCACCTGCCCGGGCGCCGCCCTCACCGCGCGGCTGCCGGAGATCAGGGAGACGGCGGGCAGGGTGAC
>NZ_MUNF01000378.1:0-3625 GCF_002154555.1 Streptomyces murinus
GGCGGCCGGGGGGCCGACGAGGTCGACGTGCATACGGTTGCCGTCCGCGGCCGCCGTGATCGCTTCCGCGAGGGCGGGGTCCTTGACGATGGCGTCGAGCAGACCGTGCAGGCTCATGGGGCTTTCCGTCCAGGGTGGGCAACGCAAGCAGCCCGGCGCGGGGCGCGACCGGGGGTGTCCAGCGTACGACGCCGTCGGCTCGGCCGTCGGAGCCTGTGGACAAGTGGCCCTGCGCTGCCGTCGCCGCACCGCGTTCCCCGCTCACCCACCCGAAACCGCCACCCGAGAACTGACCCAAAAAGAACAGAACGGCGAAACCCGGTACCGAGAAGGCCCCCAAGACTCCTCGGTACCGGGTGCTCCCCCGCAACCCCCGTATGCGGTGATCGTCGGCCGGGCCCGCGGCGGCTAGTCCGTGGCGATGGCGTTCAGGATGTTCATGCGGCCCGCGCGGAAGGCCGGGACGAGGGCGGCGAAGAGGCCCACGAAGGCGGAGCCGATGAAGACGCCGATGATCGTCGGCCAGGGGATGTCCAGGACGTTCAGCCCCTGGAGGGCGAGGAGCCGCTGGGCGGTCGCGCCCCAGCCCATGCCCAGGCCCAGGCCGAGCAGCGCGCCGAAGACGGCGATCACCACGGACTCCAGGCGGATCATGCGCCGCAGCTGGCGGCGGGAGAGACCGATGGCCCGCATCAGACCGATCTCCCGGGTCCGCTCCACCACCGACAGGGCCAGGGTGTTCACCACACCGAGGACCGCGACGATGATCGCCAGGGCCAGCAGGCCGTAGATCATGTTGAGCAGCTGGCCTATCTGGTCCTTGAGCACCTTCTTGTAGTCGGTCTGGTCGCGCACGGTCAGCGCCGGGTCGGCGTGCAGCGTCCGCTTCAGCGAGGCGTAGGCGGCGGCCTGCTGCCCGTCCTTGGCGGTGGCGAAGACCAGCTGGTCCAGCGGCATCCTGCTCGCCGGCACATACTTCGCGGCGGTCGCGATGGACGCGTACATCGCGCCCTTGTCGATCACGACGTCGTCGCTGGTGATGGCGCGGACCGTCAGCTTGGCGGCCCGGCCGTCCTTGAAACCGACCGTGACCGTGGAGCCGAGCCTGATGCCGTGCTCCTTGGCGAAGCCCTCGAAGACCGACATGGAGTCGGGCCGGTAGGCGTCGGCGAGGTCACCGGCGACCGTCTTGGTGCGCAGGTCCTTCGCGTAGGTCGCGTCGGCGGCGTTGATCGTCTCGTTCTTGGAGACCTTGCCGTCGGGCGTGCTCAGGGTGGCGTCGAGCAGCTTGTACTCGGTGACCCGTTCGAGGCCGGGCGTGGCCTTGATCTGCTGGACCATCTGCGGCTTGACGAAGGTGAACTCCTGGTCGCCCTGGATGATGAAGTCCGCGCCGACGGTCTTGTCCAGCTGATCGGTGGCCGAGGCCACCATCGAGGAGCCGACCACCGACAGGCAGGCCACCAGGGCGAGGCCGATCATCAGGGCGGCGCCGGTGGCACCGGTGCGGCGCGGGTTGCGCAGCGCGTTGCGCTCCGCCATCCGGCCGACCGGGCCGAAGACCCGCAGGATGATCGCGCCGAGGACACGGACCACCCCGCCGGCGAGCAGCGGGCCGATCACCACGAAGCCGACCAGGGTGAGCAGCACGCCGATGCCCAGCAGGCTCGAACCGGACGTGGCCTTGTCGGCGGTCGCGGCGGCGTACAGGCTCCAGCCGCCGGCGCCGGTGAGCACCAGTCCGAGCACGGTGCGCACCGCACCGGCCCTGGCGTCGCTCGGGGCGCCGGCGTCGCGCAGGGCGGCCATCGGGGAGACCTTGCCTGCCCGGCGGGCGGGCAGATAGGCCGCGAGGACGGTGACCACGACCCCCAGCAGCAGGCCGAGCGCGGGCGTGGTCCAGGCGATCGTCAGGTCGTCCGTGGACAGCTCCATGCCCATGCCGCTCATGAGCTTCATCAGGCCGACCGCGATACCGACGCCCGCGCCGACGCCGAGCACGGAGCCGAGCACACCGAGCAGCAGCGCCTCGATCAGCACGGAGCGGTTGACCTGCCTGCGGGAGGAGCCGATGGCACGCATCAGGCCGATCTCACGGGTGCGCTGGGCGACCAGCATGGAGAAGGTGTTGATGATCAGGAAGATGCCGACCAGGAAGGCGATCCCGGCGAAGCCGAGCATCGCGTACTTCATGACATTCAGGAAGCTCTCGACGCTCTTCTGGTTGGCGTCGGCGACCTCCTTGGCGGTGCGCACCTTGTAGCCGTGGCCGAGGGCGGCCGTCACGTTCTTCTTCAGCTGGTCGTCCGTCACGCCCTTGGCGGCGGTGACATCGACGTCCGTGAAGACACCGGTGCGCCCGATCAGGGTCTGCTGGGCGGTCCTGGTGTCCAGGTAGAAGATGGCCGCGCCGGGGTTGGTCACCTTGAAGGCGGCGATGCCGGACACGCGGGCGTGGTGCGTGCCCACGACCGAGATCATGCCGATGTCGTCGCCCAGTTTCAGATGGTGCTTGGCGGCGGTGTCCTTGTCGACCATCACCTGGTCCGGGCCCTTGGGGGCCGTACCGGTGGTGATCTCCATGGTGCGGGCGTCGTTGCCGTTCCAGCTGCCCACGATGGTCGGGGCGCCGCTGGTCGGCGACAGCTTGTCCTTCTTGGCGTCGATCACGGTCACCGAGGTGGAGAACACCGTGCCCTCGGCGGACCGCACGCCCTGTGTCCCGCGGACGGTGGAGACGACGGAGGCCGGCATGACCGGCGGCTTGCCGGTGCGGGAGGTGGTCTGGCCGGTGTCGGAGGAGCCCTGGGCGCTGACCGTGACATCCGAGGCGGTCGCCTGGAACAGCTTGTCGAAGGTGGTGTTCATGGTGTCCGTGAACACCAGGGTGCCGCAGACGAAGGCGACCGACAGCAGGACCGCGACCGCCGAGAGCGCCATACGGCCCTTGTGCGCGAAGAAGTTGCGCAGGGAGGTTCTGAGCACGGTCATGACGTACGTCCCCGGGCGTCGAAGTCCTTCATGCGGTCCAGGACCTGATCGGCCGTCGGCTGGTACATCTCGTCCACGATCCGGCCGTCGGCCAGATACAGCACCCGGTCCGCGTACGAGGCGGCGACCGGGTCATGGGTCACCATGACGATGGTCTGGCCGAGTTCGTCCACCGAGCGGCGCAGGAAGCCCAGCACCTCGGCACCCGCCCGCGAGTCCAGGTTTCCGGTCGGTTCGTCACCGAAGATGATCTCCGGGCGGGCGGCGAGCGCGCGGGCCACGGCGACGCGCTGCTGCTGGCCGCCGGACAGCTGGGTCGGCCGGTGCTTGAGCCGCCCGGCGAGGCCGACCGTCTCCACGACCCGGTCCAGCCAGACGCGGTCGGGCTTGCGGCCGGCTATGTCCATCGGCAGCGTGATGTTCTCCAGCGCGTTCAGCGTCGGCAGCAGGTTGAACGCCTGGAAGATGAAGCCGATCCGGTCCCGGCGCAGCTGGGTGAGCTTCTTGTCCTTCAGACCGGTGATCTCGGTATCGTCCAGATGGATCTGACCGCTCGTCACGGTGTCCAGGCCCGCGAGGCAGTGCATCAGTGTGGACTTGCCGGACCCCGAGGGGCCCATGATCGCGGTGAACT
>NZ_MUNF01000378.1:3637-4015 GCF_002154555.1 Streptomyces murinus
GCGCGGCAACGGCCGTCAGCCCTCCAGTGCCCCCGTGCCTGGGAATGGTCACAGCCGTTGTCACGGTATGTCTCCTATATCGGTCGACAGGTGCGTGTGCGGTGCCCCGGTGGTCCGGTGCATGCGGGTTCCGGCCATGTCCGTACGCGGTGCTGTCCGCGTCGGGCGTGGTCCCGGCTACATCGATGAGTCTCGCGTCCGGCGGGGGTGCGGCGCGCTGGTGCGGAGCCCCCTCTTCAGCAGGGGGAAAACCCCACCCCTGCGATCGGGCCGCCACCCCCCAGCGGCGTAAAGCCAGCTTAAGGAACGCCCCTGCCCCGGCTCGTCCTCCGCCGGGACGAGCCCTCCCCGACCCCTTGTGCGGAGATACCCCTAGGG
>NZ_MUNF01000379.1 GCF_002154555.1 Streptomyces murinus
CTCCGCCTCCTCGCGGGCGGCGGCGCCCCCAAGCCGCCCGAGCTGTACCACCAGGTGGTCCGCGAACTGGGCGTCCAGCTCACCCACGGCTACGGCATGACCGAGGCCCCGATGATCACCATGGGCGACCCGACGGACACCCCCGCCAACCTGGCCACGACGGAGGGCCGCCCACCCGCGGGCATGGACATCCGCATCGTGAACGGCGAGATCCACCTGCGCGGCGAGGCCGTCTGCCACGGCTACCTCGGCGCCTCCCCCTTCACCGCCGACGGCTACCTCCCCACCGGCGACCTCGGCCACCTCACCCCCACCGGCCACCTCATCCTCACCGGCCGCGCCAAGGACGTGATCATCCGCAAGGGCGAGAACATCTCCGCGAAGGAGATCGAGGACCTGCTGCACGGGCATCCGGGGGTGGGGGACGCGGCGGTGATAGGTCTGCCGGACGCGGAGCGGGGGGAGTTGGTGTGCGCGGTGCTGGAACGGCGCCCGGGCGCGGCGGAGTTGACCTTGCCGGAGGTCGTGTCGTTCCTCCGCACACACGGCTTGGCCACGCACAAGCTTCCCGAACGACTGGAGGTGGTGGCGGAGCTGCCACGTAACGAGACGCTGCGGAAGGTACTCAAGTACAAGCTGCGGGAGCGGTTCGGACCGTCGTAAGTCAGGGTGCCGATCTGCAACAGCTCCGGGTCAAGGCCACCAGGGGGTCTTCGACCGAAGAGCGCTCGGCGGTCACATCACCGACTTCTCGAAGGCTTCAAACACATCCGCGTCGGCCTTGCGGCCTCCCGCTCCCACTGCGCGGTGTCCTCCCACGGCATGACGTATCCGGCCTTCGGCTCACCGGGAAAGTACCGTCGAACTCCGGCGATCCAGGCTTCCCGGAACAGTCGCGCGCCCTCGGTACTCGACATGCCCATCCCTCTCACCACGGCGTTCAGAAGCGGCGCTCTCCACCCTCGGCCGGGCCGGAGTTTGCGGGTTGCCTACGGGGCAGCAAGGCTCATCGGCAGACGAGCATGCCGCCAAGACATCTGATACGGAAGGCGCCCTCTGCCTGAATGATCTCGTTGACCCGCTCCCGCGCGCGCTCGATCGTCTCCCGGAACGGAACGCCCATCTTGTCCGCCCAGGCTTCGTACGAGGCCAAGTGCGCGACGACCGGTTCAGCGTCGGTCACCTCGATCACACCGGGGAGGTGGATCGTGCGGATCTCGCCGAAGACCGTACCGAGAATCCCTGGTGCGTCTTCCAGGGTGAACCGCGCGGACAGCTGCACTCGGGCCGGTCCCTCCTGGATGCCCAGCACATCGCCCGCGGCCTGGCGCCAGAGGTGCTCCAGTTCCCGCTTGTCGGTCTGACTGTTCGTGGAGACGATCGCTGTACCGCCGGGTGCCAGTACGCGGCCCAGCTCCCGCACGGCCTGGTACTGATCCTGGACGTGGTACATCATGTGCAGCGCAAGGACCGCGCCGAGGGCTCCATCGGCGATGGGGAGCTGCTGGACGTCCGCGACGACGGCTCCCGGGATGGCGCCGAGGATGCCGTGAGAGACATCCAGGGGAAGCACGGACAGGTCAGGACGGGCCTCACGCACCCGGGCAACGAACTTCCCGTTACCGCAACCCACGTCCGCGACTACGCCACGTATCCCGGCTAGTTCGTTGACGACGATGCCCGGAAGGTCGTGGCGCGGGGTCTGAAACCGATAGAGGGACTGACGGGCGGCCAGATGCTGACCCGTGCTGTACGCCTTGGTGGAAAGAAGGTTGCGGTCAGTGGCCAGATGATCACGCGTGGGCCGGTCGGTCATCGGGGCTCCGTGGGGTTACTGGCGAGGGCGGGCCGGACGGTCACCTCGTAAATGTGCGTGCGGAGATCGACTGCCGACTGTGCGCCACGGTACGGCTCGCTTCCGAGAAGCGCGGCCAGATTGCGGAGCCTGATGGTGATGCTCGCCGTGAATCCCTCGGCGGTGAACACCTCCGAGAGCTTCGCACCGGCTCTCTCCACCTCGCCGCTCGCAAGGTAGGCCGTGGCCATGTCCAGGTGGGCGGCTTGTAGATCGCCCGGGGAGCGGTCGTCTTCTGGCCCGGTGTGGTACAGCTCCACGGCGCGCTTGGAAGCGCTTATGGCGTGCCGGGTCTGCTCGGCGCCCCCGACGGCCAACAGGGTGGTACCGGCGTAGGCCCACTGCTTGGCTTCGGGAAATGAGAAGATCCCTGGCAACTCGTCGGGCCCCCCAGCGACCCGCGCCTCATTGGCCAGTGCGAGTACCCGCAGCGCGCTTCGATTGTCCCCTTCAGCTGCACGGGCACGGGCCTCCAAGCTCAGCAGCCGGGCCTTGATCGTTCCCGTGCCGGGTCCTCGACCCTCGCTATGCCCGGCCTGCGCAAGATCCCCTGCCCGCCGATAGTCCCCCGCCCAGTAGGCGACCAATGACTGGAACGACCGTGCCCATGCACGTAGTTGTGAGTGCTCCGAGATCTCCGCGCACTGCACCACGGTGCGGGCATGAGTAGCTGCGTCGGTGCGGTCCCCCAGGTCCAGCGACACATGCGCCGCGAGACCGGATAACCACCCCGCCACCACGTAAAGGTGACGGGTCTGGCTAGGGTGCTGGCGACCCTCCAGTAACCGGAACACTGCACCCCGAGCCATGCGGATCTCCGGGATCAGAAGAGTCAGAGGCCGGCTGACGAAGTCCCGGGCAAGTCGTTCGACGTCAGCGTCGAACTGCTCCAGTACGAGCGCATTGACGTTGGTCTCCGCCGCGTGCCGAGCCAGTCGGGTAGACAGCTCTGTATCGGCGGCCAGGGATCGGACATCATCTGACGGAGCTTCTGCGGTCGGTCTTTCTTCCGGTACGGCGGACCCCTTCGGATAGAGGCCCAGCTCAGCTTCGCTGACGACCTGGAACACCGCGCACAGGGCTGCCCTGTAGTCGCCGGAAGGCCACGTGATGGCTCCTCGCTCAAGGCGGGAGACCCAATTCGCATCGAGCTCCGGATCGCGCCCGGTGGCTGCCTGGACCTGAGCGCACACACGTTCCGCGACCTGGGTCTGAGTCCACCGCCGAGCGTTTCTGTGTCTGCGAAGAGCTTCGTTCGCCATCATCCCGCCGTCCGCTGGTCGAGTCGGGCGCCGAAAAGCGTAGCCGCGATCTGCCTTCCGAGTGCCTACAACGTGCCTAGAGGGATGCCCTGTTGGGCTTCTGGCCAGTGGAGTTGACTGGTCTCAGCCGCCCGGGAGGCAGTCTCCTCCTTGCAGCGGGCCGTAGGGCCGTCCGCAACATCCCACCTGCGGCCCGCTGTGTCCAGCTTGGAACGCGGCCGCCCGCGCGCCCCCTGGGAGCTGACACCCAGGTTTCCCTCCGGGACCCCGGCGGGACCCATCGAGATCAGGAAGGAGTACGGATGAACGAGAACGCTCCCACCGAGCAGACCAGTGGCCTGTTGATCGGTGTCCGCCGCATCGCCTCGGCCCGCTCGCGCGCCGAAGAGTCCTCGGACAACACCGGCGGCAAGTCGGACATGAACGACACCTGATCGACCGAGGAGACCCACGGTGATTGATTCCGCATCGTGGGCCGAGCGTCTGGGCGGGGACACGTTCCTCGCCCAGACGTGCTTCCGGGCCCACAAAGTGATCCGCTCCAACGGCAACGTCCGCCTCTCGCTGCTGACCTGGGACGACCTCAACGAGATCGTGGCCACTCACCGGCTCGAACCGCCTCGGATGCGGCTTTCCCGCGTCGGGGAAGCCGTTCCCGCAACGGCATACTCGATCCTCCGTACGAACCGTCGCGGGGTGTCCTGGTACCAGCCGGAGCCTGCCGAGTTCCATGCCCGGCTTGCCGAAGGCGCATCCTTGGTCATCGACGCGATCGACCAGATCCACCCGCCCGTCCGGGAAGCCGCGGCCGGCCTCGAACGGTTCTTCCGCACCCCCGTGCAGGTCAACGTGTACGCCTCGTGGACCGCCGAGGAAGGCTTCGGCACTCACTGGGATGACCACGATGTGGTGGTACTCCAGCTCGAAGGCTCCAAGCGGTGGAAGATCTACGGTCCCACCCGGCTGGCTCCCGCCTGGCGAGACGTCCAAGCCCCGGAGGCCCCGGCGGGCGACCCGCTCGCGGACATCCTCCTGACGCCCGGCGACCTGCTCTACCTGCCACGCGGCTGGTGGCACGCCGTGAGCGCCGACCAAGGCACCGCCTCTCTACACCTCACCTTCGGACTCGCCACTCAGACCGGCGCCGAGTTCCTGGGCTGGCTGTGCGACGACCTCCGGGCGAGCGTGACCGTCCGGGCCGACGTGCCGCGTTTCGGCACTCCGGAGGTGCGGGCTGACTACCTGGCTGCCGTACGGCAGGAGGTGCTGACCGCCCTGGACGATTCTGCTGTTCTGAACCGCTGGGAAGAGTCCCTTGATGCGACGCACCCCGGGTACCCGCGGCTGTCTCTGCCCCACCTCACCGCCGTTCCCGCCGAACCGGGCATCATCGTGCAGACCACTGCGCCGCGTGCCCGGATCGACCAGGACGGCCAGACCGTCACCTTCGCCGGGGCAGGGAAGGAGTGGACCTTCGCCCTCCCCGTCGCCCCGGTCCTCCGCCTTCTCTCTGGTGGATCGCCGACAACCCTCGCGGGCCTGGCCGCCGAGTCCGATCTCACCCTCGTGCAGGTGGCGCAGGTCGTTTCCGCGCTGGTTGCCGGTCAGGTTGTCGCCGTGGTCGGGGGCTCCTCGTGACCGCTTCCCTCGGGCTGGGGACGTACCGGGTGCGCGCCGTCGAAGAGGCGGCCCGCACCGCGTGTGCCGACGGGCTCGTGTGGATCGACACCGCCCCCAACTACGGCGGTGCCCACCAGGCGCTCGGCCCCGCCATCGCCGACCACCCGCGCGCCATGGTGGCGACGAAGACGGGCTTCTTCACCCCGGATGAAGGCGGAGCTGCTCTCCGAGCCGGGCTCCTCACCACTGCCCAGGTCCGGACCGGGCACAGCCTCGACCCCGGCTTCGTCCGCTGGCAGACGGAAAGGTCTTTGGCCGCTCTCGGCCGGATCGACCTCGTGTTCGTCCACAATCCGGAGCGCGTCGGCCTCCGTCCCGCAGAGCTTCATGCGGTGCTTCGTGAGGTGTTCGTGGTCCTGGAGGAGTTCGCCTGCGCCGGCAGCATCGGCGGGTACGGTGTGGCCACCTGGTCAGGGTTCATGCATGACGCCTTCTCCGTGTCCGAACTCCTGGGGCTGGCCATCGAGGCCGCTGGTTCGGGTGAACATCACCTGCGGGCCGTCCAACAGCCGGTCAGCCTCGTCGTGGCAAGGCCGATCGTCCTCGCCCTCGATGGGCGAGGCCCCCTCGTCCTGGCTCGTGCGGCGGGCCTGATCACTTTCGGGTCCGCACCTCTGCACGGTGGCGAACTGCCTCGCCTCATCACGCCTGAACTCTCCGAGCTCATCCGCCCGGGGGCCTCGCCAGGCACTGCCTGCCTCCTCGCTGCGGCCTCCTGCCCGAGCCTGGACGTGGTACTGCTGTCTGCTGGCACCGCCGCCCATTGGGCCGCCGCCAAGGCTGCCGTTGCCGCCCCGCTCGATCCGGGACACCTCAGGAAGGTCACCGATGTACTCGCCCAAGGATGAGACCACAAGGGCACGCATGGAGGACGCCCTGGCCCATGCCGCTACCCGGCTGTCCACCACGACGATGGGGACACCGGCCTGGGGATGGCTCGGCCGGACCATCGGCAGCCGCACCGCAGGCGGTCACTGGCTCCGCGTCCACTGCGGCGAGGCAGCCAAGACCCCCACTACCCGGAACGAGGGGATCGCCCTCGCCGAGGAACGGGTGTCCGACAAGGTGTCCCGCCCGCACCTGCACGACCTGTACCGCTGGAGCGACGGCGAGTACGTCTTCGAAGCTGAGCTGATCGACTACATCGCCCATCCCGTCATCTCCCCGGAAACACCCGACCTCACCGCGGATCCGGGCCTGCCGGACTCTTGGTGGACGACTCTGCGGGAGAGTCTGGACGCCCTCAGCACCGCCGAACCGCCCCGCGAGACCATCCGCCAGTCCTGGGCCGACCGGGTCTTCCCCGAGTTCCTGGGGATCCCCGCCCCGGCCATCACCGAACGCATCACCGGGCACGCCGACCTTCAGTGGGCCAACCTCACCCACGCCCCCCTCGTCATCCTGGACTGGGAGCGCTGGGGCGCCGTCCCCGTCGGTTACGACCCCGCGATGCTCTACGTGAACAGCCTCCGCGTCCCCGCCGTCGCCGACCGTATCCGTGCCGAGTTCGCCCACGTCCTCGACACCCCCGTCGGCCGGATCGGCGAACAGATCGCCCTCGCCGAAATGCTTCAGGCCGTGGGCCGTGGCTGGTACGTCGAGCTGGCCCCGCTCCTGCGCCGACGCGCGGAGTATCTGACGGGGATCCGTCCCCCGGCCCCGTCCCCCACCCATCCAACTGCCTGATCAGCGCCTCTGACCCAACCACGAGACCATGATTCGGATTCCGGCCCACCTGGTGCCGGCACCGAGGAAGGCCTGCGATGCCGCAGAACGTGCCCAGCTTTGACGAACTGATGGAGGCCGTCCAGCACTCGGCGGTCCACCTCGAAATGCGTGACCAGTACGCGGTCGGCGACGAGGCCGACGACTTCAACGCGTGGCTCGACACGGGCCACAGGGACCTTGACCCCGCCTCGGAGTACTGGTCGCCCTGGGTGGACCTGATCTCCCGTGCAGTCGCCCGGGGCGTGGTCGTACGACGTGCACGCGTCGTCTCCGAGCCGGTCACCGACTACATCCGCTACGAGCACGCGGCCACGGTCATCAATGTCACGGCCGGAGAGCAGGTCCGGTGGTTGCCGCGCCCGCGCGCGGTCGATCTGATGCTGCCGGGCGCAGATCTGTGGATCTTCGACGGGACGCAGGTCCTCTTCAATCACTTCACCGGCGTGGGCGAATGGGCCGACCCGCCATTGGAGTTGCGTACCGAGCCGGGTATCGTCAAGCAGTGTTCGGACGCCTTCGAGGCAGTCTGGGAACGCGCCGTCCCCCACGAGATCTACGAGATCCACTGACAGAAGTGTCGTTGGCCAGTTCATGACCACGTCTCCATCCTCCTCCGCGCAAGCCGCCCGCCAGAACGTGGCGCGGCGACTGCGTGACCTGAGGAGGAGCGCAGGCCTGACGGTCACCGAGCTGGCCAACGAGTGCGGTTGGCACCACGCCAAGACGTCGCGCATCGAAAACGCCCGCACGCCTCCCTCGCCGACCGATATCCGCCTGTGGTGTCGTGCGAGCGGCGCCACAGACCAGACGGCCGATCTGATCGCCGCCTCACAGCACGCGGAGTCCCTGTACCGCGAGTGGCAACAGCGGGTGCGTGCGGGGCTGGCCAGGCTTCAGGACAGCTACGTCGAGCTGTACCGGTCAACCGAGTTGCTGCGTGTGTACTCCCCGGTCCTTGTCCCCGGGCTGCTCCAGACCGAGGGGTACGCACAGGCCCTGCTGAGCATCGACGCCCGCTTCCGTGAAGTGCCCGACGACGCCGTGGAGGCTGCCGCGGCACGTGTGCGCCGGTCACAGGTGATCCATGAGCCCGGCCACCGGTACGTGTTCCTCATTGAGGAAGCGGTTCTCTACTACCAACTCGGCGACGCCGAGGCGATGGCCGCCCAGCTCGGCTATCTCCTCACCGCCGGCGCGCTCCCGCAGGTGTCGTTCGGCGTCATTCCGACAGCCACCCGTGAGCGCGTGATGTGGCCGAAGGAGACATTCGATGTGCACGACGACACCCTTGTGTCCGTCGAACTGGTCTCCGCCGAGGTGAACATCACCCAGCCCTCCGAGATCACGCTCTACGTGAAGGCGTTCGAGCAGCTCCGAAGCATGGCCGTGTACGGCGCCGAGGCACGTGCCCTGATCGTGAAGGCGATCGACGCGCTGGGCTGACGCCGGTGCCGGTCGTACGCCCTCAGTGCTTGAGCACGTACGGCCGCACCACGTCGTCCGCGGTTTCCCAATGGGGTCGGTAGGGATGCGCGGTGCTCTGCCAGCACGCCTCGTCGGACAGGATCGGCAGACGGTGGTTGGCCGCGAGGCTTCGTTTGGCCCAGCGGCGCCAGCGGGCGTCGTACGGGTTCGGCAGGGGCCATACGTACGGGTCCGGGGTCCGGACCTCCCGCGCGATCTCCAGGTCCGCCGCCTTGGTGTCACGACGGCGGGACCTGGTGAACGGGCGCGCGAGTGCGTCATAAAGCCGACGGAACAACGGCGTTCTCCGCGAGCGTGAACGTGGCCCACACGCACTTGGTGTACGGCCCCTGCCGGTAGCCCCACGTCTCGGCCAGCGCGTCCACGAGCGCGAGTCCGTGTCCGCCCTCCTCGTCCGGCGCGGAGTCGCGGAGCTGGGGGAGCCGGTCGCGGTCCGGGTCCGAGACCTCCAGCCGCAGGTCTTGTTCCTGGAGGGTGAGCGTGACCTCGACCAGGGCGTAGGAGACCCGGCAGTGCCGCACCGCGTTGGTGACGAGTTCACTCACCAACAGGACTACTACGTCCGACAGTTCGCCAGCGATGCCCCAGTCTGCCAGCGCTTTGGCGGTGAGCTGGCGGGCCATTGACACGTGCCGTCTGTGCTTGGAGATCCTGAAGGTCGTGGTTGCGGGCATGGGGATGCCGTACCTCCTGACGTTGCGTCAAGACAGGCGTCGATGTGGCGCCGGTCGAGAAGCTAGCGCTGGATTCAGCATCTCTGCAATGAGAATCGATGAATACATGCATTGATGTCCCTCAATCGCGTGATGCACTCTCTGAGTTGTCACCTTGTGTGGGATGGTTTCCGACGGAGAGGGGAGGCCCCATTGCCCACAGGTGGACGGCCGACGGTGCGCAGCAGGCGTCTCGGTGCAGCACTCAGGCAGTACCGACAGGCCGCGAAGCTGGATCAGCCGCAAGCAGCTGAGATCATCGCGTCAAGCCAGGCACGGATCAGTCGCATCGAGTCCGGTCAGGCCACGCCCCGCGTGATCGAGGTGCGACTGCTGCTCGACGCCTACGGCATCACGGATGCCGATGTGCGCGCGAAGCTTGAGGAGTTGGCCAAGCACTCGAAGAACCGTGGCTGGTGGCTTGAGCACGCCGAACATCTGCGGCCCGACTACGTCGACCACATCGCGTTGGAGGACGACGCGACCTATATCCGCCAGTGGCAGCCCGCGCTTGTTCCCGGCCTGCTGCAAACCCCTTCCTACGCACGGGCGGTCATCACGGAAGGGCCTGACTACATCGCTCCCGATGAGATCAGTCGGCTGGTCGAAGTTCGAGAAGGTCGGCAGGCGAAGATCGAGGAAGGCGGCGCGACGTATGCCGCCATCCTCTGGGAAGTGGTGGTGGCGCAGCCCTTGGTGAGTGTCGACATCCACCGGGAGCAACTGACCGCGATCCTTGAGGCGGCGAAGCGCAAGAACGTGACCGTGCAGGTTCTCCCGTTCGGCGCGGGTGCGCTTGCGGTCACCACCGCCGGCTTCTCTTCCTTCAGCTTCGATTCCGAACCCACGGTGGATGCCGTGGCTATCGAGAATCTTCGGGGGACGTCCGTTCTGGAAGCCCCGGAGGATCTCGCCGCTTACGGCAACATGTTCGACGTACTACGATCGGCAGCACTGGCGCCGGAGGCGAGCATGAAGCTCATCCGGGACATACTGCGGAGCATCAAGGAAGACTGATCGTGACCGAGGTAGAGGGCCCCTTCTGGAAGTCGTCGTACTCAGGTCAGCACGGCGATTGCGTCGAGGTCGCCGACACGGCCCCCGTCGGCCGGGCCGTCCGGGACAGCAAGCAGGACAATGGGCCCCTCCTCACCTTCTCCCACGAGACCTGGATGGACTTCCTCCGCCAGTTCTCGTAGGACGCGCAGAACAGCGAAGGGCGCCCCGCGGCACGTACTCCGCCGGGCGCCCTTTCCTGTGTCACATCCTGCTCAACGACGCCGTCGCATACAGCACATCCCTGATCGCCTCCTTGTCGCCGAGTTGGCCCGCCGCCGCTTCCTCCGGGAGGAGGTGGCCCGCGGCCAGGTGGCAGAACTCGACGGAGTCCAGGGCGACGTGGGCGACCTCCCAGTCGGTGGAGGGGGTGGCGGACGGGGAGTCGAGGGGGATCAGCCAGTTGCCGCCGGCGGGGCCCTCGATC
>NZ_MUNF01000038.1 GCF_002154555.1 Streptomyces murinus
CCTCGGCGAGGACCTCCAGGCAGGCCAGTTCCTCGGCGGCCTCCATGCCCTTGTCGCGCAGCTGCACGATGTCGACGCCGCCGGCCAGCACCGCGTCCAGGAACTCGGGCAGGTCGCCCTGGCGCCTGCGGGCGTCCGTGCACAGGTACAGCCGGGCGTCGGCGAGCTCGGCGCGGGCGGTGTCGGACATGCGTGGGTCCCCCGGGGTCGGTGTGGGTGCTGGGCGGGCGGTGGCGCACGGCGCGCGGGGCGTCGTACGCCACCCCCTCAGAACAGTCGGGCTCAGACAGTCGGGCTCAGACGGTCGGGCTCAGACGGCGAGCGCCTGGGCGCGGCGCTTCACCTCCGTGCCGCGATTCTCGCTGAGCGCCTGCGCGGGGGTGCCGGGCAGGGTCGGGTCGGGGGTGAAGAGCCATTCGATCATCTCTTCGGGCGTGAAGCCGTCGTCCCGCAGGAGCGTCAGGGTTCCGGTCAGGCCCTTGACGATCTTGTCCTCGTCGATGAAGGCGGCGGGAACGTGCAGCGCACGGTTCTCGCCTCGGCGTACTGCGATGAGCTGGCCGTCCTTGACCATCTGCCGCACACGCGTCACCTCGATGCCGAACTGTTCGGCGATGTCGGGGAGGGTGAGCCAGGCGGGGACGAGAGCGTCGATCTTCGTGTCAATCTCGGTCACGAGTACTAGCGTAGGCGTTCGGCCGGGTGTGGTGCTTTATGCCGGTGTGCCGGTGGCGGCTTCAGCCGGTCGTGGCGTCCTTCAGCGGCCGGCCCGGATCCGCCAGCGCCGCCGCGTCCAGCGGGCGGCCCGCCTCGATCAGCCTGCGGCCCTGGGCGAGATCGCGCGGCCGGCCCACGGCCAGCAGGGCGACCAGGCGGTCCGCGCGCAGCCAGCACACCGTCCAGGCGGGGCCCGCGGGGTCGCCGCGCCAGACCAGCCGGTCGGCGGCGGCGTGATGGCCGGCGTACTGGACGAAGCGGCCGAACTGCTCGGACCAGAAGTACGGCACCGGGTCGTAGACGGCGGTGGTCTCGCCGAGGATGCCGGCGGCGACGGTGCGCGGACCCTGGAGGGCGTTGTCCCAGTGGTGCACGAGAAGGCGTTCGCCGTAGCGGGCCGAGGGGAAGGAGGCGCAGTCGCCGACGGCGTACACATCGGGCGCGGAGGCGCGCAGCCGGGCGTCGGTGACGACCTCGCCCGCCGCGCCCAGCTCGATGCCGGAGCCGGTCAGCCAGCCGGTGGCGGGGCGGGCGCCGATGCCGACGACGACCGCGCCCGCGGGCAGCCGGGTGCCGTCGGCCAGCACCACCGCGCCGGGCTCGACGCGCTCCACGCGTGCGCCGGTGCGCAGTTCGGCGCCGCTGTCGGTGTACCAGCGGGTCATGGGGGCGGCGACCTCGGCGGGCAGCACCCCGGCGAGCGGCCGGTCGGCGGCCTCGACGACGGTCACCGCGCAGCCGGCCTCCCGGGCGGCCGTGGCGAACTCGGCGCCGATCCAGCCGGCGCCGACGACCACGATGTCGTGCTGCCGGGCGAGCACGGGCCGCAGCCGTTCGGCGTCGTCCAGGGTGCGCAGCAGATGCACACCGGGGACGCCCTCGGTGCCGGGCAGGGTGACCGGTTCGGCGCCGGTGGCGAGCACCAGGACGTCGTAGGGCACCGGGCCCGCCTCGGTGTCCAGTTCATGGTCGGCGGGGCGGGCCCCGAGGACCTCGCAGCCGAGCCTGAGGTCCACGCCGAGCGCGTCGAAGTCGAGGTCGAAGGCGGAGTCCTCGGCCTTGCCGAGCAGGACGGCCTTGGACAGCGGCGGCCGGTCGTACGGCTGGTGCGGTTCGGCGCCGATGACGGTCACCTCGCCCGCGAAACCCCTCTCCCGCAGGGCGACCGCGGTCTGTACCCCGGCCATGCCCGCGCCGACGACGACCACGCGCCGGATCCCTGCCGTGCCCTCCTGGGCTGTCTGCTCGCTCACCCGATCACCATAGACAGATGACGATCAGTCAGTCAGGGGGCGTGCGCGGTGACCTGTTCCACGATGCTCGTGCCGGAGCCGGGTCCCGACTCCCATTCCCAGGTCTCCTCCAGGCGCACCCGGCCGTCGGGCAGTTCCACGACCGTGGACACGCAGTGGCCGCAGGCCGTGCTGCCGTCGGTGCGCAGCTGCACGTACCGGAAGTCCAGGCGGTCGCCCGCGCGGGTGCCGACCAGATGGCCGCGGACGATGTCGCCGCCCCGGTACTCGGCCCAGATCGCGCCGCCTTGCTCGTGGTAGGCGAAGCGGGTCCGGGTACCGACCTGACCTGCGGACTGGTCGGCGACGGGGGCGAGGACCAGTCCGTCCAGCGACGGGGCCATGACCAGGGGCTCCCTTACGGGTGAGGAGGGGGGCGGGCTAGGGTGGCCACCGTACAAGCACTCGCGGGAGCCCGGACGCACCGGGCTGAGAGGGAGGCTGGCGGCCTCCGACCGTACGAACCTGATCCGGGTCATGCCGGCGAAGGGAGGGGCTGGACGCCCATGCCGTCACGTACGTCATACACATCCGATACGCCACACGTGTCCCATAGATCCCATACGTCCCATGCACCGGGCGCATCGGGCACATCGGGCACATCCGACGTCCTCGTCGTCGGGGGCGGGATCATCGGTCTGGTCACGGCCTGGCGCGCGGCGCGCCGGGGGCTCGCGACGGCCCTGGTGGATCCGGCTCCGGGCGGCGGGGCCGCGCAGGTCGCGGCCGGGATGCTGGCCGCGGTCACCGAACTGCACTACGGCGAGGAGACGTTGCTCGCCCTCAATCTGGAGTCGGCGCGCCGCTACCCCGACTTCGTGGCCGAGCTGACCGAGGCGAGCGGCCGGGACCTCGGCTACCGGCGCTGCGGCACGCTCGCGGTCGCGCTGGACGCCGACGACCGCGCCCATCTGCGCGAACTGCACGCCCTCCAGCAGCGCTGCGGCCTGGACGCACAATGGCTGTCGGGGCGGGAGTGCCGCCGTCTTGAGCCGATGCTGGCACCCGGGGTGCGCGGCGGGCTGCGGGTCGACGGCGACCACCAGATCGATCCGCGCCGGCTGGCCGCGGCGCTGGTGACCGCGTGCGAGCGGGCCGGGGTGGTGTTCCACCGGGCGTGGGCGCGGCGGCTGGACGTCGCGGGGGGCCGGGCCGTCGGGGTCACCACGGCGGACGGGGCGCCGCTCACCGCCGGGCAGGTGGTGCTCGCGGGCGGCAGCCTCAGCGGGCGGCTCGCGGGGGTGCCCCCGGAGCTGGTGCCGCCGGTACGGCCGGTGAAGGGACAGGTGCTGCGGCTGGCGGTGCCCGAGCGGTACGCGCCGTTCCTCAGCCGGACCGTGCGCGCCGTGGTCCGGGGCGGGCAGCTGTACCTGGTGCCCCGGGAGAACGGCGAGCTGGTCGTCGGCGCCACCAGCGAGGAGCTGGGCTGGGACACGACGGTCACCGCGGGCGGGGTGTACGAGCTGCTGCGCGACGCGCACGAGCTGGTGCCGGGCATCACCGAGCTGCCGCTCACCGAGACCCGGGCCGGGCTGCGGCCGGGGTCCCCCGACAACGCGCCGCTGCTCGGACCGTCCGGGCTCGACGGGCTGCTGCTGGCGACCGGGCACCACCGCAACGGGGTGCTGCTCACGCCGGTCACCGGGGATGTGATGGGGCAGTTGCTGGCGGGAGGCCCGCTGCCCGAGGAAGCCCGTCCGTTCACGCCGGAGCGCTTCGGCGCGCCGCGCACGCAGCAACTGGAGCAGACCGTATGAGCGCCGTGTCGTCCACCATCACCGTCTCCGTCAACGGGGAGCGCCGGGAGATCGCGCCGGGTACCGCGCTCGACGCCGTCGTACGGTCCCTCGTGCGGGCCCCCGCCGGGGTCGCGGCCGCCGTCAACGAGACGGTCGTACCGCGGGCGCAGTGGGCCGGGACCGCGCTCGCCGAGGGCGACCGGGTCGAGGTGCTCACCGCGGTGCAGGGGGGCTGAGTCATGACCGACGATCGCCTGGTCATCGGGGGTACGGCCTTCGGGTCGCGGTTGATCATGGGTACCGGCGGGGCGCCCAGCCTCGAGGTGCTGGAGCGGGCGCTGGTGGCCTCGGGGACGGAGCTGACGACGGTCGCGATGCGGCGGGTCGATCCGTCCGTGCACGGCTCGGTGCTGTCCGTGCTGGAGAAGCTCGGCATCCGGGTGCTGCCGAACACGGCGGGGTGCTTCACCGCCGGGGAGGCCGTGCTCACGGCGCGTCTCGCGCGGGAGGCGCTGGGCACGTCGCTGGTGAAGCTGGAGGTCATCGCCGACGAGCGGACGCTGCTGCCGGATCCGGTGGAGACGCTGGAGGCGGCGGAGACGCTGGTGGACGACGGGTTCACGGTGCTGCCGTACACCAATGACGATCCCGTGCTCGCGCGGAAGCTGGAGGACGTGGGGTGTGCGGCGGTGATGCCGCTGGGGTCGCCGATCGGGTCGGGGCTCGGGATCCGCAATCCGCACAACTTCCAGTTGATCGTGGAGCGGGCGGGGGTGCCGGTGATCCTGGACGCGGGGGCGGGTACGGCGTCGGACGTGGCGCTGGCGATGGAGCTGGGGTGTGCGGGGGTGATGCTGGCGTCGGCGGTGACGCGGGCGCGGGAGCCGGAGGTGATGGCGGCGGCGATGCGGCACGCGGTGACCGGGGGGCGGCTGGCGCGGCTGGCGGGGCGGATACCTCGCCGGTACTGGGCGGAGGCGTCCTCGCCCGCGGCGGGCCTGGCCGTGCTCGACCCCGAGCGCCCCGCGTTCTGAACCGGCGCCCGCACGCCGCCTTCGTCTCCCACCCCCGCACCACTCGAAACTCTCGGCCGGAGGGCCGGACCTCCCCGTGGGGCGCGCTCACCGTCGGCGGCTCTCCACCCGTGCACCGGCCGCCGCCTCCCGCGGAATATGGCGTCCCTGCGTAAGAAGCGTCACAGGTCGGCTTCAGTGCCCTGGTGGGAGAGGCGGAGGGGCGGGGGATGTCCGTGGGGGCTCGTAGACTCGGCGTGTGGACATGACCCTTCAGGACGCCCTCGTCGGGCACGTGCTCGACGGTCGGTATCGCGTGGACGCGCGGATCGCGGCCGGCGGGATGGCGACGGTGTACCGGGCGCTGGACATGCGCCTGGACCGGGTGCTCGCACTGAAGGTGATGCATCCCGCGCTGGCGGCCGACGGCGTCTTCGTGGAGCGGTTCATCCGCGAGGCGAAGTCCGCGGCCCGGCTCGACCATCCGAATGTGGTGCAGGTCTTCGACCAGGGCACCGACAGCTCGTATGTGTACATGGCGATGGAGTACGTCGCCGGGTGCACCCTGCGTGACGTGCTGCGCGAGCGCGGCGCGCTGCGGCCGCGTGCCGCCCTGGACATCCTGGAGCCGGTGCTCGCCGCGCTCGGCGCCGCCCACCGGGCCGGTTTCGTGCACCGCGACATGAAGCCCGAGAACGTGCTGATAGGCGACGACGGACGGGTCAAGGTCGCCGACTTCGGCCTGGTCCGCTCCGTGGACACGGTGACCAGTACGACCGGCTCCGTGCTCGGCACCGTCGCCTATCTCGCCCCCGAGCAGATCGACCAGGGCACCGCCGACCCCCGCGTCGACGTGTACGCCTGCGGTGTCGTGCTCTACGAGATGCTGACCGGCGCCAAGCCGCACTCCGGGGACTCCCCCGCGCAGGTGCTCTACCGGCACATCAACGAGGACGTGCCGCCGCCCTCCGCGCTGGCGCCGGGGCTGGCCCCGCGGCTGGACGAACTGGTCGCCTCGGCCACCGCCCGCAACCCCGAGGTACGCCCCTGCGACGCGGTCGCGCTGCTCGCCGAGGCCCGGGAGGCCCGCGAGGCGCTGACCGAGGAGCAGCTAGACGCCGTACCGCCCCAGGCCAGGACGGTGGAGCACGAGAACGCGGAGAACCGTACGAGCGTGATCCCGCGCGCGCTCACCGTGCCCCGCCCGCTCCCCGTCAACGAGGACGGCGACGGCGTCAGCCGCACCACCCGCTTCCAGACCCCGCCCGCGGCGCCCCCGCGCCGGTCCCGGCGGCTCATGCTGACCATCGCCGTCGCCGTGCTCCTGGTGCTCGGCGCCGGCACCGGGGTCTGGTACATCAACTCCGGCCAGTTCACCAAGGTCCCGCCGCTGCTGACGAAGACCGAGGCACAGGCCCGGGACCGGCTCCAGGACGCCGGGCTGCACATCGGGAAGGTGCAGCGGGCCTACGACGACACCGTCGAGCGCGGCACCGTGATCAGCACCGACCCGGCGCCCGGCGCCCGCATCCGGGACCATGACGCGGTGACGCTGACCGTCTCGCTCGGCCCGGAGACGGTCAAGGTGCCGGACCTGGCCGGCCTGCCGCTCGCCGAGGCCCGGCAGAAGCTCAAGGCGGCCGGTCTGGAGCCGGGCATGGTCGGCCGGGAGTTCAGCGACGACGTCGACGCGGGCGCCGTGATCTCCACCGCCCCCACGTCGGGCACCGAGCGGCACGCGGGCTCGGCGATCGCGCTGACCGTCAGCAAGGGCAGCCCGATCGACGTACCGGACGTCACCGGCGACGACCCCGCCGACGCGCGGCAGGAGCTGACGAGCGCCGGGCTCAAGGTGAAGA
The DNA here is from genome assembly GCF_002154555.1 of Streptomyces murinus. Taxonomy (GTDB): domain Bacteria; phylum Actinomycetota; class Actinomycetes; order Streptomycetales; family Streptomycetaceae; genus Streptomyces; species Streptomyces murinus. The sequence goes on from NZ_MUNF01000038.1 coordinate 6,621, forward strand.
TCGCGAGCGAGCAGGTCAACTCCGAGTACGACAAGGGCAAGGTGGCCCGGCAGAGCCCCGGCGACGGCAAGCAGGCCGCCGCGGGCGACACGGTGACGCTCACCCTGTCCAAGGGCCCGCAGATGATCGAGGTCCCGGACGTGACCGGCGACAGCGTGGACGACGCCCACCAGGCGCTGGAGGACGCCGGGTTCAAGGTCAACGAGGACCGCGGGATCCTCGGGCTGTTCGGCGACACCGTGCGGAAGCAGTCCGTCGAGGGCGGGAAGACCGCGCCCAAGGGGTCCACGATCACGATCACCATCAGGTGAGGCCGCGGCGCCCGGACGGCGAGCCGGTGACCGGGTTCACCTCCGGGGCCGGTCCGGGCGCGCCCGCGGACATGACACCCTGAAAGGGTGAGTTCCGTTTCCTCGTCCCTCCCCCGGTCCCTTCCGCGCAATCCGGTCGGCGGCCATGTCCCGGTGGCCGGCGGTCTGCACTCCGTGGGGCTGTCGTACGCCCATGAGCTGAAGGCCGAGACCGTCCAGGTCTTCGTGGCCAACCCGCGCGGCTGGGCCACCCCCGCCGGGAACCCGAAGCAGGACGAGGCCTTCCGCGCGGCCTGCGCCGAGGAGTCGGTCCCGGCGTACGTGCACGCCCCCTACCTGATCAACTTCGGCTCGCACACCGAGGCGACCGTGGAGAAGTCGGTGGAGTCGCTGCGGCACTCGCTGCGGCGCGGCCGGGAGATCGGCGCGCTCGGCGTGGTGGTGCACACCGGCAGCGCGACCGGCGGACGGGCCCGTGAGGTGGCCCTGAAGCAGGTGCGGGAGCACATGCTGCCGCTGCTGGACGAGCTGACCCGGGACGACGACCCGTTCCTGCTGCTGGAGTCCACCGCGGGCCAGGGTGCCTCGCTGTGCTCGCGGACCTGGGACTTCGGGCCGTACTTCGAGGCGCTGGACGCCCACCCCAAGCTGGGTGTGTGCCTGGACACCTGCCACATCTTCGCCGCCGGGCACGATCTGACCGGCCCGGCCGGCATGAACCAGACGCTCGACCTGCTGGTGGAGACCGTCGGCGAGGGGCGGCTGAAGCTGATCCACGCCAATGACTCCAAGGACGTGGTCGGCGCGCACAAGGACCGGCACGAGAACATCGGCTCCGGCCATATCGGCGAGGAGCCCTTCCGTGCCCTGATGAACCACCCGGCGACCGCGGGCGTCCCGCTGGTCATCGAGACCCCCGGCGGCAAGGAGGGGCACGCGGCGGACGTGGCCCGGCTCAAGCGCCTCAGGGACGGCTGACGCGCGCCTCCGGCACCACCGGCCCACGCGCCTCCAGCGCCACCGGCCCGCGCGCCTCCGGGACCGCCGAACCGCGTCGCCCGGGGGCCATCGCCCGGACCCTCACAGCTCCGGTCCCTCCCCCGGCTCCTCCTGGTAGGAGTAGCGCTGTTCCTTCCAGGGATCGCCCACGTTGTGGTACCCGCGCTCCTCCCAGAACCCGCGCCGGTCGGCCGTCATGTACTCCACGCCCCGCACCCATTTGGGCCCCTTCCAGGCGTACAGATGGGGCACGATCAGACGGACCGGGAAGCCGTGCTCGGCGGTCAGCAGCTCGCCGTCCTTGTGGGTGGCGAAGAGGGCGCGGTCGGAGAGGAAGTCCGCGAGGCGCAGATTGGAGCTGAAGCCGTACTCCGCCCAGACCATCACATGGGTGACGTCCGGGGCCGGCGGTGCCAGGTCCACGATCGCGGCGGCCGGGACCCCGCCCCACTCCGCGCCCAGCATGCTGAACTTGGTCACGCAGTGCAGATCGGCCACCACGGTGGCGTACGGCAGGGCCGTGAACTCCTCGTGGTTCCAGCAGTGCTTGTCGCCGTCGGCGGTGGCGCCGAAGACCCGGAAGTCCCAGCGCTCGGGCCGGAACTTGGGGACGGGTCCGTAGTGCGTGACCGGCCAGCCGCGCTGGAGTCGCTGCCCCGGCGGAAGCTCGGACCCTGCCGCTGCTCCAGACTCTCGCTCCACCGGATGACCCATGTAACCATCCTGACAGACCTGGGGCAGTGCCCTTGACCGCCCCTCCCCGAAACGGTCAAACGCCATCAAACCTCGGCACACTTACTAAGTCGACACTTACTGGACGATCTTCGCATCCGGTGCAATCATGCGGCCCACACCTCCCCCGATATCCGTGCGGGAGACATCCGTGTGGAAGGAGCCGCTGCGATGCAGGGCGACCCCGACGTCATCGAATTGCTCAACGAGCAGTTGACCGCCGAGCTGACGGCGATCAACCAGTACTTCCTGCACTCCAAGATCCAGGACCACCGCGGGTGGTCCAAGCTGGCGGAGTACACCCGGCGCGAGTCGTTCGACGAGATGCGGCACGCGGAGATCCTGACCGACCGCATCCTGCTGCTCGACGGGCTGCCGAACTACCAGCGGCTCTCCCACATCGAGGTGGGGCAGACGGTGACCGAGATGTTCCGGGCCGACCGGCAGATCGAGGTCGAGGCGATCGACCGGCTGCGCCGGGGCGTGCAGGTCATGCGCGACAAGGACGACATCACGTCCGCGAACATCTTCGAGGCGATCCTGGCCGACGAGGAGCACCACATCGACTACCTGGACACCCAGCTGGAACTGGTCGACAAGCTGGGCGAGGCGCTGTACATCTCCACGGTGATCGAGCAGAGCCAGCCGGACCCCTCGGGGCCGGGCACCGGCAGCTTCTAGGGGCGGGGCCTCAGGCGGCGTCGTCCAGTCGGTCGAGGGTCGCCGGGGCGCGCTGTTCGATCAGCTCGCGGCGGGGGCAGGCGCCCCGGCCGAGCAGGGCCTGGATGCGTCGTACGCAGCGGCCGCAGTCCGTGCCGGCCTTGCACGCGGAGGCGATCTGGCGCGGGGTGGCGGCGCCGTCCTCGGCGTGCTGCTGGACCTGGGCCTCGGTGATGCCGAAGCAGCTGCACACGTACACGCGGACTCACCTCCCGACGGGATCGCCGTAACTCTGCCGTCCCGTTCCCGGTGAGGCAAACCTAACCTTACCCGCCGCTTCACGACCGCAAAAGGGCGAGGGGCGCGGATCCCATGTGATCCGCGCCCCAGCGCGCCTTCGGTGCGGGAATCGCTACTGGTCCCGGTACATCTCCGCGACCAGGAAGGCCAGGTCGAGGGACTGGCTGCGGTTGAGCCGCGGGTCACAGGCCGTCTCGTAGCGCTGGTGCAGGTCGTCCACGAAGATCTCGTCGCCGCCGCCCACGCACTCGGTGACATCGTCGCCGGTCAGCTCCACATGGATGCCGCCCGGGTGGGTGCCGAGGCCCTTGTGCACCTCGAAGAAGCCCTTCACCTCGTCGAGTACATCGTCGAAGCGGCGGGTCTTGTGCCCGGAGGCCGCCTCGAAGGTGTTGCCGTGCATCGGGTCGGTCACCCAGGCCACCGTGGCGCCGGACGCCGTGACCTTCTCGACCAGCTCGGGCAGATGGTCGCGGATCTTGTCGGCGCCCATCCGGACGATGAAGGTCAGCCGGCCCGGCTCCCGGTCGGGGTCGAGGCGGTCGATGTACTTCAGCGCCTCCTCGGCCGTGGTGCTCGGGCCGAGCTTGATGCCGATCGGGTTGTTGATCTTCGAGGCGAACTCGATGTGCGCGTGGTCCAGCTGGCGGGTGCGCTCACCGATCCACACCATGTGCCCGGAGACGTCGTACAGCTTGCCGGTGCGGGAGTCGACCCGGGTCAGGGCGGACTCGTAGTCCAGCAGCAGCGCCTCGTGCGAGGAGAAGAACTCGACGGTCTTGAACTCCTCCGGGTCGGTGCCGCAGGCCCGCATGAAGTTCAGCGCGTTGTCGATCTCCCGGGCCAGCTGCTCGTAGCGCTGGCCGGAGGGGGAGGTCTTCACGAAGTCCTGGTTCCAGGCGTGCACCTGGCGCAGGTCGGCGTACCCGCCGGTGGTGAAGGCGCGCACCAGGTTCAGCGTGGACGCGGAGGCGTTGTACATCCGCTTGAGCCGCTCGGGGTCCGGGATGCGGGCGGCCTCGGTGAAGTCGAAGCCGTTGACGGAGTCGCCCCGGTAGGTCGGCAGCGTCACCCCGTCGCGGGTCTCGGTCGGCTTGGAGCGGGGCTTGGAGTACTGGCCGGCGATGCGGCCGACCTTCACCACGGGCACGGAGGCCGCGTAGGTGAGGACGGCGCCCATCTGGAGCAGCGTCTTGAGCTTCTGCCGGATCTGGTCGGCGGACACCGCGTCGAATGCCTCGGCGCAGTCGCCGCCCTGGAGGAGGAACGCCTCTCCCTTGGCGACGGCCGCCATCCGGGCGCGCAGCTGGTCGCACTCGCCCGCGAAGACGAGCGGCGGATACGACTCGAGGTCCGCGATCACTGCGCGCAGAGCCTCGGTGTCGGGGTACTCGGGCTGCTGCGCCGCGGGCAGGTCTCGCCAGGTGTTGCCAGCGCTCGCGCTGGTCTTAGCGTTCACGGTCACCTCGTACACATTACGGGGTCGTGTCCCGTGTTCCACGAGTCGCCCGGAAAATGAGACGCGGTGACTGATTCGTGGACGGTTCGGGGTGGGGTAGGGTCTTTCGCATGTTCGCGCTTTCCGACCAGAACTGGTGGTGGACCGCTTCTTCGGCGGCCCACTGATCGCGCGCACCCAGATTTCGCGAAGGCCGCCCGAGGGGCGGCCTTCGGTGTTCTCCGGGGTCGTTCCTCTCCTTGACCGAGTAGGAGACCGACCCGTGGACCTCAGGGACCTGCTGTCCGACCCCCGCCCCTTCGCCCTGCTGCGCCGCCGGGTGCCGGGCCGCGCCGAGCATCCGGTGGAGGTGCTGATCGGCCCGGTCGGCAGCCGCGACCGGCTCGCCGAGCTGCCGGACGAGGGCCTCGCCCTGGTGCCGTTCCGGCAGATCCGCGAGCGCGGCTTCGACGTCCGCGACGACGGCACCCCGCTCCTGGTGCTGACGCCCGAGGAGTCGTACGAGATCCCGCTGGACGAGGCGCTGCGGCGGCTCCCGGCGCACGAAGTCCGGGTCGAGGGCGGCGGCTTCGACGTCGGCGACGAGGAGTACGCCGGGATCGTCGGGCGGGTCCTGGAAGAGGAGATCGGCGGGGGCGAGGGCGCGAACTTCGTGATCCGGCGGACGTACGAGGGCGCGATCCCGGGGTTCGGCCGGGCGGACGCGCTGGCGCTGTTCCGGCGGCTGCTGGAGGGCGAGCGCGGGGCGTACTGGACGTTCGTGGTGCACACCGGGGACCGGACGCTGGTCGGCGCGAGTCCCGAGGTGCATGTGCGGATGTCGGGCGGCACGGTCGTGATGAACCCGATCAGCGGGACCTACCGCTATCCCGCCGAGGGGCCGACGCCGGAGCACCTGCTGGACTTCCTCGCCGACGGCAAGGAGATCGAGGAGCTGTCGATGGTGGTCGACGAGGAGCTGAAGATGATGTGCACCGTCGGCGACATGGGCGGGGTCGTCGTCGGGCCGCGGCTGAAGGAGATGGCGCATCTCGCGCACACCGAGTACGAGCTGCGCGGGAAGTCCTCCCTGGACGCCCGGGAGGTGCTGCGGGAGACCATGTTCGCGGCGACGGTCACCGGGTCGCCGGTGCAGAACGCGTGCCGGGTGATCGAGCGGCACGAGGTCGGGGGGCGCGGGTACTACGCCGGTGCGCTGGCCCTGCTCGGGCGGGGCACCGGCGGCACGCAGACCCTGGACTCCCCCATCCTGATCCGCACCGCCGACATCGGCGCGGACGGGCGGCTGCGGGTGCCGGTCGGGGCCACGCTGGTGCGCGGCTCACAGCCGGCGGGCGAGGTCGCCGAGACCCACGCCAAGGCGGCGGGCGTGCTCGCGGCCCTCGGGGTGCGGCCCGGTCGGCCGCGCGCGGAGCGGGAGCTGCCCCGGCTGGCCGACGATCCCCGGGTGCGGGCCGCGCTGGACGGGCGGCGGGCCGCTCTCGCCCCGTTCTGGCTGCGGATGCAGCAGCCGGCCGCCGAGGTGAGCGGGCATGCCCTGGTGGTCGACGGCGAGGACACCTTCACCGCGATGCTGGCCCATCTGCTGCGCGCGACGGGCCTGGCGGTGACGGTACGGCGCTACGACGAGCCGGGGCTGCGGGCCGCGGTGCTCGCGCACGAGGGCCCGGTGGTGCTGGGCCCCGGCCCCGGGGACCCCTCGGACCTGGCCGATCCGAAGATGCGCTTCCTGCGGGAGCTGGCCCGGACCGTGCTGCGGGAGCACCGGCACGGGGTGCTGGGCGTGTGCCTGGGCCATGAACTGCTCGCGGCGGAGCTGGGGCTGGAGATCGTCCGCAAGGAGGTGCCGTACCAGGGGGCGCAGACGGAGATCGAGCTGTTCGGACGCCCCGAGACCGTCGGCTTCTACAACAGCTTCACCGCCCGCTGCGACGAGGAGGCGGCGCGGGAGCTGGCGGCGCACGGGATCGAGGTGAGCCGGGCGGCGAACGGCGAGGTGCATGCCGTACGGGGGCCCGGGTTCGCGGGGGTGCAGTTCCACCCGGAGTCGGTGCTGACGCTCGACGGGGTGGCGATCGTCGGGGAGTCGATGGGCCGGCTGCGCGGCGCGAGCGCGTTCTGAAGCCGTCGGCCGAAGGGCTGTGGGCCGGGTGTCCGGCCCACAGCCCGGTGTGTCCGCCCGGCCTCAGCCGAAGAACACCCCGACCTCCTCGTAGAGCTTCGGGTCGACCGTCTTCAGCTTGGCGGTCGCCTCGGCGAGGGGCACGCGTACGACGTCGGTGCCGCGCAGGGCGACCATCTTGCCGAAGTCGCCGTCGCGCACGCAGTCCACGGCGTGCAGCCCGAAGCGGGTGGCGAGCCAGCGGTCGAAGGCGCTGGGGGTGCCGCCGCGCTGGATGTGCCCGAGGACGGTGGTGCGGGCCTCCTTGCCGGTGCGCTTCTCGATCTCCTTGGCCAGCCACTCGCCGACCCCGGACAGCCGCACATGTCCGAAGGAGTCCAGCGACTGGTCCTTGAGCACCATCTCGCCGTCCTTGGGCATGGCGCCCTCGGCGACCACCACGATCGGGGCGTACGACGCCTTGAAGCGCGAGGTGATCCAGGCGCACACCTGGTCGAGGTCGAAGCGCTGCTCGGGGATGAGGATGACGTTGGCGCCGCCGGCGAGGCCCGAGTGCAGGGCGATCCAGCCGGCGTGCCGGCCCATCACCTCGCAGACCAGGACCCGCATATGGGACTCGGCGGTGGTGTGCAGCCGGTCGATGGCCTCGGTGGCGATGTTGACGGCGGTGTCGAAGCCGAAGGTGTAGTCGGTGGCGGACAGGTCGTTGTCGATGGTCTTGGGCACGCCGACGCACGGCACGCCGTACTCGCCGGACAGCCGGGCGGCGACCCCGAGGGTGTCCTCGCCGCCGATCGCGATCAGCGCCTCGACCTCCTGCTTGGCGAGGTTGTCCTTGATCCGGCGGATGCCGCCCTCGATCTTGAGGGGGTTGGTCCTGGAGGAGCCGAGGATGGTGCCGCCGCGGGGCAGGATGCCGCGCACGGCGGGGATGTCGAGGCGGACGGCGCGGCCTTCGAGGGGGCCGCGCCAGCCGTCCCGGAAACCGACGAACTCGTAGTCGTAACTCTGCACGCCCTTGCGCACGATGCCCCGGATGACGGCGTTGAGCCCGGGGCAGTCGCCGCCTCCGGTCAGTACTCCGACCCGCATGGAAATGTCCCTTCACCCGCAGTGCCTGACGCTTTGTCACGCTAATGGTGATGCGCGTCACATCGGGAGAGGCGGTACGGGTGAATCGGGGGGATTTCCATGGAAGTCGGGGCACGCCCGCGGGAGTCGGGGCCGGTGCGGCGGATGCGGCGGGCGCTACTCCTCGTCGAGGCCGCGTTCGATCGCGTACCTCACCAGCTCGACGCGGTTGTGGAGTTGGAGCTTGCCGAGGGTGTTCTGGACGTGGTTCTGCACGGTGCGGTGGGAGATGACGAGGCGTTCGGCGATCTGCTTGTAGCTCAGGCCCTTGGCGACCAGCCGCAGCACCTCCGTCTCCCGCTCGGTCAGCCGGGGCGCGCCCGGGGTGTCGGTGTCGGGCGCGGGCACCGGTTCGGCGGCCAGGCGCCGGTACTCGCCGAGGACCAGTCCGGCGAGGCCCGGGGTGAACACCGCATCGCCGACGGCCGTACGGCGCACCGCGTCCAGCAGTTCGCCGGTGGACGCGGACTTCAGCAGATAGCCGGTCGCGCCGGACTTCACCGCCTCCAGGACATCGGCGTGCTCACCGCTCGCGGACAGCACCAGGACGCGCAACGCCGGGTTGTGCGCGACGAGTTCCTTGCACACCTGGACGCCGGGCTTGGCGGGCAGATTGAGGTCCAGGACCAGCACCTCGGGGGCGGCGGCCTTGGCGCGGCGCACGGCCTGTTCGCCGTCGCCCGCGGTGGCGACCACCTCGAAGCCGGACTCGGCCAGGTCCCGGGCGACCGCGTCACGCCACATGGGGTGATCGTCCACCACCATGACCCTGATCGGGTCCTGCCGCTGTGTCATCGCCGCTCCGCCTTCTTCCCCCGCGCCGCCAGGGCGCCCTTCGGTACCTTCAGTTCGACCTCCGTGCCCTGGCCGGGCACCGAGATCAGCTCGGCGCTGCCGCCGAGGTCGCGCAGTCTGCCCCGGATGGACTGGGCGACGCCGAGCCGCCCCTCGCCCTCGGCTTCGGCGAGCCGTCCCTCGGGGATGCCGGGGCCGTCGTCCCGGACGGTGACGAGGATGTCCGCAGGTTCGTCCTCGACCAGGATCCAGGCCCGCGCGCCCGCACCGGCGTGCCTGCGCACATTGTCCAGGGCGGCGCCGACGGCCGCGGCCAGCTCCCGGGCGGCGGCCGGTGGCAGCGGCACCGGGGCGCCGGGCTCGGCCAGGCTCACCCCGTCGCGGGCGAACGGCGCGAGGAGGGTGCGCAGATCGACCGGCCCGGCACTGTCCGGGCCTTCGTCGTACGCCGGGCCCGTCGGCTCCGCGACCGGTACGGCGGTGTCCCCGGCGGTGCGGGCGACCGGCAGCAGGCCGCCGGCGACGAGGGTGCGCAGGGCCACCTCCTGTTCCCCGGCCAGCCTGCCCAGTTCGGCCGACTCGCCGCCGAGGGCGGTGCCGCGCCGCTTCACCATCGCGAGGACCTGGAGCACGCTGTCGTGGATGTCCCGGGCCAGCCGCTCCCGTTCCCGGGTCGCGGCCTGGATCTCCAGGGCGCGGGCGAGGGTGCGTTCGGAGGCGCGGGCCACCTCCACGACGTAGCCGATGCCGATGGAGGCCACCCAGACGAGGATCAGGCTGTGCAGGGTGTCCCGCGCGAGCTGGCCGCGCTCGACCAGGTTGGCGGCGGCCACCACCGTGGAGGCGACGGCGGCCCAGCGCCAGCCGCCCTTGATGGCGAAGGCGAGGACGGCGCCGCCGGTCCATATCGTCGGCAGGGTGGGGCCGCCCGCGATCCGCTGATGGCTGTCGGCGAACGCGGTGAGCAGGACGCCGGCGAGGGCGATGGTCAGGTCGGCGGCGAGGAAGCCCTTGGTGCAGCTGGCCGCGCCGCGCACCCGGGGCAGGGTGGCGAGGGTCCAGACGGCGAGCACGGCGTCGTAGCCGATCGCGATCCACGGACGGGTGAACTGGTCGTACGTGGTGACGCACAGACCGAGCGCGTACAGCATGGTCAGCACGCGGTACCCGGCGAGCGCACGCCACAGCGGCAGCTCCACCGACATCCTCAGCACGCGCTCGCGCCCGGCCATCCCCCGTGCCCCCCGTAGACCCCGTGAACCCCTTGACCCCGTGCGGCTACTTGCTCTCCGCTTCCCTGGCCTTCTCCGCCCTCTCCTCTTCCTTCTCCGCTTCCTTCTCCGCCTTGTCGGCTTCCTTGGCCGCCTTCGCCGCCTCCGCGAGCTGCCGCTTGGCGGCGGTCGCGTACATGTCGACGTACTCCTGGCCGGAGAGCTTCATGATCTCGTACATGACCTCGTCGGTCAGCGCGCGCAGGACGAAGCGGTCGTGCTCCATGCCCTGGTAGCGGCTGAAGTCGAGGGGCTTGCCGATCCGGATGCCGGGCCGCATCAGCTTCGGCATCACCTTGCCGGGCGGCTGGATCTTCTCGGTGTCGATCATCGCCACCGGGATCACCGGGGCACCGGTGGCGAGCGCCACCCGGGCGAGACCGCCGGGCTTGCCCCGGTAGAGCCGGCCGTCGGGCGAGCGGGTGCCCTCCGGGTAGATACCGAACAGCTCGCCGCGCTCCAGCACCTCGATGCCGCTCTTGATCGCGGCCTCACCGGCGCCGCGCGCACCGGAACGGTCCACCGGGAGCTGACCGACGCCCTTGAAGAAGGCGGCGGTGAGCCGGCCCTTCACCCCGGGCGTGGTGAAGTACTCGGCCTTCGCGATGAAGGTGACCTTGCGGTCGAGCATCGTCGGCAGGAAGAACGAGTCGGAGAAGGACAGGTGGTTGCTGGCCAGGATGGCCGCTCCCTCGGCCGGAATGTTCTCCAGGCCCTCCACCCAGGGCCTGAAGGCGAGCTTCAGCGGCCCTCCGATGGCGACCTTCATCGTGCCGTACAACACCCGTGTGCCTCCCGTTTCCGTCGAACAGACCTTAACCCCCTGGACCGTCAAAGCACCCGACGGCCCTGGTCGGTGTCCGTGCGGTCGCGTACGGTGAAGCACATCCGCGTGTTCTCTCAACGCCCCTGCCGACGGCGGCGGGGCCCTTCCCCAGGAACAGGAGCGTCGAAGGTGCCGGTTCTCCCTGGAGCCGAGCCGTACCGCCACTCCGGCGGCGAGGTGGGCGTCCTCTTCTGTCACGGCTTCACCGGCTCCCCGCAGTCACTGCGCCCCTGGGCGGAGCACCACGCCGCGCACGGCCTGACCGTGTCGCTGCCCCTGCTGCCGGGACACGGCACGCGCTGGGAGGACATGCAGCTCACCGGCTGGCAGGACTGGTACGCGGAGGTGGACCGCGAGCTGCGGCTGCTGTCCGAGCGCTGTTCCCAGGTGTTCGTCGCGGGCCTGTCGATGGGCGGCGCCCTCGCGCTGCGGCTGGCCGCCCTGCACGGCGAGCGGATCAGCGGTGTGGTCGTCGTCAACCCGGCGAACAAGGTCCACGGCCTGTCCGCGCACGCCCTGCCCGTGGCCCGGCATCTGGTGCGGTCCACCAAGGGCATCGCCAGCGACATCGCCAAGGGCGGCGTGGCCGAGACCGGTTACGACCGGGTGCCGCTGCACGCGGCGCACTCGCTGCGCCGGTTCCTGCGCCGCCTCGACGGCGAGCTGCCCCGGATCGACCAGCCGCTGCTGCTGCTGCGCAGCGCCCAGGACCATGTCGTACCGGCCGTCGACTCGGCCCGGGTGCTGGAGCGGATCTCGTCCGCCGATGTCCGGGAGATCGTGCTGGAACACAGCTACCACGTCGCGACGTTGGATGTGGACGCGGACCGGATCTTCGAGGAGAGCCTCGGTTTCATCGGCCGGCTCGCACCGATTCCGGGCAAGGAAGGGACGGCCGCAGTTGGCTGAGCACGACCCGGGTCCCGAGGGCCGCGAGGACCGGGAGGACCGGGAGCCGGAGGAGAACGGGCTGCGTTTCGACGAGGACGCCGCCTGGCGGGCCATCGTGGCCGGATACGGCGAGGAGCCGCCGGACCCGCCGGGAGCCAAGCCCTTCAAGCCGGTGGAGGACCTGGCGCTGCTGGAGAAGGACGCGCTGCTGGAGAAGCTGGAGAAGGACGCCGCGGCGCACGGGGGCGACGACGGCGACAAGGACGACGGCAAGGAGAAGAAGAAGGAGGAGCCGCGGCCCGCCCGGCCGCTGGGCAGCTCCATCTCCTTCGCACCCGGCGTCGGCCCCCGCGACCACCGTGCGCCGGAGGCGTCCGAGGACGACTTCGACGAGGACGACGAGGGCCACTTCGTGCCGCCCGAGCCGCCCCCGCTGGACACCGGCGACACCACGTCGAAGTTCGCCTGGCTCGGTGTGGTCGGCGGGCCGATCCTGCTGCTGGTGGCGGTGCTGCTCGGCTGGGACATGACCTGGTGGCTGACCACCCTCGGCATCGGCGGCTTCCTCGGCGGCTTCGCGACGCTGGTGGCGCGGATGCGGACGGACGAGGACGACGACGATGATCCGGGCCGGGGGGCCGTGGTCTAGCCGGGGCCGGGTTAGAGGGCTTGGCCGGGCTCGGGTTCCTGTTCGGCGGCCGGGACGCGCAGGGCGGCCAGGACCGGGAGGTGGTCCGTGGCGGCGGTCAGGTCGGCGCGGCTGACGCCCGGCAGGTCCTCGGGGACCCCGCAGCCGAGGACCTCGATGCCCTTGGTGGCGAACACCGCGTCGATACGGCGCGCCGGTGCGTCCCGCGTCCAGGTCTCCTCGCCGCCCCAGGGGGCCACCGCCCGGCAGTCCTGAAGGGCACCGGCGAGCAGGTGGAAGGTGCGGCCGTCGGGGCCCTCGTTCAGATCGCCGCCCACCAGGGCGTGCTCCACACCGAGTCCGTCGAGCCGGTCGAGGAGCAGCCCGCCCTGGGCGTACCGCTCGGTGCCGTCGAGGCTGAGATGACAGCTGATCACCCCGAGCCGGGCGCCGCCGAAGCGGACCACCGCGGTGGCCAGACCGCGCCGGTGCAGACCGGGGGTGAGCGGCAGCAGGACGTCCTCGGTGCGCTCCACGATGGCGCGCAGCGAGCACAGGATCGCGGGTCCCGCGGTGGTGCCGCCGCCGGTGAGGACGACGAGACCACTGGCCCCGGCGAGCCGCGCGAGCTTCTTGCGCCAGCGGAAGAACCGGGGCGCCTCCTGGAGGAGGACCAGGTCGGGCGCGCAGGCGGTGATCACCCGGGCGAGGGCATCGGTGTCGTCGCGCAGGGAGCGGATGTTGTAGCTCAGCACACGGACGACGGCTGAACCATCGGGTTCTGTGTGGGAGTTGGGGAGCGGCGCCATGTGGATCAATGTACGCCCAGGGGGGTGGGTGCGCGGCAGCCGGTTCATGGTGGCCGGCCGCGCCCCGAGGTGGGTGGGTCCACCCCCCTCACCAGCGATCGTTACATGATCGGATCGGGCTCACGGGCCAGGTCCGCCGCGCCGACCATGCCCGCCTTGTTGCCGAGCTGCGCCGCGATCACATCGGCGACGGGACGCCAGTTCCCGCCCACCAGCCACCGCTTGTACGACTTGCGGATCGGGTCGAGGACCAGCTCGCCCTCGTCGGAGAGGCCGCCGCCGACGATGAAGGCGGACGGGTCGAAGAGGGAGGCCAGGTCGGCGAGTCCGGCGCCGGCCCAGCGGGCCAGCTCGCGGTAGGAGTCGACGGCCACCGGGTCGCCCTGCCGGGCGGCCATGGAGATGTGCTTGCCCTCGATGCCGTCCGGGGTGCCGTCGCCGAGCGAGAGCAGCACCTCCGCGTTCTCGGGGGTGGCGTTGGCGCGCTGCTTGGCGTACCTGACCAGGGCGCGCCCGGAGGCGTACTGCTCCCAGCAGCCCTGCGAGCCGCAGCCGCACAGCAGGCCGTCCGGGACCATCCGGATGTGGCCGAACTCGGCGGCCACCCCGAAGTGGCCGCGGCGCAGCTTGTTGCCGATGATGATGCCGCCGCCGAGGCCGGTGCCGAGGGTGATGCAGATGACGTTGCGGTGGCCCTTGCCGGCGCCGAACTTGTACTCGCCCCAGGCGGCGGCGTTGGCGTCGTTCTCGACCACGACGGGGAGGCCGGTGCGGGCCTCGACCTTTTCCTTGAGCGGCTCGTTGCGCCAGTCGATATTGGGGGCGAAGTAGACGGTGGAGCGCTGCCGGTTGACGTAACCGGCCGCACCGATGCCCACGCCGACGATCTCGTGCCCGGCACGCGCGCCCTCCACCGCGGAGGCGATGGCGTCCACGATGGCCTCGGGCGTGGTGGGGGTCGGCACCTTGAAGGTCGAGAGGATGTTGCCTTCCTCGTCGACCACGCCGGCCGCGATCTTGGTGCCGCCGATGTCGACGCCGATGGTGAGTCCCATGAATCCCTCAGTTCGGTCGAGCCCCGCTACGGCCAACCGTACCCGAGGCCCTTGCGGGCGAGGGCTTCAGTCCAGGTCGATGCGCTCTCCGGAGCCGGCCCCCTCACCCCGGTCGCGCCCCTTGCCGCCGTCGCCCTCGCGGTCCTTGCGCCACTCGTCCGCGACGTCGTCAGGACCGGCGGTCCAGCGCTGTTCCTGGGACTGGACGGCGGAGCGGTAGGCGGCGAGCAGTTCGCCGCCGGCGGCGGCGAGATGGTCGAAGACGCCGGGGTTGCGCTCTATGACGGGTTCGACGGCGGCCTTCGCCTGCTGGACGACCTGCTTGACCATCTGCTGGGCCGCGGGTCCGGCGAGGGCGCCGAGCGGGGACTGGAGGCCGGACAGCTTGTCGGCCACCGAGTCCACGAGCTTCTTCAGTTCCTCGGCGGCGGAGCCGGGGGGCGGGCCGTAGGTGGTGCGGCGGCGGGCCTTCTCGGCCTCCAGGTCCTCGGCGCAGGCCGTGGCCCAGGCGTCGGCGTCGCTCACCCGCGGCTCCTCGTGCGGTTCGGCTGGGCGCTCTTCGCTCATGGCGGACTCCTGACTGCGGTACGCCCTTACGTATACGACGTTACCCGAACCGCCGTGCCCCGTTCACCGTGCGGCGGCGGGCCACAGACCGGGGTCCGGGGCGAAGCGCACCCGCAGCTCGCCCTCGCGCAGACCGGCGCCGGAGACGGTGCAGCGGCGCAGCGCGGAGGGCAGGGAGACGATCCGCCGGAAGGCGCTCGCGGTGATCACGAGTTCGTCGCCGCGCCGGATCAGGTCGAGCTCCTCCCGTATGGCGCCGGGCAGCGGGATGTGCCAGACCAGCACCCCGTCCTCGGCGATCCGGTCGGCGACGGGCCACTCGACGGGGCGGTCGGTGCCGGTGACGGCGGGTACGGCGAGGGCGGCGAGGTCGTCCGGGGAGCCCGGGTCGCGGCCGAGGTGCGGCACGGCGTGCACCTCGCACTCCCGCTCGGCCTCCCACTCCCGGAGCGCCTTGCGCTGCTGGGCGACCAGGCCAGCGAGCCAGGTGTCGGGGGTGGTGTCGGGCAGGACGCGGTTGGCGACGAGGGCCTCGGTGCGCAGACCGCGCAGGGCGAGGCCGAGCCGGGCGTTGCGCAGGGCGTCCACGGCGGCGGGGGTGGGTTCGGCGACGAGGCGTACGGCGGTGTCGCGGTCGGTGAGTACGGCCTCCACGGCGGCCAGCTCCACGTCCCAGCGGCCCGCCGTCTCGTACAGCCAGTCGGCGGGCATGGGGACACCGGCGAGCCGGCCGAGCACGGGGCGCAGGGCGCGGGCGGCCTGGCGCTCGGGGGGCAGCAGGCGGCGCAGATAGCGGCGCAGTTCCTCGGGGAGGGCGAGCAGGGCGAGGGCCCCGGGCAGCGGTGGCAGGTCCACGACGAGAAGGTCGTACTTCTCGGAGAGCGCGGCGTCCCGCAGTGCGCGCAGGAACGTCAGCTCCTCGGCGCCGGGCAGCGGGGTGACCTCCTCGGCGTCCAGGCGGGAGGCGCCGAGCAGATCGAGGACACCGGCGGCGCGCTGCTGGAACTCGGCGAGGTCCTGGCGGAAGCCGGCGGCGGCGTCGGGGCGCCAGGCGGTGAGCCGGGGCTCGATCTCCACGGGCCGGGCCCCGGTCGGCGTCCCCAGCGCCGCGCCGGGGGTGTCCGGGCGCTCCGCGCTCAACAACAAGGTCCGACTGCCCTCGCGGGCGGCGCGCAGCGCGGTGGCGGCGGCGACGGTCGTCCGCCCGCTGCCGCCGGGCCCCGTGATCAGGATGGTCCGCATGAGTCCGAACGGTAACGGACACTCCGTGCGGGGTGTCGCGGTGAGGTGACCGGTGTCAGGGGGTCTCGACGCGCTTCTTCAGGCCCGCCAGGGCGCGGTCGATGATGACCTTCTCCGCCTTGCGCTTGATCATGCCGAGCATGGGGATCTTGACGTCGACGGTGAGCCGGTACGTGACCTCGGTGCCGCCCTGGCCCGCCGGTGCCAGCAGGTAGGACCCGTCGAGCGAGCGCAGCATCTGGGACTTGACCAGCGTCCAGGAGACCTCGTTGTCACCGGCCCAGGTGTAGGCCAGCGTCTGGTCGTCCTTGATCGCACCGGCGTCCATGACGAGCCGTACCTCCTGGGCACGCCCCCGCTCGTCGGTCTTGAGGACCTCCGCCTCCTTCACCTCACCGGTCCAGTCCGGGTAGCGGGCGAAGTCGGCGATCACCGCCATGACGTCGGCCGGAGCCGCCTCGATCGTGATGCTCGAACTGGTGTGTTCCGCCATCGCCGTGGCTCCTCCAGATGCGGACCGAAGAGACTCTTGCCGTGCGCTACTGCGCACGTGTGTGCAGCGTGAAGGCTACCGTGCGCCCGCTTCGGCCCCGTCCTCGCCCCGTCACCACTGAAGGGCCCACGGCCGGCCGCTGCCCGCGAAGTGCCCCACGTTCACACACTCCGTCGCCCCGATCCGCATCCTGCGCGCCAGCGGCTGGTGGACATGCCCGAAGAGCGAATACCGGGGCCGGGTACGCCGGATGGCGTCCAGCAGCGCCCGGCTCCCCCGCTCGAAACGGCGCGCGACGGTGTCGTACACCAGCTCCGGCACCTCCGGCGGGATGTGTGTGCACAGCACGTCGACCTCGCCGACCGCCTCGATCTTCGCGGCGTACTCCTCGTCGGAGATCTCGTACGGCGTCCGCATGGGCGTGCGCAGCCCGCCGCCGACGAAGCCGAACGTCCAGCCGCCGATCTCCACCCGCTGCGCGTCGAGGACGGTGACACCGGGACCGGCGTATTCCGGCCACAGCTGCGGCATGTCGACATTGCCGTAGGTGGCGTACGTCGGGGTGGGGAACGCGGCGAAGAGTTCGGCGTACTGCTTGCGTACCGCCTTCTCGATGGCGGTGAAGCGGTCGCCCTCGATCCCGCCCCACAGCTCGGCGCCGAAGGCGCGGGCCTCCTCGAAGCGCCGGGCGGTGCGCAGCTCCACGATGCGGTCGGCGTTCGCCTCTCCGAACAGGTCGGGGAAGATGCCGCGCGAGTGGTCGGCGTAGTCGAGGAAGAGCACCAGGTCACCCAGGCAGATCAGGGCATCGGCACCCTCGCCGGCCCGCGCCAGGTCCCGGGCGTTGCCGTGCACATCGCTGACCACATGGACGCGATGCCGGCTGCTTCGAGGGGGTGTGGATGCCATGGCGATCAAGCGTAGGCGTGTGTGTCGCAGGTGAACAGTCCCGGTCGTGGCCTGCGGTTACTCGCCGGTCGGAGAGGCCGTGGACTACTGTGCGCGAAGGAACGCCATCGTGTGTGACGCAGCGAACATCTGACCGGGACCCCCTGTCGGGAACCGCATACCGACGGGTAACGTCCGGGCAGTCCAGTCGTGCTCTGGGTTTCAGCCACCGGTAGCCCCGAGCACCAGCCCGAGCCTTGGACCGCACCGTCGCATCACACAACGTCGTGGCGCCGGCGCCCTATGAGGAGCAGCAGTCTTGCGCGAGTTCAGCCTTCCGGCCTTGTACGAGGTCCCTGCGGACGGAAACCTGACCGACATCGTCCGCAGAAACGCCGCGCAGCATCCCGACGTCGCCGTGATCGCCCGTAAGTCCGGCGGCACCTGGCAGGACGTGACGGCCCGGCAGTTCCTCGCCGAGGTGCACACCGCGGCCAAGGGACTCATCGCCGCCGGGGTGCAGCCGGGCGACCGGGTGGGCCTGATGTCCCGGACGCGCTACGAGTGGACGCTCCTCGACTTCGCCATCTGGAGCGCGGGCGCGGTGACCGTGCCGGTGTACGAGACCAGCTCGCCCGAGCAGGTGCAGTGGATCCTCTCCGACTCGGGCGCGACCGCCTGTGTCGTGGAGCTGGACGCGCACGCGACCGCCGTGGAGGCCGTACGCGACACGCTGCCCGCGCTGAAGAACGTCTGGCAGATCGAGGCCGGCGCCGTCGAGGAGCTGGAGCGGCTCGGCCAGGACGTGTCGGAGGAGACGGTGGACGAGCGCTCCTCGCTCGCCTGCGCCGACGACCCGGCCACCATCGTCTACACCAGCGGCACCACCGGCCGCCCCAAGGGCTGTGTGCTCACCCACCGCAGCTTCTTCGCGGAGTGCGGCAACATCGTGGAGCGGCTGCGTCCGCTGTTCCGTACCGGCGAGTGCTCGGTGCTGCTCTTCCTGCCGCTGGCCCATGTCTTCGGCCGGCTGGTGCAGATCGCGCCGATGATGGCGCCCATCAAGCTGGGCTGCGTCCCGGACATCAAGCACCTCACCGATGAACTGGCCGCGTTCCGGCCGACGTTGATCCTCGGTGTGCCGCGGGTCTTCGAGAAGGTCTACAACTCCGCGCGCGCCAAGGCGCAGGCGGACGGCAAGGGCGGCGTCTTCGACAAGGCGGCCGACACCGCGATCGCGTACAGCAAGGCCCAGGACACCGCGTCCGGGCCGTCGTTGGGGCTGAAGATCAAGCACAAGGTCTTCGACAAGCTGGTCTACGGCAAGCTGCGCGCGGTCCTCGGCGGCCGGGGCGAGTACGCCATCTCCGGCGGCGCCCCGCTGGGCGAGCGGCTCGGCCACTTCTTCCGGGGCATCGGCTTCACGGTGCTGGAGGGGTACGGCCTGACCGAGTCCTGCGCCGCGACCGCGTTCAACCCGTGGGACCGGCAGAAGATCGGCACCGTGGGTCAGCCGCTGCCCGGCTCCGTGGTGCGGATAGCGGACGACGGCGAGGTGCTGCTGCACGGCGAGCACCTGTTCAAGGAGTACTGGAACAACCCGGGCGCGACGGCGGAGGCGCTGGCCGACGGGTGGTTCCACACCGGGGACATCGGCACCCTGGACGAGGACGGGTATCTGCGGATCACCGGCCGCAAGAAGGAGATCATCGTCACGGCGGGCGGCAAGAACGTGGCGCCCGCGGTGATCGAGGACCGTATCCGCGCGCACGCGCTGGTCGCGGAGTGCATGGTGGTCGGCGACGGGCGGCCGTTCGTCGGCGCGCTGGTCACGCTGGACGAGGAGTTCCTGGCGCGCTGGGCGGCGGAGCACGGCAAGCCGGCGGGTGCCACGGCGGCGTCCCTGCGCGACGACCCGGACCTGAACGCCGCGATCCAGGAGGCCGTGAACGACGGCAACGCGGCGGTGTCCAAGGCCGAGTCGGTGCGCAAGTTCCGTATCCTCGCGTCCCAGTTCACGGAGGACTCGGGCCATCTCACGCCGTCGCTGAAGCTCAAACGGAACGTGGTGGCCAAGGACTACGCGGACGACATCGAGGCGATCTACGCGAAGTAGGCGGACCGCCTCAAGCGATCGGCAGCGCAAAGAAATTGACGGCCCGTCAGAACTAATTGACGGGCCGCCAGTTGTCGAACTGTCAGAGAAGTTCCTTCAAGCGCTCGGCCAGCAGATCCCAGCGCCACTTCTCCTCCACCCACCGGCGGCCCCGCTCCCCCATCCGGCGGCGCAGTTCGGGGTCGCCGAGCAGGGTGACGATGCGCTCGGCGGCCTCGCCGGGTTCGCCGCCGCGGACCACCCAGCCGGTCTCCCCGTCGAGGACCGCGTCCGGGGCGCCGCCGGAGTCGCCCGCGATGACCGGCAGACCGGTCGCGGACGCCTCCAGGTAGACGATGCCGAGGCCCTCGACGTCGAGACCGCCGCGGCGGGTGCGGCAGGGCATGGCGAAGACATCGCCCGCGCCGTAGTGGGCGGGCAGCTCCGCCCAGGGGACGGCGCCGGTGAAGCGGACCGAGGCGTCGACGCCGGTCTCCCGGGCGAGGCGGCGCAGATCCTGTTCGTAGGGGCCGCCGCCGACGATCAGCAGCACGGCGTCCGGCTCGGCGGCGAGGACCCGGGGCATGGCCCGGATCAGCGTGTCCTGGCCCTTGCGCGGCACCAGCCGGGAGACGCAGACGACGACCGGGCGGTCGGTGAGGCCGAGCCGGGCGCGCACCTCGTCGCCGCCGGAGGCCGGGTGGAAGGTCTTCTCGTCGACGCCGGGCGGCAGTTGGACCATCCGCTGCGCCGCCTGCTCGGTGAGCGCGCCGGCGATCCGGGAGCGGGTGTACTCGCCCAGGTAGGTGATCGTGTCCGTGGCCTCGCCGATCCGGCGCAGCAGCTGCCGGGCCGCGGGCAGCTGGGCCCAGCCGGCCTCGTGCCCATGGGTGGTGGCCACCAGGCGCTCGGCACCGGCCCGGCGCAGCGCCGGCGCCATCAGCCCGAGCGGTGCCGCGGCCCCGAACCACACCGAGGTGCAGCCGTGCTCGCGCAGCAGCCCGGCCGCGCACCGGGTCGCCCCGGGGGTCGGCAGCAGCATGGTCGTACGGTCGCGTACGACGGTGAAGGGCTGCTCGGCGTCGAAGGCGGCGGTCGCCTCGACGCCCTCCCGGCTCCGCTTCCAGGTGGAGGCGTAGACGACCAGCCGGTCGGGGTCCAGGCGCAGCGCCATGTTGTGCAGGAAGGCCTGGATGCCGCCCGGCCGGGGCGGGAAGTCGTTGGTCACGATCAGGGTCTTGTGCATCGTCGCCGACCCTACCGAATCGGCCGTCCGGCGCCGGGCGCGACCGGGTGCGTTGGCACGGTCCCCGGCGCTCACGCCATCATGGTCACGCGACACGGGACCCGAAACGGAATCGAACGGCAGGGGAAGACGTGGAGACCAAGGACGCCCGGCGGTCGCCGGCGTACCTGCTCGCGACCTGGTGCGTCACCCGTGCGGTGCTGCTGCTCCTCGTCCTCGGGGTGTACGTCGTCCCCGGCCCGGACGTCACCACGGACGTGTCGGTGATCTACCACAACTGGTACGAGGTGCTGCGCCAGGGCACGTTCCCGCTGGACGACGTCACCTGGCAGTACCCGCCGGCCGCCGCGCTGGCGATCCTCGCGCCCGCCCTGCTGCCGTTCCTCTCCTACCCGCACGCCTTCTTCGCGCTGGCGTTCCTCGCCGACCTGGTGGTCCTGGCGCTCCTGCTGCGCTCGGCCCGGAGGCCCGGCCGGTCGCGGCGCGGGGCCTGGGTGTGGGTGGCGGGCGCCCCGCTGCTCGGGCCGACGGTGTACGCGCGCTACGACGTGATGGTGACCGCGGTGGCCGTGGCCGCGCTGCTCGCGGGGGCCCGGCATCCCCGGGTGATGGGCGCGCTGGCGGCCTTCGGGGCGCTGCTGAAGGTGTGGCCTGCGCTGCTGCTGGCCGGTGCGGTACGGCGCCGGGCGTGGGTGTCGGCGGCGGTGACCGGGGCGGGGCTCGCGGCGGCGTTCGCGCTGTGGATGCCGGGCGCGTTCGCCTTCCTGACCTTCCAGCGGGAGCGGGGCACGGAGGTGGAGTCGCTGGGCGCCCTGGTCTTCCATGTGGCCCGGCACTTCGGCTGGAGCGGGCAGGTGCTGCTGAACTACGGCTCGATCGAGTTCCTGGGCCCGTACGTGCCCGAGGTGAGCGCGGCGGCGCTGGCCCTGACGGCGGGCGCGTTCGGCTGGCTGCTGCTGTGGCGCCTCAGGGCCCGCCGCTTCCCCCCGCACGTACTGACGGACGCGGCGCTGACCGCCGTGCTCCTCTTCACCACCACGAGCCGGGTGATCAGCCCCCAGTACCTGGTCTGGCTGATCGGCCTGGCCGCCGTCTGCCTCACCCACCGCGCCTCCCGGATGACCGCCCCGGCCCTCCTGGTCCTGGCCGCCTCCTTCCTGACCCTCCTGGAATTCCCCATCGGCTTCGTCCACGTGGTCTCCAGCGACTGGTACGGAATCACCCTCCTGCTCCTGCGCAACGCCCTCCTGGCCACCGCCACCCTGCTCGCGGCCCGCCGCCTGTGGCGCGCCACCACCTCCCCGGCGACGACCCCCGTCCAGCCGCTCCCCACGCCCCGGGAGACCTCGGTCTCCCCCTGACCCCGCGCACGCCGGCACGCCCGCCGTGCTCAGGGCGCGCCGCGACAGCGTCGCCACCGCCGCGCACTGCACGGCCATCGAGACCGCGAGGGCCAGCGCGACGCCGGGCAGCCGGAGCCCCGACAGAGCGGCGGCGAGCGGGAGTCGGACGGCGGTGCCGAGCAGGGTGATCCGCAGCGGCGCGGGCGCTCCCCCGCTGCCCTCGAAGACCCCGCCGAGCGCGATGAAGCCGGCCATCAGCAGCAGACAGGGGCCGACGCAGCGCAGGAAGAGCACGCCCTGGTGGGCGACGGCGGGTCCGGCGCCGAACGCGGCCATGACCAAGGGCGCGGTGCCCGCGAACAGGACGGCCGCGGTGAGGCCGAGCACCCCGGAGAGCAGCACCGCCTGCCGGCCGATGTCCCCGCGGGCGTCCGTACCCGCGCCCCGGGTGTGCGCGATGTGGATCGCGGCGGCCTGGCGCACCGCGTAGAAGGCCATGGTGGCCAGGTACAGCGTCTTGTAGGCGATCGAGACCCTCAGCCCAGCTGCGCCCTGACGTACTTCTGCCAGCGGGTGGTGAAGGCGTCCGGGGTCAGGCCGAGGACGCGGTGCAGGGCGGTCTCGACGGCGCCGGGGCGGGTGGTGCGCGTGCCGACGGCGCGGTAGAAGGCGGCGAGGCGGGCCGCGCCCCACTGCTCGGCGATCATGCGGCAGGCCAGCCAGCCGCTCTCGTAGGCCCGGGCCAGCTCGGTGGGGTCGCTGGTGAAGCCGAAGTCCTTGTCGGTGGGGAGCGCGGCGGGCACCTGGCCGGCGCCGACGGCGCGGGCGAGTTCCGGGGCGGCCTGGGCCGGGGTGCGGTCGGTGCCCAGGTAGCCGATCCAGTCGGCGTAGCCCTCGGAGAGCCAGAGGGGGGTGGCCTCGGTGGTGTGGGCGCGGGTGGCCACATGGGTGGTCTCGTGGGTGAGGACGACCTGTTTGCCCATCGCGCCGAGGACGGCGTACGCGTCCGGGTTGATCACCACCCGGTCGGCCGGTGTCTGTCCCGCGCCGCCCGCCTCCCCGGTGGTCACGGCGGCGATCCCCCGGTAGTTCGCGGCGGGCGAGCCGAGCAGACCCGCCATGCCCGTCAGGGACTTGGGGACCAGGACGACGACCCGGCGCGTCCAGTCGGTGCCCCACTCCTTGGACACCGCCGGTACCGCCTCGTCGGCCATCCGCGCGTACGCGCGCAGCTCGGCCGCCGGCTGCCCGGTGCCGAGCACCAGGCTGTGCGCACCGGGTACGGCGGTCACCGTGCCCTGGTCCCACAGCTGCTGCCCGGACTTGTCGGCGGGCCGGTCGGCGCTGACGTACCAGGTGCCGGAGGCGGTGCGGGCCAGGGTGAGGGTGCGCCGGGTGTCGACGGGGGCCCGGTCGTACCCGGCGACCTTGTAGGTGAGGTCGGCGTCCGCGGTGGCCCCCGCGGCGGTGCGGCGCAGGGTGGTGATCCGGTACGCCCAGGAGGCCAGCGGCAGGGCGCGCAGCCTGGTGTACTCGGTGCTCGCGCCCGTCGCGCCGTACGCCTGCGCGTCATGCCGCAGCAGCGCCGCCGAGCGCAGGTCCAGGAGGTGCTGCACCTCGCCCTTCGCGGAGTCGGCCGCCGTCCGCCCGGCGCATCCGGTCAGGGACAGCAGCAGACACAGGGCCGCCGCCCCGCCGCTTCTCACCCGCCTGCCACCGGCCATCACACGATCGTACGGCGCGCCGCCGGGGCGTCAGGGCCGGGTCACCGAGGAGATCGGCATCATCCCCACCGGGTCGTAGCGCACCGCGGCTCCCGGATGGGGCGCGTGGATGACCTGGCCGTGGCCGACGTACATCGCCACATGGCTGGCGTCGGAGCGGTACACCACCAGATCGCCGGGGCGGGCCTGGGAGAGCGGGACGCGCCGCCCGGCGAACCGCTGCTCCTGGGAGGTACGGGGCAGCTGGATGCCGGCGTGCGCGTACGACCACTGCATCAGGCCCGAACAGTCGAAGCCGGAGGGCCCGTTGGCGCCCCACACATAGGGGCGGCCGAGCGCGGAGCGGGCGGCGGCCAGGGCCGCGGCGGCGCGCGCGTCGGGGGCGCCGGCCAGGCCGGTCAGGTCGGACAGGCCGAGCCGGTCGGGTCCTGCCGAGCGGGAGGACCGGTCGTAGGCGGCGCGGTCGGCCGCGGACAGCGTGTTCAGCAGCTGCCGGGCCCGGGCGAGCTTGCCCTCCACCGTCCGCTTGTGCGCGGCGACCGCCCGGCGGGCGCGGTCCAGCGCGTCGAGCTCGTCGGCCGCCTCCGCCCGCTCCTGGTCCAGCTCGCGCAGCGCGGAGCGCAACTCCCGCAGCCGACCCGCCTCCTGGGCGCTGATCCGGTCGAGGGTGGCGGCCTTGTCGAGGTAGTCGTCGGGATCGTCGGAGAACAGCAGCGCGACGGCCGGGTCGATGCCGCCCGAGCGGTACTGCGCCCCGGCCAGCGAACCCAGCTCCTCGCGCAGCGTGTTGACGTCCTGCTGGCGGCGGGCGACCCGGTCCTGGGTGCGGCGGACCTCGCGGCGCAGCGCGTCGGTGCGCTCCTGGGCCCGGTCGTAGTCCTGGGTCGCCTGCTCGGCCTCCGTGTAGAGCCGGTCCACCTCGGCGCGGGCATCGGGATGCGGCGCGGCGTGCGCCGGTACTGCGCCGAGGGCCGCGGCGGCGGCCGACAGGGCGCACAGGGCTGCGGCACCCCGGTCGAATCCGCCCGGTGCGCGGCGCTTCCCGGACGGTGCAAGGCGGCGATGGGACCCCACGGTTTGCCGAACCCCTTCCACTGGCTGACACGGACGACGTTCCCCGGCGCCTGGGGACGGGGAGGCCCCGGCGCCGGGGAAACGCGGCAGACAGTAGCCGTGCAAAAGGGCCGCGGCCAAAGACCGCGACGGCAACAAAGAGTGACGCCCCGCCGCTGACGCAGGTCACCGGCGGGGCGTGGAGTCAGTTTGCGTCCCGTGGATTCGCCCGATCGGGCGCCCTCCCCGGGAGCGTCGGGGGTTTAAACCCGGACGCCGAACTGGAACGGCATGTCGGACATCGCCTCATAGCGCACCACGGCACCGGTGTGCGGGGCGTGCAGCACCTGGCCGCCACCCGCGTACAGACCGACGTGGTGGATGTCGCCGTAGAAGAACACCAGGTCGCCGACCTTGAGCTGACTCTGGCTGTAGATCCGGGTGCCTATGTTGGCCTGCTCCTCGGAGGTGCGCGGGATGGAGACGCCGGCCTGCGCGTAGGCGTAGGAGGTCAGACCCGAGCAGTCGAAGGAGGAGGGGCCGGTGGCGCCGTAGACGTACGGCTTGCCGATCTGGCCCTGGGCGGCGGCGAAGGCGGCCGCGGCCCTGCCCGAGGCGGGCGGGGCGTCACCGAGGTTCACCCGCTCGCTGGAGGAGCGGTCGGCGCGCTGCTGCTGGGCGGCGAGGTCGGCCTTCTCCTTGGCGGTGAGGCTGTTGAGGATCTTCTGGGCCGCGGCGAGCTTGGCCTGGACGTCCTTCTTCTTGTTGCCCAGTTCGGTGCGGGTGTCCGCGAGGTCCTTGAGCTTCTCGGTGGCCTCGGAGCGCTCCTGGGCGAGCTCGCGCTGCTTGCTCTGGATCTTGCGCAGCGCGTCGACCTGCTGGCTGCTCAGCTGGTCGAGGGTGGACGCCTTGTCGAGGAAGTCGTCCGGGTTGGAGGAGAGGAAGAGCTGGACCGAGGGGTCGATACCGCCGGAGCGGTACTGGGCCGTGGCCAGCGAACCCAGGCCGTCGCGCAGCTTGTTGAGGTCTTCCTGACCCCGCGCGACGTTGTCCTGGATCGTGGAGATCTCCTTCTGGAGCTTCTGCTGCTTCTCCTTGGCGCCGTTGTACTTCTCGGTGGCCTGCTCGGCCTGCTCGTACAGCTTGTCGACCTTGGACTTGACCTGGTCCTTGCTGAGCTTCTCACTCGGCGCGGCGTTCGCGGCGTTCGCGCTGAGCACGACGGCGGCGGCTGCTGCGGTGGTCAGCACGGTCACACGTGCACGGCTCTGCTGCTTGGGTCGACGGTGGGACGCCACGGAGGACGAACTCCTTCTTGTGAGTGTTCACCCGTTCGGAGGTTCGAGCCCCGACCCTAGTGACCATGTTGTGATCATTCAAATCCTCACGGCAAAAATTCCCGTCACGCAATGCATTCTTTGCACACAATCCACGAGCAGTGATGGCCGATTGACCCTACGTTGCGTGACGGGACGGCCAATTCGGGCATTAGCTACGCCCGTTGGGCCTTCAGGACAGTCGCTTCAGAAGTACCGCAGAGGCCACGGGCCGGGCACCCGCCCGTGCCACACCGTCGGCCACCTCGCGGTCGGTGGAGGCGACGATGACCGGCCGGCCCGGCGGCTCCGCGCGCACCAGCTGGCGGATCAGCTCGTCGGCCGTGACACCCGGCTTGGAGAACAGCACCCGCACCCCGCGCGGCGGCGCGAGCAGCACCGGCGCGGCCAGCTCGGCGCCGTCGAAGACGCAGGTCACCTCGGCACCGGTCTGCGCGGCGAGCGCGGACAACTGGCCCAGCAGCCGCAGCCGCTGCTTCTCCAGCGGCATCTGCGGATAGCCGGTCTTGGTCACGTTGTACCCGTCGACGACCAGATGCGCCTGCGGCAGCGCGAGCAACTGGTCGAGGATCGCCGGGTCGTGCTCGGACAGGGCGCGCGCCGCGATGTCCTTCGGCGTCATCCGGCCCGGCTCCACCGCGTCGACGGTCTCGGCCGGGCGCACGGACACCGGCGGCAGCGCCAGCTCGCGCCGCAGGCCCTGGGTGGCCTCCAGCAGGGTGTCGAGCAGCAGCCGTACCCGCATGTCCTCCACGCTGCGCCCCTCGCGGGCGGCCTTGCGGGTGGCCTCCAGGGCCGCCTCCGCCTCGCCGAGCCGCGCCTTGAGCCGCCGCGACTCGCTCTCCGCGGCCGACACCCGGGTGCCCGCCTCCGCGCGTACGGCGTCCATCTCGCCCTGCGCCTTGCGCAGCGCGGCCTCGCCCCGGCGCACATCGCTCTGCGCGGAGCGCAGCTTGCGGTTCAGGGACTCCAGGTCCCGCTTCGCCGACTCCAGCTCACCGCGCAGCCGTTCGGTCTCGGTCCTGGTGTGCTCGCGGGCGCGCTCCAGTTCGGCGCGCAGCCGCTCCAGTTCGGCGCGGCTCTCCTCGTCGGCCCGCTCGGCGTCGGCGCGCTGCGCCTCCTCGCCGGCCGCGGTGACCAGCTTCACCCAGCCCGCCGGGCGCAGCACATAGGCGGCCGCCGCCACATCGAGCGGATCGACGGCCGCGGGCACGGAGCCGGCCTCCAGGGCGCCGGCCAACTCCGGCTGCGCGGCGCGGAACTTCTCGCCGATCCGCTGCCGGAACAGTGTGTCGGTCTCCAGCGCCGCGGCCATCGCGTTCCCGGCGAACTTCGCGCGACGATTCGGGGCGAACCGGGCGTACTGCCGCAGCTGTGCGGGCAGTTCGGCCACGGTCAGCTTGCCGAAGCACTCCGAGACGATCGCGACGACCCTGCGGCGCACCCCGTCGGACAGCGGACGGTCAAGCACCTCAGCGGTGCCGTCGCCCGGCCCCCCGCCTGCGCTCTCCACCATCCGTCACACCCCACTACCTTGCCGAAGAAATGCCTCTTCGGGCCCGGCCCCGTCAGGAGTCGGTGCCCGGCCTGTCCACGAGTTCCACCTGGTCCACCGCGTTGCACCAGCGGCAGCGCACCGATTCGATCGTCTCACTGACCACCTGGCGCTCCTCCACCGTCGGCTCGCCCGCGAGATCGAGGTGGACATACTCCACGACCTTCGAGGAGCGGGTGACGTCGAAGCGGGTGAGGTTGCCGCACAGGGTGCAGCGCCATCGCGTCGTGGCGGTCGGCTCGGGAACCGTCATCGTGCCCTTCTCAGGTCGGTCGGACCGCGCCGGCGGGCCGACGCGTGTGGCTCGTAACCCTACGGCCTGGCGGCCTCTCGCCGCCCGTCCATCCGAG
>NZ_MUNF01000380.1 GCF_002154555.1 Streptomyces murinus
CGAGGTCCATGGTGACCGCGACCGTGCGGATGACGTCCGGGGTGTGCACCAGCAGCGGCGCGAGGAAGTTCACGCCGACCGGGGTCATCGGCCACTCCTTGACCCAGGCGGTGGCGTGGCACCAGGGGGCGCGGGTGGTGGACTCGCGGGTCTTGGCCTGGAGGAACGTCGGCTCGGTGGCGTCCAGTTCGGCCGGCCAGGCGTTGCGCCGGGTCATCGCCTGGATGTGGTCGATGGGGTGGTCCGGGTCGTACATGGAGTGGATCAGGGAGGCGAGCCGGCCCTGGCCGAGCGGCTGGCGGACGCGGATGTCGGCTTCCTGGAGGCGGGAGCAGATGTCGGTCAGCTCGCGGGCCATGACGACGGCGAGCCCGGCGTCCCGGTCGAGCTTGCGGCCGGACCGGGGGCGGGCGGCGCGGGCCATCGCCTGGGCCTCGGCGGCCAGTTCACGGCTGTAGTGCATACAGGCGACGAGGTAGGCGCGGTGCTGCTCGCTGCTCGTGGACACCATCGACTGGAGCTGGTCGTAGGACCGCTNNAGCGTGCCGAACCGGTCGACCAGCGCCTCCTGGTCCTCGGAGTCGCGCAGGCCGACGCCGGGGCCCTCGATCTCGATTGCCGCGGTGACGGTCTTGCGGTCGGCGTGCAGCAGTACGGCGATCTCGTCGGGGCCGAAGGGGGCGGCAAGCCAGTTGATACGGCCGATGCCCGGCGGCGGCCCGACCTCCACCTCCTCGCCGTCGATACGGGTACCGGCCTCCATGACGCCCGCGCGGTAGGTGGCGCCGCGCTTGACGGTGCGCTTGTAACTGCGGTTGATCTCGAACCACTTGTAGAAGGTGCGGCGCTTGTACGGCACGTACACCGCGGCGAGCGCG
>NZ_MUNF01000381.1 GCF_002154555.1 Streptomyces murinus
CCTCACGCCGGGCGCAGATGCACGATGTCGCCCGCCCCCACCGGCTGAACCCCTTCCGCCGTCGCGATGACCAGGCGGCCGTCGCCGTCCACGGCCACCGCCTCGCCGGTCAGGGCGCGGTCGCCGGGCAACTCCGCCCGTACCGTGCGGCCGAGGGTCGCGCAGCCGGCCGCGTAGGCCTCCTGGAGGCCGCACTCCGCGGGGTCGCCGAGGGCCGCGCGCCAGCGGCCGTACCAGTCCTCCAGGGAGCGCAGGACCGCCCGCAGCAGGGGGTCCCGGTCGGTGTTCACCGCTCCCGCGAGCAGCAGCGATCCCGCCCGCGCCACCGGCAGTTCCTCCGCGCGCAGCGAGACGTTGAGGCCGAAGCCGATGACGACGCCGTCCTCGCCGGCCCGCTCCAGCAGGATGCCGCCCGCCTTGCGCTCCTCCCCGTCGACCGTCACCAGCAGATCGTTCGGCCACTTCAGCGCCGTGTCCACGCCCGCCGCCCGCGCCAGCCCCGTCGCCACCGCGACCCCGGTGAGCAGCGGCAGCCACCCCCAGTGGTGCACCGGCACCTCCGCGGGCCGCAGCAGCACGGAGACGAAGAGGCCGGAGCGCGGCGGCGCCGACCAGCGGCGGTCCAGGCGGCCCTTCCCGGTCGTCTGCTCCTCCGCCACCAGCACCGTGCCCTCGGCCACCGGACCGGCCGCGGCGCGCGCCACGAGGTCGTTGTTGGTGGAGCCGGTGCGCTGCACGACCTCCAGCCCGGACCACAGCCCGCCCTCGCGCACCAGCGCGCGGCGCAGGGCGGTCGCGTTCAGCGGCGGGCGGTCCAGATCGGACCAGCGGCCGGGATTGTCGTCTGCTGCATCTCGGGGCGTCATGCAAGCCACCCTAGGTGTGGCAAACGACGCAGTGCTGATCGGTAGCCCCAGCACTACTCTACGAACGAGTAACCGTCCCCCCTTTTGAGCAGGCAGGGAGCCGCATCCCGATGTCCGAGCCGGAAGAGCGTCACGAGATCCAAGGGATCGACATTCACACGACCGCGGGCAAACTCGCGGATCTCCAGCGGCGCATTCACGAGGCGACGCACGCCGGCTCGGAGCGCGCCGTCGAGAAGCAGCACGCCAAGGGCAAGCTGACCGCCCGTGAGCGGGTCGAACTGCTCCTGGACGAGGGGTCGTTCGTCGAGCTCGACGAGTTCGCCCAGCACCGCTCCACCAACTTCGGGCTTGAGCGGAACCGGCCCTACGGCGACGGTGTCGTCACCGGATACGGAACGGTCGACGGCCGGCCCGTCGCCGTCTTCTCCCAGGACTTCACCGTCTTCGGCGGCGCGCTCGGCGAGGTGTACGGCCAGAAGATCGTCAAGGTCATGGACTTCGCCCTGAAGACCGGCTGCCCGGTCATCGGGATCAACGACTCCGGCGGCGCCCGGATCCAGGAGGGCGTCGCCTCGCTCGGCGCCTATGGCGAGATCTTCCGCCGAAACACCCACGCCTCCGGTGTCATCCCGCAGATCTCCCTGGTCGTCGGCCCCTGCGCCGGCGGCGCGGTGTACTCCCCGGCCATCACCGACTTCACGGTCATGGTCGACCAGACCTCGCACATGTTCATCACCGGACCCGACGTCATCAAGACCGTCACCGGCGAGGACGTGGGCTTCGAGGAGCTGGGCGGCGCCCGTACCCACAACGCCGTCTCCGGCGTGGCCCACCACATGGCCGGGGACGAGAAGGACGCCATCGAGTACATCAAGCAGCTGCTGTCGTACCTGCCGTCCAACAACCTCTCCGAGCCCCCGGTCTTCCCGGAGGAGGCGGACCTCGCGATCAACGACGAGGACCGCGAGCTGGACACCCTCGTCCCGGACAGCGCCAACCAGCCGTACGACATCCGCACGGTGGTCGAACACGTCGTGGACGACGGCGAGTTCTTCGAGACGCAGGCCCTGTTCGCGCCGAACATCGTCACCGGGTTCGGCCGGGTCGAGGGGCACCCGGTGGGTGTCGTCGCCAACCAGCCGATGCAGTTCGCGGGCTGCCTGGACATCGACGCCTCCGAGAAGGCCGCGCGTTTCGTGCGCACCTGCGACGCGTTCAACCTGCCGGTGCTGACCTTCGTGGACGTGCCCGGCTTCCTCCCGGGCGTCGGCCAGGAGCACGAGGGCATCATCCGGCGCGGCGCCAAGCTGATCTACGCCTACGCCGAGGCCACCGTCCCGCTGATCACCGTGATCACCCGCAAGGCCTTCGGCGGCGCCTACGACGTGATGGGCTCCAAGCACCTGGGCGCCGACCTCAACCTCGCCTGGCCGACCGCCCAGATCGCCGTCATGGGCGCCCAGGGCGCGGTCAACATCCTGCACCGGCGAACCCTCGCCGAGGCGGCCGCGACCGGCGAGGACGTGGAGGCCGTACGGGCCCGGCTGATCCAGGAGTACGAGGACACCCTCCTCAACCCCTACGTGGCGGCCGAGCGCGGCTACATCGACGCGGTGATCATGCCGTCCGGCACCCGCGCCCACATCGTCCGGGGCCTGCGTCAACTGCGCACCAAGCGGGAATCACTGCCCCCGAAGAAGCACGGCAACATCCCCCTCTAGGCCCGGCCGACCGACAGGAGCCGATATGACGATCAAGGTCGTACGAGGCAACCCGACCCCCGAGGAGCTGGCCGCCGCCCTGGCGGTGGTCCGCGCCCGCGCGGCCGCCGCGGCGGCCGCGCCGGACGGCGCGCCGGGCCCGAAGGACGCGTGGTCCGACCCGGCCCGCATCGCCGCCGCCCGCCTCCCCCGGGCGGGCGCGGCGGCCTGGACCCGCACCTACTGGCCGAGCCAGGGCTGATTCCCCAGGGGGCGCGGGGAACCGCGCACAGCGGCAGGACACCGGGCGCCTATTTGAGTACGTCTACTCAGGCGCCCGGCCCCCCGCCGCCCGCACGCTGGACAGGTGCTCTGGTCAGACCCTGATGACGAATCGCCGAAGGAGCTGCGCGAGGCGCAGGACATGCTGCGGCGGCTCGGCGTCATCATGGCCGTGGCGGTGACCGCGGCGATGGTCGTGGCCGCGCTGGTGGGTCTGCGCTGAGCCCACCCGGTCCGCGCCGAGCCCATGGAGTCCGCGCCGAGCCCACCGGGTCCGTGCCGGGCCGATCGAGTCCGCGGCGAGCCCGCCGCCAGGTGATTCGCGCGGGCCCGCAACCGGGTGACTAACCTGACCGCATGACCGCAACACACCGCAGGCGACTCGTTCTCGCCTCCCAGTCCCCCGCCCGCCTCGGCCTGCTCCGGCAGGCGGGCCTCACGCCCGAGGTCATCGTGAGCGGGGTCGACGAGGACGCCGTCACCGCCCCCACCCCGGCCGAACTGGCCCTCGCCCTCGCCGAGGCCAAGGCGTCGGTCGTGGCGGCGCTGCCCGAGGTGCGGGGCGCCCTGGTGATCGGCTGCGACTCGGTGCTGGAGCTGGACGGGCACGCGCTCGGCAAACCCGCGGACGCCGAGGAGGCCACCGCCCGCTGGAAGTCCATGCGCGGCCGGGCCGGCACCCTCCAGACCGGGCACTGCGTCTGGGACACGGCGGCCGAGCGCCATGTCTCGGCGACCGCCTCCACCGTCGTACGGTTCGGCGAGCCCAGCGACGAGGAGATCGCCGCCTACGTGGCCTCCGGCGAGCCCCTCTACGTCGCCGGGGCGTTCACCCTGGACGGCCGTTCCGCGCCCTTCATCGAGGGCATCGACGGCGACCACGGCAATGTGATCGGCATCAGCCTGCCCCTGGTGCGCAAGCTGCTGGCCGAACTGGGCGTCGGCATCACGGAGTTGTGGGCACCGGCCGAGTGAGCCGCTCGGGGACGGTGTCCTGCGGCCCGTCGTCCCCGTCCTGCGGCTCCGCCGGGCGCCCGGCGACCGGTTCCCCCGGCGAGGCGGTACGGGCGTCCAGGGGCCCGTCAGCGGCTCTGGGGTCGCCACCGGTCCCGCCGTCCCCGCCCGGCGCGGCCTCGGCCGGGCCGCCGTCACGGTCGTACGACACCAGGAGCAGCACCAGGAGTGCGAGCACCACGATCATGACCAGGAAGGCCGTCGCGTTGACCAGGCCCCAGGCGAAGGCGCCCAGCAGGCCGTGCACGACCGCCGCGCTGATCAGCACGACGCGCCCGAAGCCGGCGGGGGCCCGGTCGCGGACCGCCACCAGCAGGGCGACCAGGGCGCACAGCAGGAAGTAGAGGCCGAAGACGACGCCGCCGACCTTCGAGGACGTCGACATCAGATGCGGGTCCAGGCCGGCCATGGACATCTTCTGCCGCTCCACGACCACGCCGAGGAACCAGTTCAGCGCCCCGATGCCGAGCGCCTCCACGAGGAGGACGACGGTCACCACCCACGCCACGGTCCTGCGCACCACCGGCCCACCCGCTCCCCACCTTGACCGCTGTTACCAGCAGTAGTCCGAGACAGGGCGAACGCTACTAACGGGTAAACCAGGGGACAAGGGTTCGTGCGGCGGCAAAGAATCATTGGGCCATTCGTAGGGACTCGACAAAGAAACCGAGTGGGCCGCAGCACGCCCTTACAGAGACCTTGGCCACATGGCAGGGCTAGGGTTTTCCGGAGGAGTCCTGCGTAGCAAGGTGCCACTGGGGCTTTCGCGGGTCGGGCGAGCCCCGCATCACGCTCCGTGTGGGCAAGCTCACCATTGGGGACGGGTCGAAGAGCCGTGTCGGCAGTCCCTAAACTCGGCTTGTTTCAAGGAGGGAGCCTCAATCGTGCGCAAGGTGCTCATCGCCAACCGTGGCGAAATCGCTGTCCGGGTGGCTCGGGCCTGCCGGGACGCGGGGATCGCGAGCGTTGCCGTCTACGCGGACCCGGACCGGGACGCTCTGCATGTCCGCGCTGCGGATGAGGCGTTCGCCCTGGGCGGTGACACACCGGCAACCAGTTACCTGGACATCGAGAAGGTCCTGAACGCGGCCCGGGAGTCCGGCGCGGACGCCATCCACCCGGGTTACGGCTTCCTCTCGGAGAACGCCGAATTCGCGCAGGCCGTCCTCGACGCCGGTCTGAACTGGATCGGCCCGCCGCCGCAGGCCATCCGCGACCTGGGCGACAAGGTGGCGGCCCGCCACATCGCCCAGCGCGCCGGTGCGCCCCTGGTGGCCGGCACACCCGACCCGGTCTCGGGCGCCGACGAGGTCGTGGCGTTCGCCGAGGAGCATGGTCTGCCGATCGCCATCAAGGCGGCGTTCGGCGGCGGCGGTCGCGGCCTCAAGGTCGCCCGCACTCTCGAAGAGGTGCCGGAGCTGTACGACTCGGCGGTGCGCGAGGCGGTCGCCGCCTTCGGGCGCGGCGAGTGCTTCGTGGAGCGCTACCTGGACCGTCCGCGGCACGTGGAGACCCAGTGCCTGGCGGACAAGCACGGCAATGTGGTCGTCGTGTCCACCCGTGACTGCTCGCTCCAGCGCCGTCACCAGAAGCTCGTGGAGGAGGCGCCCGCGCCGTTCCTGTCCGACGAGCAGGTCGCCGAGCTGTACCGCGCCTCCAAGGCCATCCTCAAGGAGGCCCGCTACGAGGGCGCGGGTACCTGTGAGTTCCTGGTCGGCCAGGACGGCACGATCTCCTTCCTGGAGGTCAACACCCGTCTCCAGGTCGAGCACCCGGTGACCGAGGAGGTCGCCGGCATCGACCTGGTCCGCGAGATGTTCCGCATCGCGGACGGCGAGGAACTGGGGTACGGCGACCCGGAGCTGCGCGGCCACTCCTTCGAGTTCCGCATCAACGGCGAGGACCCGGGCCGCAACTTCCTGCCGGCCCCGGGTACGGTCACCACGTTCGCCCCGCCGTCCGGTCCCGGTGTCCGGCTGGACGCCGGTGTGGAGTCGGGCTCGGTCATCGGCCCGGCGTGGGACTCGCTCCTCGCCAAGCTGATCGTGACCGGCCGCACCCGCAAGGAGGCCCTGGAGCGGGCCGCGCGTGCGCTGGACGAGTTCCAGGTCGAGGGCATGGCGACGGCGATCCCCTTCCACCGCGCGGTGGTCCGGGATGCGGCGTTCGCGCCCGAACTCACCGGCTCCGCGGACCCGTTCAAGGTCCACACCCGCTGGATCGAGACGGAGTTCGTCAACGAGATCAAGCCCTTCGCCGCGCCGGCCGACGCCGAGGCGGACGAGGACACGGGCCGTGAGACCGTCGTGGTCGAGGTGGGCGGCAAGCGCCTGGAGGTCTCGCTGCCGTCCTCGCTGGGCATGTCCCTGGCCCGTACCGGCCTCGCGGCGGGCGCCAAGCCCAAGCGCCGCGCGGCCAAGAAGTCGGGCCCCGTGGCCTCCGGCGACACCCTCGCCTCCCCGATGCAGGGCACCATCGTCAAGGTGGCCGTCGAGGAGGGCCAGGAGGTCAAGGAGGGCGACNNAGGGCCTGGGCGCGGAAGTCGGCGCGTCGATCACCTCGGGCGCCGCGATCTGCGAGATCAAGGACTGACGTCCGCCTGTACGACCCTGAACCGGCTCCTGGTGCGTGTGCACCGGGGGCCGGTTCGTCGTTGGGGGGCGGTTCAGGGGCTTGGGAGCGATTCAGGGGCGCGA
>NZ_MUNF01000382.1 GCF_002154555.1 Streptomyces murinus
ACGGGCACGCCGGGGTGGCGGCCCGCCACCCCGGCGTGCCCGTACTGACCGTGGCCGTCACCGGCCAGTCCACGGTGGCTCCGGTGCTCGATCCCCTCGCCGCCGAACTCGCCCGACACGGAATGGCGTTGCGGGCCGTGCTCGGCGATCACGGCGCGTTCGTAACGGATCTGACCGCTCCCGGCGGGCGGTTCGAGGGGCTGCGCCCGGCGTTGACCCTGTGCCTGCTCGACGCCGAGTCCGTTTTCGAGCGGGTCCCCGGCACTTGGTGCCCCGACGACGTGGCGCGCGCCTGCGGGGAGGTGCTGGAGCTGCTGCGCACGGTCGTGGCCGGGCACCGTGCCCGGCTCGGCGGGACGCTGGTGCTCAACACCCTGCCGCTGCCCGCCGGGTGGAGCCGGCGCCTGGTGGACCTGCGGTCCCGGGCCCGGCTGGGCGTGCTGTGGCGGGAGTTCAACGCGGCTTTGCTGCGGTTGCCGGAGGAGTCCGACGGCGTCGTGGTGATCGACCTCGATCCGCTGCTGGCCGCGGACGGTCCGCTGTGCGACGCCCGGCTGGCCCACCACGCCGGTGCCCGCCTGGGCGCCGGGCTGCTCGCCGCGTACGCCCGGGAAGCCGGCCATCTGGCCCGGTCCTTGTCCGGCAGGACGCGGAAGTGCCTGGTGCTGGACCTCGACCACACGTTGTGGGACGGGGTGCTGGCGGAGGACGGCCCCGACGGGATCGCCGCGGCGGGCACATCGCGCGCGGAGGCTTTCGGGGCGTTCCAGGGGCTGGCCCTCCAGCTGCGGGCCCAGGGGGTGCTGCTCGCCGTGAGCAGCCGCAACGATCCCGAGGACGTGCGGCGGGTTTTGCGGGGCCACCCGGACATGCGGGTGTCCGAGGACGACTTCGTGCACATCGCCGCCGGCTGGGGACCCAAGGACGAGGCGCTGCGGGAGATCGCCGCGCGGGCCGGGATCGGTACCGACGCGCTGGTCTTCGCCGACGACTCCCCGGCCGAGTGCGCCTTGATCCGCGCCGCGCTGCCCGAGGTGGCCGTCGTCCGCCTGGACGACGAACCCGCCCTGCACGCGGAGAGGTTGCTGGGTGACGGCTGGTTCACCCAGCCGGGCCTCACCGAGGAGGACCGCGAGCGCCCCGGCCGGTACCGGGCCGAGGCGCGGCGGGAGCGGCTGCGCAGCGACGCCGGGAGTGCCGAGGAGTACCTTGCCGACCTGGCGACCACCGTCGACTTCGGGCCGCCGCTGCCGTACGAGTACGCCCGGACCGCCCAACTCACGCAGCGCACCAACCGGTTCAACCTGACCGGCATCCGGCTGACCGAGGCCGAGGTCGCCGCCGCGGCCGGCGGTGCCCGGGGCGAACGGCTGCTGGTGGCCCGTACCGCCGACCGGTTCGGCGCCCACGGCCTGGTGGGTGCCGTACTGACCCGGCGGACCGGGCCTGTGACCGAGGTGGTGAACGTCTGGCTCAGCTGCCGGGTGCTGGCCCGCGGCATCGAGCAGGCATGCCTCGCCGCCCTGCTCGCCGAGGCGTGTGCCACCGGCTGCCGGGAGGTGCGCGCCCGCTTCACCGAGACCGCCAAGAACGTGCCGGCCCGCTCCTTCTACCCGGAACTGGGCTTCACCGAGACAGAGCCCGGCGGCCCTCGCACCCCCGGTGCCCCCGCGCACGGGGGCACGCACTACCGGCACGTTCTCTCCGCACTCCCTTCGGTGCCCCCGCACATCCGCATGACCGCGAATCTGGCTGGAAAGAATGTCAATGGATCTTGGCTGCCTCGACGATTTTCTCCGACTGCTTCATGATGAGTGCTGCATCGACCTGCGCGGACGGGACGCCGCCACCCGGCTGGCGGACGTGCCGGAGTGGGACTCGGTGCTGTTGCTGCGCCTGCTCACGGTTCTGGAGGAAGAGACCGGACGGCGGCTGTCCGTACAGCCTTTCCTGACAGCGCGGACATTCGGGGACATCCACGCGTGTGTGAAGGAGCAGGCATGACGGCCCCCCAGAGATCGGCGATCGGGCCTTCGCTGACCGTCCCGGTGGAGGTGGCGGACTTCCGCGACTCGGCGTGGCAGCAGGTCCGCCGGGATCTGCTGGAGAGCGGGTCCGCGCTGCTGTGGGCGCGGCTGTCCGCGCTCGGTGAGCAGCTCCCGCAGGACGTGGCGTTGCGCGAGGTGCTGGGCCGGGACTGGTCCCGCTATCTGGAGC
This sequence comes from Streptomyces murinus, assembly GCF_002154555.1. Classification (GTDB taxonomy): domain Bacteria; phylum Actinomycetota; class Actinomycetes; order Streptomycetales; family Streptomycetaceae; genus Streptomyces; species Streptomyces murinus. The sequence goes on from NZ_MUNF01000382.1 coordinate 2,218, forward strand.
TGACCCACGAGGATGTGCGCCGCCGCTACGCGGCTTCCCGGCTGCTGCTCAAATGCGCGGCCGGCGCTGTGCTGCGCAGCGACCCGGAGCAGCTGGAACTGGCCTACGGCCCCACCGGGCGGCCGTATTTACGCGGCTACGACCAGATCGACATCAGTCTCAGCCATACCGCTGACGTGCTGCTGGTCGGGCTGACCACGCGCGGGCTGATCGGCGTGGACGCCGAGCGGGTCGACCGGCAGATGTACGGCGGCGGTCTCGGCCGGCATGTCTGCACACCGTACGAACTGATCACGCTCTCCATGCTGGACGAGCGGGAGCGCAACCCCAGTCTGGTGCGGTTGTGGACTCTGAAGGAGGCGTACAGCAAGGCCATCGGGCAGGGCATGAACTTCCGCTTCACGGAGTTCGGGTTCGGCCCCGATGGCCGCCCGGTGCAGGTGCAGCGCCCGGACGGGACCGTCGGCACCGGCGACGAGTGGGGCTTTCGCAGCTTCGTCATCGACGACGCGTACTGCGTCAGCGCCGCCGTCTACGACGCCGGGTTCGGCACGACGGCCCAGACGGACGTGGCCACCATGCTGGACCAGGACTGCGTGGACGCGATCGAGGAGGCGCTCAACGACCCGCCGGCTCGGGGGGACTGACGTGCTGTTCGGCGAGGAGGCCGTCGAGCATGCCGGACCTGGCCACGTTGAAACCGGCCTGGAACCGGCTGGTCGCCTCCAGCTCCTCGGTGATCTCGGCGATGTGCCGGCGGCAGGTGCGCACGGACATGCCGAGCCGGCGGGCGACCATTTCGTCCTTGTAGCCCTTCGACATCAGCCGCAGGATCGAGTGCTTCACGTCGTCCCCGGTGGTGGGCGCCTTGCCGGTGTCCGGTTCGAAGGGGGTGGCGCTGTCCCAGAGGTAGTCGAAGACCTGGCACAGGAAGGAGACGAGCGTGGGCTCGCGCACCACCGCGGCGCCGGGCGGCTGGTCGCCGCAGGAGGTGCGTTCGGGCAGGAAGGCGATCTCACGGTCGTATATGAAGAGCCGGTCGATGAGTTCGTCGGCGGTGCGGATCTCGGCGCCGGCCGCGGTGACGTCCCGGACGTAGGCGCGGGTGGGCAGGTCGCTGCGGGCGGTGTGCTGGTAGAGGGTCCGCATACGCACCCCGCGCTCCAGCAGTTCCTGGGCGGCCTCCCGGGCGGCGGGCAGCACCTGGGAGGGGCGCGGGCCGCCGGGCTGGATCATGAGGACCTCGCTGCGGCACAGCTGACGGCGCTCGTCGATCATCGACTGGACGAGCGCGGCGTCGGCGATGAGGTCGAACGCCTCGAGCCGGTTTCGCTCGCGGCGGCCCTCGAAGTACAGCGGGGTCAGCGAGAGCAGTTTGGCGCGGACCTCGGTGATGGCCTGCTGGAGATCGCGCACCTGGCGCTCGGCCGCGCCGACCAGGTCGGCGGCGGCCGCGTCGGGGCCCACCGGTACCAGCGCGGTCGGCTCGCCGGGCATGGGCTGAAGCAGGCGCAGATGGCGCAGAGTCTGTTCGGCGCGTTCGACCTCGGGAGCGGAAAGGCCCAGCCGGGCGGCGATGGCCTCGTGTTCGAAGCGACCCAGCCGCACTGCTTGGCCGTACGCCGACGCGCTCAAGTCGTCCAGCTCGTCGAAACCCAGGGCGGAATATTCGATTCCGGCCACCAGTCCAGCTCCCCCCGGTCAGGCGAATTACCTGTCATGCAACTTTACGACACCGTGGGCAGGTTGGTCGTGAGGGGTGACGAAGGGCAGTCTTAAGCCCGTCGGAAGGAAGCGGACGCGACAAGGAACGGGCGGGGTGATTCGAATCCCCGAACATCACCGTTTACTGTTTCATTGCCGGGTCTTGGTTAAATGGGGGGAAAGTCGTGGGGATTTCTTTTCGTAGTCGCCGGGTTGCAGTGACCGCCGCTCTGTTCGGTGCGTGCGCCGCGGCCGTCCTTGCCGTCGGCGGTGCCCAGACCGCACCCGGCCACGTGGCGGTCGGCGCCGCGGTGTCGGCCGGCCCGGGTGCTCGGATCGTCTCTGCGGCGGCGAACGGTGTCAGCCCGTGTGACGACCGCTGGACCTGATCCGGCCGGCCGGGGCTCAGGCCGGGACGAGGGCGGGCGCCAGCTGAGCGATCGCGGTGGCCAGAATGCCGCCCTCCACGCCGTAGCGGCCCGTGTAGGAACGCGGCGCGCTGTCACCGGCCGCCGCCGTGAGCAGCCGGGCCCGGAAGCCCCGCTGGTCCGGGTCGAAGGTGATCAGGGCCTGATGGAAGCCCAGTTCGAGACCGGTCGTCGGGTACCAGGTCTTGAAGACGGACTCCTTGGCGCTGAACAGCAGCCGGTCCCAGGCGATCTCCGGTCGGGCGTGCCGCAGGGCGGCGATCTGCCGCCGCTCCGGGCCCAGCGAGATCTCCTCCAGGATGCCCGCGGGCAGGGACGTGTTCGGCTCGGCGTCGATGCCGAGCGAGCGCACGTCCCTGTGCCGGGCCAGGGCCGCGGCCCGGAAGCCCGCGCAGTGCGTCATGCTGCCGGCGAGCCCGGGACCCCAGCCCGGGGCGCCGCGCCGCCCCGGCACCACCGGCGCCGCCGGCAGGCCCAGGCCGGCCATCGCGCGGCGGGCGCACCAGCGGACCGCCGTGAACTCCGCGCGCCGCTTGGGTGCCGCGTCGCGCACATGCGCCTCCTCCTCCGGGAAGAGGGGGATGTCGACGGGATCGGTCCGCACCTCGACCGCGGCGACGGTCGACGGCAGCAGCTCGGCCAGCATGGAGTCCTCGATTCGCTCGGGGCCGTAGGGGGATTGGTTCCAGCCTTCGAGCGGGCGGGCTCCACGGGCGAGCGACGACGGCGCGGCGCGGGCCGACGGGAGCCGGAACGGGGGCGCGGACGGCAGCCGGCTGTCATACCGGGTGGTCCGCGCGGTGCCCCTTGCCCCGGAGCGACGGGCAAGCCCCTCCGGTCCTGCCATGTCCTTGCCATGGGCGGCCGGAACCGGGCTGTGCCGGCCCCGCGATTTACTGCCGTGCAGGTTCCGGTCACCGTCCGGTGAACGGAACTCTCCTAAAATGGATTACACAATTCTCGGATGACGTATTTCCGGCAGGCGGCCGAAGGTCGGAATGCCCGGACAAAGTGATTGCGTGATCGCGGGGGGATGCTGCGTGAATATCGTTGAAAGGGCAGTGGAACTTGAATCGCTGGATTCCGCGCTGAACGACTGTGCGGCCGGACACGGCGGAGTCGTTCTGGTGGAAGGCCCGGTCGGCTGCGGCAAGAGCGAACTGGTCTCCGAGGCGATCGACCGGGCGACCGGGCGGGGCTGGGTGGTGCTGCGCGCCACCGGGGCGGCCGAGGAACACGCGCTCCCGCTGGGCGTGCTCGGCCAGCTCGCCGCGAGCGGGCCGCCCGGTCTGCTCGCCGCGGCGGTCAGCCGGGTGCCGGGTGCCCTGCGGGAGTCCACGCAGTCGTTCGGCGCGGCCGTACGGCGGCTGGGCGCGAGCGGTCCGGTCCTGATCTGCGTGGACGACTGGCAGCACGCCGACGACGTCTCCCGTACGCAGCTGCTGCACCTGGCCCGTGGTTCGCGGCGCGCCGGGATCCTGGTGGTCCTGGCCCGCGCCCTGCCCGCCACCGTCCCGGACCCGCTGCTGGAGACCGAACTGCTGCGTCTGTCCGGGTCGTTCCGGCTGCGCGCGGCACCGCTGAGCCCGGCCGGCGTGGACACGCTGCTGGACGAGGCCGGGATCACCGAGGGCCCGAGCCGCCGGCTGGCCCACCGGTTGACCGGCGGCAACCCGCTGCTCCTGCGGGCGGTGCTGGCGGACTTCGCGGCCGGGGGCGGGGCTTTGGAGCCGCGGTCCGACGGCGCCTACGCACAGGCTCTGGTCACCTGTGTGGCGAGGGTCGGGGCGGCGGCCGGAGCGGTGGCGCGGGCCGCCGGAGCGCTGGACGGACATGCCTCGGCCGGGACCGTCGCCGCGCTGCTCGACCGCCCGGCCGCTGCCGTCGCCCCCGTCCTGCACGCGCTGGCCGAGGGCGGGCTGCTGGACGGCACCGCCTCGACCGCCCGCTTCCGGCACGCCGCGGCCCGTGCCGCCGTGCTCGACGCCCTGCCCGCCGCGGAGCGTGCCGCGCTGCACCAGGGGGCCGCCGCCGTCCTGCGCCGTGAGGGCGCTCCGGCCACCGCGGTGGCCGAACGGCTCCTCGCCGCGGGCGGTGTGCCGGAGCCATGGGCCGTGCCGGTGCTGCAGAGCGCCGCCGCGTATCTCCTCGCCGCCGGCGAGCCCCGCACCGCGCTGGACTGCCTGCGCCTCGCGGGCGATTCGTTCACCGACCCGCGCCGCCGGGCCGGCAACACCCTGCGCACCGCGGAGGCCGCGGCCCGCATCGACCCCGAGGACGCCGAGCTGCGCCTCGCCGCCCTCCTGGCCGAGGCCAGGACCGGCCATCTGACCGCGACCGACCTGAACACACTGGCCGGGCTGCTGGCGGTGCACGGCCGTCTGGACGAGGCTCGGGAGGCACGGGATTTGGCGGCCGCGGCCGGGGCGCGTGAGGACACCGCGTCGGCCGGGGGCCGGACCGGGTCCGGTTCGGGTGAGGACGCGGAGGCGGCCGAGGCCGGGGCGGATGCGGAGGTGGCCGGGGCCGGTGCGGATGCGGTGCCGGACGCCGGTGCCAACCCGGGCCGGGTGGCCATTCCGGCGCAGCTGCCGCCCCCTTGGTACGGGCGCTCCGCGCAGTCGGGTGCCGCTCGTGCCGGCAGCGGAGCCTTCGGCGGTGCGACGGCCGGGCGGGCCGGGGACCGGCGCGTCGGTGGCGCGGGGGCCGGGTTCGACACGAGTCGGGTTCTTGCGGCCGCCGGCTCCGCCGGGGGCGGGGCCACCACTGCCATCGGCGGTGGCCCCGCGGAGACCGGGGGCCTCACGGACGGCTGCCGTCCGGGCCGACGGGATGCCGCGGTGTGGGCCGGGCCCTGGTGGCTGGAGGAGCGGGCCGGGGGTGCCGTCGCCGGCGCCGAGGCGCAGTTGCGTTCGGCGCTCGGCGGTTGTCCGGCCATCGAGCCGGTGCTGCACGCCCTGCGCACCCTGCTCTACCTCGGCGGCCCGGCCCGCGCGCTGCCCTGGTGCGCGGAGTTCGCCGAGCGGACACGGGAGTGCGCCGCGCCCGGATGGTCGGCGATGGTGCGCACCGTGCACGCCGAGGCACTGTTCCGGCAGGGCGACCTGCCCGGCGCCGAGGCCGCCGCCCGTACCGCCCTGGAACTGGTGCCCCGCTCGGCCGGCAGCACGGTGGTGACCGGGACCGCCGGCATCCTCGCGCAGGTGCTGCTCGCGCGCGGCCGCGCCGATGTGGCCGCCGCCGAACTGGCCCGGCCCGTGGCGGAGTCCGGCCACGCCACCGTCCCGGGGCTGGCGTACCTGCGGGCGCGCGGCCGGTTCCACCTGGCCGCGGGACGCTGTCACGCGGCCCTCGCCGACTTCCTGGAGATCGGCCGCCGGATGCGCGGCTGGGGGCTGGACCGGCCGGTCGTCCTGCCCTGGCGCACCGACGCGGCCGAGGCGCTGCTCGGCCTCGGGGAGGCCCGGCAGGCGGACCGCTTCGTCACCCAGCAACTCGCGCTGCCCGACGCCGCGGACGCCTGGGTGCAGGGCGTCTCCCTGCGCCAGCGGGCCGCCCTTCAGGAACCCCGGCGCCGCAAGACGCTGCTCGACCGCTCCACGCAGGCGCTGCGCCGGTCCGGCGACCGGTACGAACTCGCCCGCACCTTGGCGGAGTTCGGCCGCACCCTGCTGGAGTGCGGGGAGACCGCCCGGGCCACCATGGTCAACCGCACCGCCTGGCACCTGGCCGACGAGTGCGGGGCGTACCCGCTGCGGGACACCGTGGAGTCGGCCGGCCCGGTCCCCGCCCCGCCCGCCGCGCCGGTCGCCCTGCCCGCCCGGTCGGCCTCCTGCGCGCGTCTGGCCGAGCTCACCGACTCCGAACGGCGCGTCGCCGCGCTGGCCGTGCACGGGGACACCAACCGGGAGATCGCGGGGAAGCTGTTCATCACGGTCAGCACGGTCGAGCAGCATCTGACCCGCGCCTACCGCAAGCTGGGCGTCACCTCGCGCCGGCAGCTTCCGGTGGAGCTCCAGCTGATGCTCAGCGAGGCATGACGCGCGGTCGTAGGGCCGAGGGCGCGCAAGCGCGCATGGCAGGCGGATGGCAAGGGCCCGCGGGCGTCGCCGGTCCCCGGCAGGAGACAGCCATCCCTCCCGGCCACCGCGCGTACGTTCCGCGCCACGTCCCGGTGCCGCGGGTCCCGCCACGGCATCGCCGGGCACGCTGAGGAAAGGAGCGGCCGGCGAAGGGGGCAGTGACATGACGGCGCATCAGCACACGGGACGGGATGCGGACCGGATGGCGATACGGGACCGGATGCTGGAGCGCGTCCAGCGGCGGATCGGCGGCCTCCTCACGGAGGAGCACCGGCGCTGGGCCGCCGCGGGCCACCGGTCGGCCTCGTTGGTCAGCGATGTCGCCGCGGTGGTGCGCTCGGCGGACGACCGGGTCCGTGCCGGGCTCTTCCTCACCGGCTACCTGGCCGCGGGCGGCGACCCCGGTGCCGCCCGCGCCGTGGACACGGCCGCGTCCCTGGAGATGCTGGACGCCGCCCTCGCCGTCCGCGCCGATACCCGCGACGGCGTCGCGCTGCGCCGGGGGCTGCCGACGCTGCACGTCAGCCATGCCGCCGAGCACGAGCGCAACGGCTGGCGCGGAGAGTCGCGCAGGTTCGGCGACACCACGTCCGTGCTCGCCGGTGACCTCGCGTTCGGCTACGCCGACCGGCTCGCCCGCGCGCTGTCCGGCGCGGCCCGCCGGGAGTGGGAGAACCTGCGCACCCAGCGGGCGCTCGGGGCGTACGAGGCGACGGTCGCCGCGGCGGCGTACCAGGACGACCCCTGGCCGGCCGGGTGCCTGGCGCTGGCCTGTTCGCCGGGGTGCGCGGCGGGCGCGTACGCCGTCCACCACCCCTTGCGCCTTGGCGCGTTGCTCGCGGGCCGGCCCGAACTCGCCGACGTCTACGCGGAGTACGGAGTACGACTGCATGCGGCGTGGCGGCTGCGCGGCTTCCTCAGCGGCGGGCCGGACTACGACGACGAGGCGGAACTCCTGCGCGACGTACTGTTCGACGCGGAGGGCCGCCGGTCCGCCGAGGCCCGCACCCGGGAACTCGCCGAGGACGCCGCCCGTGCCCTGGTCCCGGCGCGCCTCCCCTCCGACTGGCACGCCGAACTGGCGTCCTGGGCCTGGCACCTGGGCGCCACGCACTGCGCGTGAGCGGTCACGGTGTGCTGCGGGGGCGGCCGGGGCGTAGGCGTTCGAGCCAGCCGCGCAGACCGTCGCGGCGGAGCCGGCCGCGGTCGTCGCGGGGGAGGGAGCCGACCAGCTCCAGCCGGTTGGGCAGGGCCGCGTCCGGGATGCCCTGCGCGGTGAGATGAGCGCGCAGGTCCGGCAGGGCCGGCGGCACGTCCTCGGCGGCGGGTACGACGACGGCGCAGGGGCGTTCGCCCGCCTCGGCGTCGGTCCACGGGACGACCACCGCCTCCCGCACCCCGGGGTGGGTGTGCAGCGCGGCCTCCAGCCGGTCCACCGGAACCAGGAAGAACGCGCCGGTACGGCCGTGCGCCCGCGCGGTGACATGGACGCCGCCCAGGCCGTCCGGCCGGGCCAGGTCCCCGACGTCGACCCAGCCGCCGGCCCGCCCCCAGGTCGCCTCCGGCGCGCCCCCGTCCTCCCGTCGTACCCCCAGGCACACCGAGGGACCACGCACCCGCAGCCGATCCTCCCCGTCCGTCCGCGCGGCACGGTCCGCGAGGGCGGAGACCTCCAGGCCCGGTACCGGCATGCCGTCGCTCCGCCCGGCCCGCTCCGCCGGGATGTCCCCGCGGGCGACGATGCCCAGCCCCAGCTCCGGCGCGCCCCACACCCCGCGCACCGGCGCGCCCAGCGTCTGCGGCAGCGCGGCCAGCAGCTCCGGCGGGGTGCTGGTGCGGCCGCCCGAAAGCACCAGTCGCAGCCGGGGCAACGGGCGGGGCGCGCACCGCTGTTCCGCGTCGACCTCGGCCCACTGCGCGGGTGCCGCGTAGGCGTGTCCCGCGCCGGTGCCTGCCAGCAGGTCCAGACAGCTGCCCGGCGCCCATACGTCCTGGAGGACGCCGGTGCCGCCCACCGTGAGCGGCCGGCACACCGTGAACAGGATCGACGCCAGTGAGGTCAGCGGTAGCGCCGAGTAGGAGACGCGGTGGCTCTCCTCGTCCGGCCGCGCGGTGCCGGGCGGCACCGGGGCGGCCAGCGCGCGGCAGCCGGCGTACAGGGTGTTCGCCGAGTGCAGGACCAGGGAGCAGGCGTCGCCGGGGCCCCGCACCGCGACCTGGAGGCAGACGCGGTCCGCCGGGTCGCACGGTCCGAGCCGACGGCCGGCGGGCCGGTAGGGGCCGCGTTCGTGCGGGGTGCGCAGGAAGTGCGGGCCGAAGTCCACGGCCCCGGTCCGGGAGGCCGCCGCCGGCACGTCCGCCGGCGTGGTGGCGAGCACCACCCGGTGGCGCAGCCAGGGCAGTTCGGCGGCGAGAGCGGCCAGCGGTCCGGCGTACGGCACGCCCTCCCACACATCGGGCACGACGCACACCCGCGCCTGCGACAGGGCCAGGACCTGGCCGAGACCGCGCACACCGAAACCGGGCAGCACCGGCACCGCCACCGCGCCCAGCCGGACACAGGCCAGGAACAGGGCGGCCGTCTCCCAGCGGCTCGGCAACTGGTACGCGACCGGATCACCCGGCCGCACCCCGAGCGCGGCCAGCGCCCCGGCGAACCGGTCGACATACAGGTCGAGCCGGCCGTAACTCAGCACCGTGAGGCGCCGCCCCTCGGGCGCGAGGGCATGGTGCTGCACGAGGGCGGCACGCCGCGGGTGCCGGGCGGCACCCCGGCGCAGATCGGTGGCGAACGTCTCCCCCGACCGCCACCAGCCCTGCACCCGATAGGCCCGGGCCACCTCGTCGGCCGGAGCCGGGAGCACCACGTCGGCTTCCGGCCGCGGGGCCGCCGCCTTCGACCGTGCCGCGCCGCAGGCGTTCACGTCCACTTCCCGATCGCCCAGGCGACCTGGACGCGGGAGGCGCAGTCCAGGCGGCGCATGATCTGGCGGACGTGGTTGACCACGGTCCACTCGGAGAGGTCGAGGCGAGCGGCGATCTGGCGGTTGGTCAGGCCCTCCGAGACGAGCAGGGCCACTTGCAGCTGGCGGGCGGTCAGACGCTTCTCGCCCGTGCCGGTGGCCTTGCCGGGGGGCGCGGGGGGAGCGGAAAGGGCCTCGGCGATCAGGCCGGTGGCGTCGAGGGCCCGGCCTTCGGCGCCGGCCAGGGCGTACGGGGACCAGCCGAGCCGGGAACGGATGCCCGTCAGTGCCTCCTCCAGCGCGGCCCGGTGCGCGGGCGGGGGCGTGGACCCGGTACGCCGGCGCAGCGTCCGGGCGGCGGTGATCAGCCGGACCACCCGGGGCTGCTGCGCGGGAGTACGCCGCAGCACCAGCAGGGCGAACTCCTCGGCGAGCCGCGGCAGGACGCTCAGGTCGACGGTGTCCCGGCACAGTTCCAGCGCCTCGCGCAGGGCCGCGTCGGCGGCCGGTTCGTCCGGGTCCGGCCTGTCGGGCGAGCTCATGGCGAGGAGCGCGGCGACGTACCGCGCCTCGGTCAGGCCGCGCAGATCGCCCAGGCGGCGCAGGGCGGCGGTGCCCCGGTCGAGGAGGTCGGCGGCCCGCCGGGAGTGGCCGAGGGCGTGCTGCGCCGCGGCCAGCGTGGTGGTGGCGCGGGCCGCGGGGCCGGCGGCGCCGACGGCTTCCAGGGCGGCCACCGCGGGTTCGAGCGAGGCCAGCGCGCCGGGCGCGTCGCCCGTGGCGAGCAGGGCCGCGCCCAGGTGGGCGGTGATCCGCGCGCTCAGCCCGCGGTCGCCCAGCCGCTTGCCGTCCGCCAGCGCCGTACGGTGCCGGCGCACCGCCTCGACGGGATCGCCGAGAGCCGCCGTCAGCTCGCCGCCCAGGTCGTTCAGCCGTACCGCCGCCGCCTGCGGCACCCCCGCCGCCAGCCGGTCGCACCAGGCCACGCCCTCCCGGAGCAGACCCCGCGCCGGCCACATCTGCCGGCAGCCGAGGACCAGCGTCGCCGCTCGCTCCGTCGCGCCGCGCGCGTGCGAGTGCTCCAGCGCGGCCAGGACATTGGCGGTCTCCGCGCCCAGTACGGCGAGCCAGCGCGCCTGTTCGGTGCCGGCCAGCCGGGGCGCCGCCGCCGTCACCAGACGGTGGTAGCGCTCGGCGTGCTCGTCCCGGGCCGTCGTCAGCTCCCCGCGCCCCTCCAGCGCGGCCCCCCGGTACGAGCGGAACGGCTCGCGCACCGCGTACCGCGGCTCCGCCCCGGCGCGGTCGGTCAGCGCGAGGACGCCCCGGTCCAGCAGGCCGTCGACGGCCGGTTCGTCCGCCCGTTCGAGGGCATGCGTGCCGAACCCCGGCCGGTACACGCACAGCCGGTCCAGCAGGGCACGTTCCGCGTCGGGCAGCCCGCGGCAGCCGTACTCGGCGAGCGCCGTCAGCGAGCGGTGCCGTTCCGGGGCGCCGGCCGGGCCGCCGTGCAATTGGCCGGGGCGGTCGCGCAGCCGGGACAGCAGGGTGGCGGGCTCGTACCAGCGGGTGCGGGCGGCGGCCAGTTCGAGCGCGGCGGGCAGCCCGTCCAGCAGGGCGCACAGCCCGGCGACGGCCCGCCCGTTCTCCTCGGTCACCGCGAAACCCGGCCGGGCCCGCGCCGCGCACACCGTGAACAGCTCCACCGACGGTACCGCGCACAGCCGCTCCAGATCGGTGTCCTCGTCGTACTCCCCGTCCGGGGGTACCGGCAGCGGGTGCACCGGGAACAGCCGCTCGCCCAGGACGCCGAGCGGCTCCAGGGCGGTGGCGAGCACGACGACACCAGGGCCGGTGTCCAGCAGGCGCGTCACGTCCACGGGTGCCGGCCGGGCCTCGTGGTCGCAGCCGTCCAGGAGCAGCAGCACCCGGCCGCCCCCCGCCGCGCCGGCGCGCACCGAGGCGGCCACCGCCGCGCCCGGGTCCGCCGGATCGCAGTCCACGACCGCGATGACGCCCGCGCGGGGGACCGCACCGGAACCGGCTGTGCTCCCCGTACGCGCCGGTGCCACCGCCTCGGCGGCCGCCCCGGCCAGCCGGCTCTTGCCCGCGCCGGGCGCGCCGGTCAGCGTGACCAGCCGTACGGCGGGATCGCGCAACCACTCATCGAGGACGTGCAGTTCCTCCGTCCGTCCGATCAGGTCGGTGTCGGCCGGCCGGCGGTGTGCGCGCGCCGCATCCGGCCGTGCTCCGTGGGTCAGCAGCATGTCCATCCTCATGGTCGGGGCGGTCCCGGGCGGCCGGGCGGGGCGAGCCGCCAGACACCGGGCCGCACCTCGAAGTTCCGGTGCGCCTCGGTGCTCCGGCGCGGCTCGTGGACGGCGCCGAGGGCGCGGTGGGCGTGCGCCTCGCGACGGCGGTCGCCCAGGGCGGCGGCGAGGGTCACGCACTCGGTGAGCGGCCCGGCCGCGGCCCGCCCGCCCCCCGTTTGCAGCGCCACCAGCGCCCGCACCCGCTGCACCTCGTACCGGCCCACCGCGCCCCCGGACTCGGGCGCCACGCCCAGCAGCGCGGCGGCCCGGTCCGGATCGCCGTGTTCCAGGCGCAGTTCGGCGAGGCCGGCCAGGGCGCGGGCCCGTTCGTCCGCGAGGCCGGGGCCGGCCGCGATCTCGGCCGCCCGGCCGTAGCGCTCGGCGGCGCGCTCGTCGTCGCGCTGCTGCCAGGCCAGATCACCCAGCGAGGTCAGCAGCCGGGCCCGCGCGCGCCGGTCACCGAGACGCTCGGCCGCGTCCAGCGCGAGCGTGTGGGCGGTCTCCCAGGTGGCCCAGTCGGCGGTGCGTTCCAGCGGCGCGGTGAGCGCCTCGGCGAGCCGCAGTACGGTGGACCACCGGCCCGCCGCGTGCGCCGTGCGCAGCACCCCGGCCAGTTCGCGGGTCCGTGCGACGGTGCGCGGGGCGCCGCCCGGTGCCGCGGCCGCCGCCGCGTACGCCTCGCACATCCGGACGGTCGCCGCGCGCACCGAGTCCGTGGGTTCCAGGGTCCGCAGCCGATCGGCGGCCAGCAGCCGCGCCGGCTCCGGCAGCAGATAGGTCTCCGGGCCGTGCGCGAGGAGGAACTGGCGGTCGGCGAGGGCGTCCAGGAGCAGCGTGGCCGGATGGCGCCCGAGATCCAGTACGGCCGCCGCCGCGCCGCTGCCGAACTCCCCGCGCGGCAGCAGCGCCAGCAGCCGCAGCGCCCGGCGCTGTTCGGCCGGGAGTTCGTCGTACGCCCCGAGCAGGCGCGCGCGTACGTCGGGTTCACCGGCGCCGAGTACGTCGAGGCGGGTGGCCTCCTCGCGCAGCCGGGCGAGCAGGGTCACGCCGTCCCAGTGCGGGCGGGCCGTGAGGGCGAGCGCGGCGGCCCGCAGCGGCAGCGGCAGCCCACCGCACAACTCGCCGACGCGGTCCGCGATGTCGGGCGGGACGCCGGGCAGCATCCGTCGTACGGCCAGTCGCCCCAGCGGCCCCAGCGGCACCACCCGCGCTCCGGCCGCCGCGAGCCGTCCGGTCACCAGCGCGGTGCTGCCGGGAGCCGTGGGCAGCAGGGGCCGCACCTGGGCGAGGGAACCGGCGCCGTCCAGCACCAGCAGCAGCCGCCGGCGGGCGGTGAGGGCACGCAGCGCGGCGACCGGGTCGGGGCCGGGACGGTCCGGGGCCGGGCCGGCCGCTCCGGTCGGGCCGGAGCGGGCCAGGCGCAGCAGCTGGGCCGCGGCCTCCGGGGCCGTACGGGGACCGGCGGTGGGGCGCAGGTCCACGAACAGCACCCCGTCCGGAAAGGCGTCGGCCACCCGGTGTGCCACGGCCAGTGCGAGGGCCGTCTTGCCGGCGCCCACGGGCCCGGTGACGGCCGTCCAGGCACCGGGCGCGGCGCCTCGCACGAGCCGTTCCACCGTCTCGCTCTCCTCGTCCCGGCCGATCAGCTCGCCGTCAAGGGCGGGCGGTACGGGGGGCGGCCACTCCCGCGGGCCCGGGAGCGTTCGCACGGGCGGTTCCGGCACCCCGTCTTCCGCGCCCCCCTCCCGCAGCAGACGCTGGTGCAGGGCGCGCAGGCGGGCGCCGGGTTCGGTGCCCAGCTCCTCCGCGAGCAGGCCGCGCAGACGGGCGTACGCCTCCAGCGCCTCCGCGTGCCGCCCGGTGTGGGCGAGGGCGGTCAGCAACTGGGCGTGGAACTCCTCGCGCAACGGGTGCCGCGTCGTCAACGCGCGCAGGTCCGGCAGGACTTCATGGTGATGGCCAAGGCGCAGCTCGGCCTCCAGGCGCAGCTCCGTCACCTCGAGGCGAACCTCGGTCAGGCGGGCCGCGGCGGCGCGCAGCAGCGGGCCGTGCGGCGTACCGGCCAGCAGCGGGCCACGCCACAGCGCGTCCGCGCGGCGCGCCAGCTCCGCCGCACGGCCGACGTCGCCCTCGGCCAGGGCCCGCCGGGCGGGCCCGCGCAGCCGCTCGAACACCGTCGCGTCCATGTCCTCGGGGTCCACGCGCAGCACATAGCCCGGCCGCTGGGTGACCAGCAGCGCGCGGCCCTCGCGGGGGCTCGCCGCGGCCAGCGTCTTGCGGATCTGCGAGACGTACACGTGCAGCGTGGTCAGCGCGGTGCGCGGCGGCCCGTCCGGCCACAGCTCGTCGATCAGCTCGTCGACGGAGACCACACCGCCGGGGCGGGTGAGCAGGGCGCCGAGCACCGTGCGCGGCTTGGGCGCGCCGAGCGGGCGCGGACCCGCGGAGCCCGGGTCCGGATCGCCCGTGATCTCCAGCGGGCCCAGGATCCGGAACCTCATCTCCCGGCCCCTCAGAGATCCTGCACCACGACGGCGGTCGCCTCCGCGACGGCCTTGCGTCCCTGGGTGAGCGTCAGGGTCACCGGCACCCGGGCCCGGCCGTCCGGATCGGGTTCGACCTCACCCGCTACGGCGACGCACCGCAAGGGCGGTCCCGCGTCCGCCGAGCCGCGGAAGTGGACCCGTGAGGCGGCCAGCGTGCAGCGCGCGGAGGCCAGTCCGTGCCGTCGGCCGGCCGAGAGCAGCGCGCTCTGCCGCAGCGCCTCCAGGACGTGCAGTCCGGCCAGTCGCCCCTCCCGGCCCGTGAACACCGGGGCGACGTGCTGCGTGCGCACCCAGGTGGACAGCCGGCCCGAGGGCAGCCGCTCGGGGTCGCTCACCAGCACGTTCCCGGCGTCGGCGCGGCCCACCTCGGCGGCGGGCACCCGGTGCGCGGCCGTCGGGGGGACCGTGACCGCCGCACGGCCGTGTTCCTCGGGGGCGGTCCGGCCGGGCTGCGCGAAGGCGAGCTGGTTGCGGTAGAGCGCGGGCGTGAGGAAGACGAGGCTCGCGGAGCCGACCGCGCACGGTGTCCCGTCGATGCTCACCTCGGTGTGGAACTCCACCCCTCGCGGGATGCCGTTGACGACATGCGTGGGAACGGCCCGCAGTCGCGTACTGAGCCGGGAGCCGCCGCCCGGGCGGGCGCGCCAGGGGGCGAGGTCGGTGAGGCGCAGGTCGTACCGGTAGAAGAGGCCGGTGCGCTCCGTGGGGACACCGAAATAGCGGTGGCCGACGAACTCGCCGATCTCCCGGACGGATTCGGTGACGACCTGCATGTCGTGAAAGTGCGCGGGACCGTCGTTGAACAGCGGGTGGTCCCGTGGGAGGCGGTCGGCGAGCACGAAGTGCTCTTCGCCGAGGCCGGGAGTGTCCAGGCAGTTGCCCCACGAGACCGGGCAGTGGATGAGGTGGCGGGCGGTGCCGAACGGAGCCGTCTCGGACGGCTCGCCGGCATGGGTGTCCGCGCCGCGTCTCACCGTCATGGATTCCGTCATGTGTCCCCCCTGGCTGCCCTTCGAACACGCCTGCCGTCCAGCGTGCGAAACGGTCCGGGCGGAGGCCAGCGCGGCCCGATGGCAGCAAGTTGCATGACCGCAACTGCGGTGCGAGGGGGGCGCCCGGCGGGTCCGTGCAGGGGTGCCCGGCTCGCCTTTAGCGAATCTCAGGGCGGGGTCCGCACGATGGGCGGGGCCCGTCGGCCGGTTTCGATCCCCCGTCCGGCCGACGGGCCGTCCGCGGTCGACGAAGGGGACAGACCATGACCACGTCCGCAGTGCCGGAGCGCACCACGGCCGGTGAGCGCCGCCCCGGTGCGCCGGGGGCCGCCGCCCCGGGGCGAGGCGTCCCCGGCCGGGCCGGGTCCGTGCGGACCGTCTCCGGCCCGGTCGTGGCCGGTTACGGCGCCGGGGCCCTGCTCTCGGGTACGTTCACCACCCTGCCGGGGCTGCTGCTCCTGCCGTACCTCACCGACACGCTCGGCGTCGGCGCGGCCCTCGCCGGGGCGGCCGTGCTCGTCCCCAAGCTGTGGGCGGCGGTGGTCAATCCGCTGGTGGGCGGGTACGCCCGTGGAGCCCGGGCGCGCCGGCGGCTGATCCGGTACGGCGGCGCGGCGATGGCGGTGGCCTGCGCGCTGATGTTCGCCTCGGTGGTGCCGGGCACGGGCGGCGCGTACTGCGCGGAGGCGGGCTTCCTGCTGACGGCCACCGCGTTCGCCTGTTTCCAGGTCCCCTACGCCGCGCTGCCCGCCGATCTCGCCACCGGCCCGGCCGATCGGTTCCGCCTGGCCGCGGGCCGGGTGGCCGGCCTGGGAGTGGCGGCGCTCGCCGTGGGCGCGGCGGGTCCCGCGCTGGTGTCGTCCGGCGGCCCGTCGTCCGGATACCGCTGGGCGGGCTGTTTCGGCGCGGCGGTGATCGCTCTCGGCACGCTGGGCGTGGCCCTGGCCATGCGCCGCACGCCCGCCGGGCGGCCCGTCGCCCGCGCGCGCCGGGCTCCGTCGTCCGCCGCCGTTCGGACGCCCCTGACGGCCGCCCCCGTGCGGCCGACGGTCAAGGAGATCCTGGCGAACCGCCCCTTCCGTGCCCTGCTCGGTGCGGCGGCCGCGCAGTCGCTGGCCACCGGAGTGCTGCTGGCCGGGGTGCCGTACGCCACGCGGCAGGTGCTCGGTGATCCGGCGTTGACCAGTGCCCTGGTGGTGGTGTTCGTCCTGCCGGACCTGCTCGCCGCGCGGCTGTGGGCCCGGTTCGGCGCCCGCGTGGGCACGCGGCGGGCCTACGCGCTGGCCGGTGCCCTGTTCGCGGCCGGCTGCCTCGGCTTCCTCGCCGCGCCCGTGGTGGCCCCCGGGTTCCTGCTCGCCGCGATGCTGCTGGCCGGCGCCGGGCACGCGGGCCAGCTCGTCTTCCTGTACGGCCTGCTGCCGGGCTGTGTCGCCGAGGAGGCCGCCGCCGGCGGTGACCGCGGCGAACTGCTGTCGGGGGTGTTCGCCACCGGGGAGGCGGTCGGGCTGGCCCTCGCCCCCTTCGGCTACGGACTGGTGCTGGCCGCGTCCGGCTATGTCTCCGCCGCCGGGCACACCGTCCACCAGAGCGGCACCGCCCGCTTCGGCATCCTCCTCGGCCTGGCGCTGCTGCCGCTCCTCGCCACGGTCGCCGGCACCCTGTCCCTGCGCGGCCACCGCCCCGCGGGCGTCCCGGCGCGCCCCTGACCGGCGGGCCGCCCACCCGGTTCCGCCGCCGGCCATGGGCGTCACAGCACCCGCGCGGCCCCCACCTCCCCGGCCCGCACCGGCCGCGTCGTGCCGTCCCCGGCGCGCAGGACGAGGCGGTGTTCCGCTTCCCGGTGCAGCGTGCCCACCACGGCGGCCCGACGCGCGCGGGGCCGGCCGCGCAGGGCGGTGAGCAGGGCGGGGGACACCTCGGGGGCCACGACGAGGCAGAGGGTGCCGGGGCTCGCGGCCGACCAGGGGGTGCGGTGGAGGTCGTCGAGGGCGAGGCGGGTGATCCGCCGCACGGGCAGGTCCGGTTCCTCGATCCGGGCGGTGAGCCGGGCCTCCGTCGCCACCTCGGTGAGAACCGTGGCCAGTCCGCCCTCGGCCGGTTCGCGGACCGTGCGCAGGCCCGGGCCGGCGGTGGCGAGGGCCAGGGCGATCAGGTCGCAGAGCGGCGCGCAGCCGCCGTCGACGTGGTGCTCGTAGCCCAAGCCCGCGCGCAGCGACAGGAGATGGGCCTCGTGGTCGCCCAGCGGCCCGGTCACCACGATGTGGTCGCCGGGCCGGGCGGCGCCGGGGCCGGGGGGCCGGTACCGCCCGGCCGTGCCGAGGGCGGTGGCCGTCACGTACACCTGGTCCGCGTCCCCGGCCCGCACCATCCGGCCGTGCACATCGACCACCGTGACCCGCGCCTCGGCCGCCGCATGCCGCACCGAATCGGCCAGTTGGCGCAGCCTGTCCCGGGGCAGTCCGGCCTCGGCGGTCAGGCCCAGGGTCAGCGCGCGGGGCTCGGCGCCCCGGGCCGCCAGGGCGTTGACCGTGCCGCACACCGCGAGCCGCCCGATGTCGCCGCCGCCGAAGAACGGCGGGTCGCACACGAAGGTCCGGGTGACGGCGAGCGTCCCGTCGTCCGGCGCGCCGGGCCCCTGTGCCGGCAGCAGGTCCGCGAGGAGACGGCCGGGGTCGTCATGGAGAGCGAGCTGCACCGCGGCCGGCGCCGGCATCCGCGCCGGTTCCGACACCGCCGCCTGATGTGACGTCAAATCATGAGCTTTCATGGGTAGTTGTGACGACATGACGGTACCCTTTCCCGGGCCGTGTCGGTGGCCGCGCCGCATTCACCGTAGAACGGGGTGCGGGTGTCCGCGCGTCCCAGGACAGGGGCGGGCGCCGGAGATAGGGGTCCCCTAATTCGCGCGCACACGCGTTGTTCCGGTTTCCGCTCCCTCATACCGTCATGACGACAGACCGTCGTCGAGCGGCGCTCCCGTGCCGCACGTGAGGAGTTGTGGTGGAAAACAAGGGAGCCAGTCGCGGACACCCGCGCAGGTGGGCGATTCTCGCCGTGCTGGCCGTCGCGGTGTTCGTGGTGTCGATCGACTCGACCATCCTCAACGTGGCGCTGCCCACGCTGGCCAGAGAACTGGACGCCGGCACCAGTGACTTGCAGTGGATGGTGGACGCCTACTCGCTCGTGCTCGCCGGTCTGCTGATGCTGACCGGCAGCCTCTCGGACCGGTTCGGGCGCAAGAAGCTGCTCGTCGCCGGTCTCGTGCTGTTCGGCGTCGCCTCCGTGGCGGCCGCATTCTCCACGCACTCCTGGGAACTCATCGCCGCCCGCGCGGTGATGGGCGCCGGCGCGTCCGCGTTCATGCCGGGCACCCTCTCCATCCTGGTGCACGTCTTCTCCGAGGACGAGCGGCCCAAGGCCATCGGCATCTGGGGCGCGGTGACCGCGCTGGGCGCCGTGACCGGACCGCTGATCGGCGGTGTGCTGCTGGAACACTTCTGGTGGGGTTCGCTCTACCTCGTCAACGTCGTCGTGGTCGCCGTCGCCGTGCTCGGCACCACCGCACTGGTACCGGAGTCCACCGACCCGGCCGCCCGCCCGCTCGACGGGCTCAGCGCCGTCCTGTCCATCGTGGGCATCAGCGCCCTGGTGTACGGCGTGATCGAGCAGCCGCGCTTCGGCTGGTCCTCGTCCCGGGTGCTGGCCGGCCTCATCGGCGGTGTCGTCGTCATGGGCCTGTTCATGCTGCGGCAGAAGACCGCCCGGCATCCGATGATCGATCTGGCGATCGTGCGCAACCACCGCTTCCTCGGCTCCAGCGGCACCATGGCCGTGCTGATGTTCGCGCTCACCGGCAGTCTGTTCGTGCTCACCCAGCAGTTCCAGCTGGTGCTCGGCTACTCGCCGCTGCTCGCCGGCGCCGCG
>NZ_MUNF01000383.1 GCF_002154555.1 Streptomyces murinus
CAGACAGGCCCTAGCAGCCGTAGGCGGGCCCGCCGCCTGATCCTCGTGCTCAGGGGGCGGGCGTCGCCACGGTGATGATCTCGGGGGCGGCGGCCGCCGGCGGCCGGCCGTCCCAGTCGCCGTACTGCTCCACGACGGCGAACCCCGCCGCCGCGAGGAAGCCGGCGAGGGAGCCGGGGTCCAGGAAGCGCAGGACGCCCCGGCTGACGCGGGGGGCGGGCCAGCGGTCGCTGTCGTAGGCCTCCGTGAACCGTACCCGGCCGTCGCGGGGGCCGCCGTCCAGCACCTCATGGGTGACCCGTACCGGCGTTCCGTCGGCGGCCACGGTCTCATGCGTCCGCTCGGGCGTCCAGCGCTCCCATGCGCGTGCGGCGGGGTTCCCGACCTCGAACACGAACCGCCCGCCGGGGCGCAGGGCCTCCCGTACGGCCCGCAGGCAGCACCGGATCTCCTCGTCCCCGACCAGCGCCTGGAAGGCGTGCCCGGTCATCACGACGAGGTCGAACCCCGCCTCCCAGCGGCGCACCCGGGTGTCTCCGAGCACCCACTCGACGTCCGGCCGGGCCGCGCGGGCCTGTACGAGCATGGCGGCGGCCGGATCCAGCCCCATCAGCCGCCCTCGATGCCCCTCGGCCCGGGCCCTGCGCAGCAGCTGCCCGGTCCCGCACCCGACATCGAGCACATCGGCCGCCCGCCGCACGAGCCCCAGGGGTTGAGGCTGTCGTACAGCGCGGCGAGCGAGAGATCAGCGAACGAGTGATCCACCACCGCGGCAGTGTGCCATACGTTTCTGAACGGCACACGTCGGTGATCGGTGCCGATGTGCCGTGCGGGGAAGGGGAGTTGGGGCGTGCTGCATCACATCGAGCTGTGGGTGCCGGACCTGGACCGGGCGGTCGCCTCCTGGGGGTGGCTGCTGGGCTCCCTCGGGTGGGAGCCGTACCAGGAGTGGGCCGCGGGGCGGAGCTGGCGGCTGGGGGAGACCTATGTCGTGGTCGAGCGGTCGCCCGCGCTGCGGACCGGTGCCGGGCACGACCGGATGCGGCCGGGGCTCAACCATCTGGCCTTCCGGGCCCGGGGGAGGGAGGCCGTCGACGCCCTCGCCGAGGAGGCGGCCGCGCACGGCTGGCGGCCGCTGTTTCCCGAGCGGTATCCCTACGCCGGTGGTCCCGGGCACTACGCCGTCTATCTGGAGGACGCGGACGGCTTCGAGGCGGAGGTCGTCGCCGGCTGAGCCCGGGCGGCCCCGGGTACGGCGAAGGCCCGCGTCTGGGGAGACGCGGGCCTTCATTTCCCGTGGAGCGGACGTTCAGGTGGCTCGGGTCAATGGGCCGGTGAAGTCCGTTCCGGCAAGGGAGCGGCCGACGGAAAAGGGGTGTGTCAGGCCGCTGCCTCGGGGTCCTTGGAGAGACGCGGAGCCGGGATGGTCTCCGGCATCTCGGGGTAGTGGCAGGCCGTGAGGTGACCGGGCTTGTTGCCCTCGACCTGGACCAGCGGCGGGGCCTCCGACGCGCACTTCTCCGTCGCCTTCCAGCAGCGGGTGCGGAAGCGGCAGCCGGACGGCGGGTTGATGGGCGAGGGCACGTCGCCGACCAGGCGGATGCGCTCGCGCGGCTCCTCGTCCACCGTCGCCTCCGGCACCGCGGACAGCAGCGCCCGGGTGTAGGGGTGACGCGGGTTGTCGTACAGGTCCTCGCGGTCGGCGATCTCCATGATCTTGCCGAGGTACATCACCGCGACGCGCTGCGAGAAGTGCCGCACGATCGCGAGGTCGTGGGCGATGAAGACGAACGCGATGCCCAGCTCCTGCTGGACCTTCTGGAGCAGGTTGACGACCTGCGCCTGGATCGAGACGTCCAGCGCCGAGACCGGCTCGTCCGCCACGATCAGCTTCGGCTCCAGGGCCAGCGCGCGGGCGACACCGATGCGCTGGCGCTGGCCGCCGGAGAACTCGTGCGGGAAGCGGTTGTAGTGCTCGGGGTTGAGCCCGACGATCTCCAGCAGCTCGCGCACGCGCTTCTCGCGCCCGCCCGCCGGGTTGAGGCCGTTGATCTCCATCGGACCCGCGATGATCTTGCCGACCGTCTGCCGCGGGTTCAGCGAGGCGTACGGGTCCTGGAAGATCATCTGGATCTCGGACCGGATCGGCGCCAGCTGCTTGCGGCCCGCGTGCGTGATGTCCTGGCCCTGGTACTTGATCGTGCCCGCGGTCGGCTCCATGAGCCGGGTGATCAGCCGGCCCGTGGTCGACTTGCCGCAGCCCGACTCGCCGACGAGGCCCAGGCTCTCGCCCGCGGAGACCTGGAAGTCCAGCCCGTCCACGGCCTGCACCGCACCGACGGTCCGCCGGATCGGGAAGCCGCCCTTGATGGGGAAGTGCTTCGTCAGCCCGGAGACGTCCAGGAGGGGGTTCGTGTTGCTCATGATCGTGAAGTCCCGTCTGCGTCCGTCAGTGTTGCCGGGTCGCGGCGAAGTCGGCGAAGAGTTCCTGCTTCTGCTCGGCGGTGAGGTGGCAGGCCGAACCCCGGCCCTCCACGATCTCCAGCAGAGGGCGCTCGCTTGAGCACTTGCCGCCCGAGACCTTCTCGGTGAAGGCGCAGCGCGGGTGGAAGCGGCAGCCGGACGGCGGGTTGAGCAGCGACGGCGGCGCACCCGGGATCGGCGTCAGCGGCACGTCGACCGGGCCGGTCAGGCTCGGCATCGAGTTCATCAGGCCCAGCGTGTAGGGGTGCTGCGGGTCCCGCAGGACCTCCTTCTTGGTGCCGCGCTCCACGCACCGGCCGCCGTACATCACCAGCACGTCGTCGGCGATGTCGGCGATCACCCCCAGGTCGTGGGTGATGAAGATGATCGCGGTGCCGAACTCCTGCTGGAGGTCCTTGAGCAGGTCCATGATCTGGGCCTGCACGGTCACGTCGAGGGCCGTGGTCGGCTCGTCGGCGATCAGCAGCTCGGGGTCGCAGACCAGCGCCATGGCGATCATCGCGCGCTGGCGCATACCGCCGGAGAACTGGTGCGGGTAGTCGTCCACCCGCATGTCCGGCTGCGGGATCCCGACCCGGCGCAGCATCTCGATGGCGCGCTTGCGGGCCTCGGACTTGCTGCAGCCCGTGTGCTTGCGGTAGGTCTCGGCGATCTGGATGCCGACCGTGTGGTACGGCGACAGCGAGGCCAGCGCGTCCTGGAAGATCATGGACATCTTGTTGCCGCGCAGCCGCTCCATCTCACGCTCGGAGGCGGTGAGCAGGTCCTGGCCGTCGAGGAGGATCTCGCCCTCGATCGACGTACGGGCCGGGTCGTGCAGGCCGAGGATGGTCAGGTTGGTGACCGACTTGCCGGAGCCCGACTCGCCCACGATGCCGAGCGTCTGACCCTTGGCCAGGTCGAAGCTGAGACCGTCGACGGCCTTGACGACGCCGTCCTCGGTCGAGAAGTGGACCTTTAGGTCCTTGATCGAGAGGAACGGCTGCTGATCGGTGCTCGTCACGGGGACGCTCCTGGGGGTGATGCGAGGGGTCGGGAATGGGGCGGAGGTCAGGCGAGCCGGATCCGCGGGTCGATGAGGGCGTAGACGGCGTCCACGATGATGTTGAAGATCACGATCGCGCCGGCCGACAGCAGGGTCACACCCAGGACCATGGGCAGGTCGCTCTTGTTGACGGCGTCCAGCGCGAGCCGGCCCACACCCTGGAGGCTGAAGACGGACTCCGTGATGATCGCGCCGCCGATGAGGGTGGCGAGGTCGATGCCGAAGATGGTGACGATCGGACCCATCGCGCCGCGCCAGGCGAAGCGGAAGAAGACCTTGCGGCGGGACAGGCCCTTGGCACGCGCCGTGCGCACGTAGTCCTCGGTCAGGGTCTCGACCAGCTGGGAGCGCGACATACGCGTGTAGTTGGCGGTCCAGATCAGCGCCAGCACCAGCCACGGCAGCAGCAGGCCGGAGGCCCACTCGGCGGGGTTGTCGGTGATCGGGGTGTACGACGGGTTGTCGAGGATGCCGAGCTTCGCGACGAGGAGGTACATCGCGAGGTAACCGACGAAGTAGATCTGCAGCGAGGAGGCGATCAGCGAGCCGGAGCTGGCGACCTTGTCCTGCCACTTGCCCTGCTTGACGGCGGCGATCATGCCCGCGCCGACACCGAAGATGATGAAGACGACGGCGGAACCGAAGGCGAGCGACAGCGTCAGCGGCAGCCGGTCCAGGATGGTGCCGAGGACGGGCTGGCGGTTGGCGAACGAGTAGCCGAGGCAGGGCGCCGGGCAGTTGCCGAAGTCGCCGTAGCTGCGGCCGACGAAGATGCCCTTCAGCCAGTACCAGTACTGGACCGGGACCGGATGGTCGATGCCCAGGTTGTGCCGGACCTGCTTGAGCATGTCGGGCGTGCAGTTCTTGCCGCACGACATCATGGCGGGGTCACGCGGAATGGCGTAGAAGAGCCAGAAGGTGACGGCGCTGATGACCAGCAGGATGACCAGCGCGCCGAGGATTCGGCGAACAAGGAAGCGGAGCATGGGGCGTGACTTTCCGGACGGGGCGCCGTCGCCGGGATAGGGGGGTGGGCCGTAAGGGGGCGGCCAGATCGTGGCCGCCCCCCGGTGGGTGTTACACGGTTACTTCTTCGCGTAGAGCTTGGTCAGCGCGACGCAGGTGTTGCCCGCGTCGAACACGACGTTGCCGACCTTGGATCCGTACATCCAGTTGCGGATGGAGTGGTAGTCCGGGACGACCGCGGCCAGCTCCATGATCTGACGGTCGATGGCGCCCCAGGCCTTGTTGGCCTCGTCGACGTCGACGATCTTCGAAGCGGCGTCGATCGCCTTGTTGACGCTCGGGTCGTTGAGCTGAGCGTAGTTGCTGCGGCCGTCGCCGATGTTCTTGCCGTCCCAGCAGGGGTAGAACACGGAGTAACCGCCCGGCCAGTCCGGGCTCCAGCCGGCGGCGAACAGGTCGAACGTGTTGTCGATCTTGCCGATCTGGGTGTAGAAGGTCGACTTGTCGACCTGCTTGTTGACGACCTGGAAGCCGGCCGCCTCCAGCGCGTTCTTGATGGCGACGGCGCTCTTCACCGAGGCGTCCGAGGACTGGTAGGCGATGACCAGCTTCTGGCCGACCTTGCCGGCCTCCTTCAGCAGGGCCTTCGCCTTGTCCGGGTCGCCACCGGGCTTCTTGTCCGTGCCGTAGAGGTCGAACTTCTCGTAGCCGGGGGTGACCGGGCTGAGGATCGTGGTGGCGAGCTCGCTGGTGGACGCGCCACCGCGGATCGTCTGCAGCTGCTGGTGCGGCCACGCGTAGTTGATGGCCTGGCGGACCTTGAGGTCCTTGATCCGGGTCATGTTGATCGGCCAGTAGTAGGTGACCGTGTCGACCTGGGTCAGCACGCGCTTCTTCAGCGTGGCGTTGGTCAGGACCTGCGCGATGCGCTCGGGCGCGACCTCGTTGAAGATCGACATCGCGTACTGGTCGTTGCCCTTGTCCGCGATGTAGCGGTCGGTGGAGGCGACGAGCTCGAAGCCGAACTGGAAGACGTACTTGTCCGGGTACGCGTTGCGGATCGCGTCCGTCTTCGGGTCCCAGTGCTCGTTGCGCACGTAGGTCAGCGACTTGCCGATGTCACGGTTGCCGATCCGGTACGGGCCGAGCGCGAACGGCTGCTTGTCGTACTTTTCCTTGGTGTCGTGCTTCTTGTTGACGAGGCCGTAACCCGCCTCGGCCAGCGTGAAGTTGAAGTCGGTGCGGGCCTCGGTCAGGTGGAAGGTGACCGTGTTGCCTGAGATCTCCAGCGAGTCGAGCTTCTTGCCGTCGTAGGGGCCCTTGTACTTGTCGCCGCCGACCATCCACTGCTGCACGTAGCGCGGACCCTCGGTCACGAAGGACGCGAAGAGGCGCTCGAAGGTGTGGCGGACGTCGTCCATGGAGAGGGCGGAGCCGTCCTCCCACTTGATGCCGTCCTTGATGGTGAACGACCAGGTCTTGCCGCCGTCCTTCATGGTGCCGGCGTCCGTGGCGACGTCACCGACGAGCGTGGCGCCGCCCTTGTTGTCGAGCTTGTAGCCGGTCAGACCGCGCAGGATCGGGCGGGTGATGCCGATCTCGGTCGAGACGTAGATCTGCGCCGGGTCCAGGTGGTCCATGTCGAACTGGTCGAGCGAGTAGATCGTCCCGCCCTTGACCGCGCCCGGAACCTCGGGGGCCGGACCCACCGAGTCGGCCTTGGTGCCGACCGGGATGTTCATGGTCTTGGCCTTGCTCACCGACGGGATGTTCTTGTCGGTCGAGCCCTTGTCGCTGCTGCTGCACGCGCTCAGCACAGTCGTGGAGGCCGCGGCCACACCGGTGGCGATCAGGAAGTTTCTACGTGAAAAAGACATGCTGAGCCTGCCTATAGGGGTCGATTCGGGCGGTCGTGACCAGCCGGACGTCATCGAGCCGGACCGGGTGGAAGGAAGTGCTACCGCTTGGACTTGGGGTCGAGCGCGTCGCGCACGGAGTCACCGAGCAGGTTGAAGGCGACCACGAAGAGAACCATCGAGACGCCCGGGAAGAGCATGAACGTGAGGTCCTGCGAGTAGAACGTGGACCCTCGAGCGATCATCACGCCCCAGTCCGGGGTCGGGTCGATGATGCCGACGCCGAGGAAGGACAGGCCTGCCTCCGCGGTCACGAGCGTCGGGAGCAGCAGCGTGCCCTGGATGATGATCGGTGTCCACAGGTTGGGCAGCAGCTCCTTGAACACGATGCGCATCGGAGACGCGCCCGTGACCTTCGCCGCCTCCACGAACTCGCGCTCACGCAGGCCGAGGACCTGACCGCGCAGCAGACGCGCGATGGTGGCCCAGCCGAACGCGGTCAGCACCGTGATCAGGGCGAGCGCGCGCAGCCACGTCGGGATGTTGTCGTCGGGGGCGACGAAGATGCCGTAGACGACCGGCATGAACGCGATGAAGAACAGGGTGGACGGGAACGACAGCAGGATGTCGATGACCCGGCTGACGATGTAGTCGGTCTTGCCGCCCAGGTAGCCGGCGGTGATGCCGACCACGACGCCGACGACCACGGTGAGGATCGTGGCGGCCAGGGCGATGCCCAGCGATGTCCGGATGCCGTACAGCAGGAACGTGAAGACGTCACGGCCGAGCTGCGGCTCGATGCCGAACCAGAACTGCGAGCTCATGCCGCCGTTCGGACCGGACGGGTACGAGAACGCGTCCAGCAGGCTCGGGTCCTGGCTGGCGTACGTCGTGTACGGGTTCTTGCCGTAGAGCTTGGCGATCAACGGCGCCGCTATCGCGATCACGAAGAAGAAGATCACGACATAGGCGGATATGACGCCTGTCTTGTCGCGCTTGAAGCGCTTCCAGGCGAGCCGGCCCGGGGAACGGCTCTCACTGCCCTTCGGACCGGTCGAAGTGGTCGACTTCGCGACGGTCTCGTCGGTCACCTCAAGCGGGGTGGCCGCGGATGGAGTTGGGGAGGTCATGGTGCTCCTGGCCCAAGGGAGGGTCTGATGACTCCGCAGGGCACTCCCCTACGGGCTACGCCGGACTTTTTCAACGCAATTCATTCAAGGTCAATAAATTCTCGGCCGACTTGGGCTTGTCTTTACCTTCTTTGCCTCTACTTGGGGAAACTGTAGCTACGCGGGTAGCGCGCTGTAATCAATCCGTGCTTCACATCGGACCAATTGGACTAATCGGGCAAGAAGTTCGTTATGCGGACGGTCGAGTGTCGAAATACGTACATCGGCTGATCCGAATCCAACGTTTCGGCAACGTTACGCGGAGATCCGTTGCGTGCGCCGCACAAGATCAACGGGCGTCCGGGGCGGGGTGCCTGCATTCGGCCGACGTGTCCCTCTAAAGATCCCTCAATCCGGTAATGCGCATGCGGTTTGTGTCGTATGAGCCGATATGGACCGGGTAATAAATCCGGTGATCACCATGAGGAGGCGCCCATGCGGGGACCCAAGCGCGTCCGACGGGCCGCCTGTGCTATCGCAGCCGCGCTGATGATGGCTGGATGCAGTGGTGGCGGAGGCTTCGGCGGGGCCGGAGTGCTCACCTCGTCCTGGGGCGATCCGCAGAACCCGCTGGAGCCGGCCAACACCAACGAGGTCCAGGGCGGCAAGGTGCTGGACATGGTCTTCCGGGGCCTGAAGAAGTACGACCCCCGCACCGGCCGGGCCGTGAACATGCTCGCCGAGCGGATCAGCACCCCCGACTCGCGCACCTTCGACATCACCGTCAAGGACGGCTGGCGGTTCAGCAACGGGGAGCCGGTCACCGCCCGGTCCTTCGTGGACGCCTGGAACTACGGCGCGAGCCTCAGGAACAACCAGAAGAACGCCTACTTCTTCGGCTACATCGACGGCTACGACAAGGTCCACCCCGACAGCGGGCGGCAGCGCGCCGGCACCCTGTCCGGGCTCCGGGTCACCGGGCCGCG
The DNA here is from genome assembly GCF_002154555.1 of Streptomyces murinus. Lineage (GTDB taxonomy): Bacteria > Actinomycetota > Actinomycetes > Streptomycetales > Streptomycetaceae > Streptomyces > Streptomyces murinus. The sequence continues at coordinate 8,447 of NZ_MUNF01000383.1, forward strand.
GACCTTCACCGTCCGCCTGAACCAGAAGTTCGCCGGCTTCCCCGACACCCTCGGGTACGCCGCCTACGCACCCCTGCCGCGCGCCTTCTTCACCGACCACGCCGGCTGGCTGCGCAAGCCGATCGGCAACGGGCCGTACCGGATCGCCTCGTACACGAAGGGCTCCGCGATGACCCTGAAGAAGTGGAACGGGTACCCGGGCCCCGACCCGGCCCGCAACGAGGGCGTGACCCTGCTCGTCTACACGGACAGCAACACCGCGTACACCGATGTACTGGCCGGCAACCTGGACCTCGTCGACGACGTGCCCGCCACCCAGCTCAAGAACGTCCGCACCGATCTGGACGGCCGGTACATCAACACCCCGGCCGGCATCCTCCAGACCCTGGCCTTCCCCTACTACGACCCGAAGTGGAACACCGCGGGGGCGCGCAAGGTCCGCACCGGGCTGTCCATGGCGATCAACCGGGCGCAGATCACCGAGACCATCTTCCGCCGCACCCGCACCCCGGCCACCGACTGGACCTCCCCGGTGCTCGGCACGGCCGGCGGCTTCCAGGACGGGCTGTGCGGACACGCCTGCGACTACGACCCGGCGGGCGCCCGCAGACTCGTCCGGGAGGGCGGCGGCATCCCCGGCGGCCGGCTGAAGATCACGTACAACGCGGACACCGGCTCGCACAAGCAGTGGGTGGACGCCGTGTGCAACTCCATCAACAACGCCCTCGGCAACGACAAGGCGTGCGTCGGCAACCCGGTCGGCACCTTCGCCGACTTCCGCAACCAGATCGGGCAGCACCGGATGAGCGGACCCTTCCGGGCCGGCTGGCAGATGGACTACCCGCTGATCCAGAACTTCCTCCAGCCGCTGTACTACACGGACGCCTCCTCCAACGACGGCAAGTGGTCCAACCAGCAGTTCGACCAGCTCGTGGACCGGGCCAACGCCGAGACCGACCGGGCGGCCTCCGTACGGCTGTTCCAGGAGGCCGAGAAGGTCGTCCGCGACAACATGGCGGCCATCCCGCTCTGGTACCAGAACGGCAGCGCCGGCTACACCGCCCGGCTCTCCCATGTGACGCTCAATCCGTTCAGCGTCCCGGTCTACAACGAGATCAAGGTCGGCTGAGCCGCATGGGCCGCTATGTCGCGAGGCGACTGCTCCAGATGATCCCCGTCTTCATCGGGGCCACCCTGCTGATCTTCCTCATGGTGAACGTGATGGGCGACCCGGTCGCCGGGCTGTGCGGCGAGCGCGCCTGCGACCCGGCGACCGCCGCCCAGCTGAAACGCGAGTTCGGCCTCGACCAGCCGCTGTGGCGCCAGTACGCCACCTATATGGGGAACGTCTTCACCGGCAACTTCGGTACGGCCTTCAACGGACAGCCCGTCACCGAGCTGATGGCGGCGGCGTTCCCGGTCACCATCCGGCTCACGATCGTGGCCATCGCCTTCGAGATCGTCATCGGCATCGCGCTCGGCGTCGTCACCGGCCTGCGGCGCGGCCACCCCGTCGACACCGGTGTGCTGCTGGCCACCCTGGTCGTCATCTCCGTGCCCACGTTTGTCACCGGCCTGCTGCTGCAACTGCTGCTCGGCGTCGCCTGGGGCTGGATCAAACCGTCCGTCTCACCGGCCGCCACCTTCGGCGAGCTGATCGTGCCCGGACTCGTCCTCGCCTCCGTCTCCCTCGCCTACGTCACCCGGCTCACCCGCACCACCATCGCCGAGAACAAGCGCGCCGACTACGTGCGCACCGCGACCGCCAAGGGCCTGCCCCGGCGCCGCGTCGTCACCCGGCATCTGCTGCGCAACTCGCTGATCCCGGTGGTCACCTTCATCGGCACCGACATCGGGGCGCTGATGGGCGGCGCGATCGTCACCGAGCGGATCTTCAACATCCACGGCGTCGGCTACCAGCTCTACCAGGGCATCCTGCGCCAGAACACCCAGACGGTCGTCGGCTTCGTGACCGTCCTGGTGCTGGTCTTCCTGTTCGCCAACCTCCTCGTCGACCTCCTGTACGCCGTACTCGACCCGAGGATCCGCTATGCCTGAACAGCCCTACGAGCCCGAGGGCGTCATCGCCGGGACCGGCATGGGCGGCGCCATGGACCTCGGCGCGAGCGAGGCCACCACCCTGGAGAAGGGCCCCGGCGCACCGCCGGGCGGCGGACCCGCGGGCCGGCCCCGCTCGCTGTGGTCGGACGCCTGGCGGGACCTGCGCCGCAACCCCGTCTTCCTGCTGTCCGCCCTGGTCATCCTCTTCCTGGTGTTCATCTCCCTGTGGCCCTCGGCGATCGCCTCCGGCAGCCCGCTGAGCTGCGACCTGGCCAAGTCCCAGGACGGCCCGGGGCCCGGCGCGCCCTTCGGGTACGACGGGCAGGGCTGCAACGTCTACACACGCACCGTCTACGGGGCCCGTACGTCCGTCACGGTCGGCGTCCTGGCCACCCTGGGGGTCGCGGTCCTCGGGTCCGTCCTGGGCGGTCTGGCGGGCTATTTCGGCGGATGGTGGGACGCGCTGCTGTCCCGCACCACCGACATCTTCTTCGCCATCCCCGTCGTCCTCGGCGGCCTCGTGCTGCTGTCCGTGGTCACCAGCAACACGGTCTGGCCGGTGATCGGCTTCATGGTGCTGCTCGGCTGGCCGCAGATCTCCCGCATCGCGCGCGGCTCGGTCATCACCGCCCGCCAGCACGACTACGTCCAGGCGGCCCGCGCGCTGGGCGCCTCCGACTCCCGCATCCTGCTGCGGCACATCGCGCCGAACGCCGTCGCCCCGGTGATCGTGGTGGCGACCATCGCGCTCGGCACCTACATCTCCCTGGAGGCGACCCTGTCCTACCTGGGAGTGGGCCTCAAGCCGCCCAGCGTCTCCTGGGGCATCGACATCTCCGCCGCCTCCCCCTACATCCGCAACGCCCCGCACGCCCTGCTGTGGCCCTCCGGCGCCCTCGCCGTCACCGTCCTGGCCTTCATCATGCTCGGCGACGCGGTGCGCGACGCCCTCGACCCCAAGCTGAGGTGACGGCGCCATGCTGCTCGAAGTGCGCGATCTGCACGTGGAGTTCAGGACCCGGGACGGGATCGCCCGGGCCGTGAACGGGGTGTCGTACGCCGTCGACGAGGGGGAGACGCTGGCCGTGCTCGGCGAGTCCGGGTCGGGCAAGTCGGTCACCGCGCAGGCCGTGATGGGCATCCTCGACATGCCGCCGGGGCGGATCACCGGCGGCGAGATCCTCTTCCAGGGCCGCGATCTGCTGCGGATGAAGGAGGAGGAACGGCGGGAGCTGCGCGGCGCCCGGATGGCGATGATCTTCCAGGACGCGCTGTCGGCCCTCAACCCGGTGCTCTCCGTGGGCGAGCAGCTCGGCGAACTGTTCGTGGTGCACCGGGGGATGTCGCGAAAGACCGCGCGGGCCAGGGCCGTCGAGCTGATGGACCGGGTGCGCATCCCGGGCGCCGCCCAGCGGGTGCGCGACTACCCCCACCAGTTCTCCGGCGGGATGCGCCAGCGGATCATGATCGCCATGGCGCTGGCCCTGGAACCGGCCCTGGTCATCGCCGACGAGCCCACCACCGCCCTGGACGTCACCGTGCAGGCGCAAGTCATGGACCTGCTCGCCGAGTTGCAGCGCGAGTACCGGATGGGGCTCGTCCTCATCACCCATGACCTCGGGGTGGTGGCGGACGTGGCCGACCGGATCGCCGTGATGTACGCCGGGCGGATCGTGGAGTCGGCGCCGGTGCACGACATCTACAAGGCGCCCGCCCACCCCTACACCCGGGGCCTGCTCGACTCCATCCCGCGCCTGGACCTCAAGGGACAGGAGCTGTACGCCATCAAGGGCCTGCCGCCGAACCTGACGCGCGTGCCCCCGGGCTGCTCCTTCCATCCGCGCTGCCCGATGGCCCGGGACGTCTGCCGCACCGAGGTGCCCCGGCTGTACGAGGTGTCCGAAGACCGCGGCAGCGCCTGCCACTTCTGGAGGGAGTGCCTGGATGGCGACGAGCGGTGAACCCGTCCTGGAGGTCAGCGGGCTCGTCAAGCACTACCCGCTGACCCGGGGCGTCCTGTTCAAGAAGCAGATCGGCGCGGTGCGGGCGGTCGACGGCGTCGACTTCACCCTCGGCCGGGGCGAGACCCTGGGCATCGTCGGCGAGTCGGGCTGCGGCAAGTCGACGGTCGCCAAGCTGCTGTGCAACCTGGAGCGGCCGACCGCCGGGTCCATCCGGTTCAAGGGCGAGGACATCACCCGGCTGTCCGGGCGCGCCCTGAAGGCGGTGCGCCGCAACATCCAGATGGTCTTCCAGGACCCCTACACCTCCCTCAACCCCCGGATGACCGTGGGGGACATCGTGGGGGAGCCGTACGAGATCCACCCCGAGGCGGCCCCCAAGGGCGACCGGCGCCGCCGGGTCCGGGAACTGCTGGACGTGGTGGGGCTCGACCCGGACTTCGTCAACCGCTATCCGCACCAGTTCTCCGGCGGCCAGCGCCAGCGCATCGGCATCGCGCGGGGGCTCGCGCTGCGCCCGGAGGTCATCGTCGCCGACGAGCCGGTGTCCGCGCTCGACGTGTCGGTGCAGGCACAGGTGATCAACCTGCTGGACCGGCTCCAGACGGAGTTCGAGCTCTCCTACGTGTTCATCGCGCACGACCTGTCGATCGTGCGGCACATCTCGGACCGGGTCGGGGTCATGTACCTGGGCCGGATCGTGGAGATCGGGCGGGACGCGGAGATCTACGAGCATCCGACGCACCCCTACACGCAGGCACTGCTGTCCGCGGTGCCCGTACCGGACCCCGACGCGCGGGGGGACCGCGAGCGGATCATCCTCAGCGGGGACGTGCCCTCCCCTACGGACATCCCCTCCGGGTGCCGCTTTCGCACCCGCTGCTGGAAGGCGCGGGAGCGGTGCGCGGTGGAGGTGCCGCGGCTCGCGGTGCCGGCCTGCTTCGAGGAGGGTCCGGCCGCCCATGACTCGGCGTGCCACTTCGCGGAGGAGAAGCGGGTGGTGCCGCCAAAGTCCACGCAGGCGAACGGCAACGGGCCGGGGTGACGTCGTGCACCCCGGCCCGTTCACGGCACCCGCACGGCCGTACGTTCTTCAGCCTGGCGCGTCCGTATATCGGAACCGCTTCCGTCAAGTTGCCCGTGTGTTAACGCGGTTGACGGCTGCCGTCCGGCTCAGCCGAGGGCCCGCCGCAGGAAGTCCAGCTGGAGGTTGAGCAGGTTCTCCGCGACCGTCTCCTGCGGGGTCATATGGGTCACCCCGGACAGCGGCAGCACCTCGTGCGGGCGGCCCGCGGCCAGCAGCGCGGAGGACAGCCGCAGTGAGTGCGCGACCACCACGTTGTCGTCCGCCAGGCCGTGGATGACCATCATCGGGCGGTGCGGCTCGGCCGCGTCGACCAGACCGGCGTCGTCGATCAGCGAGTTGCGGCGGTAGACGTCCGGCTGCTCGTTCGGGTCGCCCAGGTAGCGCTCCTGGTAGTGGGTGTCGTAGAGCCGCAGATCGGTGACCGGGGCGCCGACCACCGCCGCGTGGAAGACGTCCGGGCGGCGCAGCACCGCGAGGGCGGAGAGATAGCCGCCGAAGGACCAGCCCCGGATCGCCACCCGGGCGAGGTCCAGCGGGAACCGCTCGGCGAGCGACCGGAGCGCGTCCACCTGGTCCTGGAGGACGATCTCGGCGAGGTCGTCCTTGATCTCCTTCTCCCAGGCGGGCGAGCGGCCCGGGGTGCCCCGGCCGTCGGCGACCACCACGGCGAAGCCCTGGTCGGCGAACCACTGGGAGGTGAGATGGGCGTTGTGCGCGGCGACCACCCGCTGACCGTGCGGACCACCGTAGGGGTCCAGCAAAACCGGCAGGGGAGTGTCACCGTGGTAGTCCCGTGGCATAAGCACGGCGCACGGAATTCGACGTGCGCCCCCCTCGGTGAGCGTCACCCTGGGGGACAAACCGGGGTCTTCGGCGTACGACCGGACAGTGGCCGTCGGTTTCCCGTCAGTCAGCACCTGGACCCGCGTGCCCGGCCGGTCCGGCGTCGCGGACACCAGCACCGTCACACCACCGGCGCGCACCGCCGAGTGCACACCGGGTTCCCGGGACACACGCTCCACGCCCAGTTCGCTCACCCGGTACACATGGATCTCGCCGATCTCGGGTTCCTCCGCGTCGGCTCCCGCGGAGGCGGAGACGAGCGTGTCGTCCGCACCCACGTCCAGAACCGCACGGATGTGCAACTGGCCGCTGGTCAGCGGACGTTCGCCCACAGTGAGGACGCGGGCACCGCCCTCGTCCGCGATCCGCACCAGCTGCCCGGAGGGGTTCCAGCACGGTGCCCCGGCGAACAGTTCCAGCCAAATCGGGTCCTCGTCGGCGTGCACCATCCGGGTCGTCCCGGTGTCCGGGTCCACCGCCAGATACAGCAGGCCGCGCTGGTCCCGGGACTGTACGAGGACCAGCGGCGCACCCGCCTCTGACCAGTGCACTCGGGCGAGGTAGGGGTAGCGGTCGCGGTCCCAGAGCACCTCCGTGCGCTCCCCGTCGAGGCCCAGCACGAACAGCCGTACGTCCGCGTTAGGGGTGCCCGCCGCGGGGTACGCGACGTTATTCGGCTCACGGTCGGGATGGGCCGGGTCGGAGATCCACCACCTGGTCACCGGCGTGTCGTCCGCGCGGGCCACCAGCAGCCGGTCGGCGCCCGGCGCCCACCAGAAGCCGCGGGTACGGCTCATCTCCTCGGCCGCGATGAACTCCGCGAGCCCGTAGGTGACCTGCTCGGACTCCGGCTCGGCGAGCGCGCGGTCGCCCTCGCCGTCGGCGCCCACCACGCGCAGGGCGCCCTGGGAGACGTAGGCGATGTGCCGGCCGTCGGGGGCCGGGCGCGGGTCGATCACCGGTCCGGGCACGGGGAGTTCACGGGTCTCGCCGGTCGTCAGGCTCGCCGTGAAAAGCCGCCCTGACAAGGCGAAAGACGCTGTTTCCACGGCGGCGTCGGTGGCGTAGCCGACGATGCCGGCCCCGCCCTCCCTGCTGCGCTCCCGGCGGGCCCGTTCCTCGGCCGAGAGCTGTTCGGAGGCGCCGTCCAGGAGGGCGCCGGGGTCTGCGGCGAGGCGCTCGGTGCCGTCCGGAAGGTCCAGCACCCAGAGGGAGTTGGCCCGGTCGGAACCGGAGCTCGAACGCAGGAACGCGACCCGTGCGCCGTCGGGCGCCACGGTGAACCCGCGCGGCGCGCCGAGGGTGAATCGCTGGGTCCTGGCGTGTCTGCGGGGGAAGGAGTCGGACTCGGTCGTCATACCCCGACCATATTGGCCATGCGCCCCCTTGTGCGGCCGTGCGCCGAGCGATGCGCGAGCACGGATAGTTATGATCACTACCGCTGTGTGGGTATGAACCTGCCGGTGTCCGCATGGACTTGCTCTACCGATCTTTCCGAACAGCCGTGTCCCTGGGATCTTTGGAGGTGAGCCGCCGTGGCACTCTCGATTTCGGCGGTGGTGCTGCTGGCGATCATCGTCTTCCTGCTGATGAAGAAGTCGGGACTGAAGGGCGGCCACGCGGTCGTCTGCATGCTGCTCGGCTTCTACCTCGCCTCCTCCACCATCGCGCCCACGATCAGCCAGCTCACCACGAACGTGGCGAGCATGATCGGCAGCATCAAGTTCTGACGGCCGGGCGGGCCGCCCCGGGCCTGCGTAGGGTGGTGGCATGACGGAACTGCCCTCCTCCGGCCCGCGCGCCGCCCGGCGGCTGTTGCTGGTGCACGCGCACCCGGACGACGAGTCGATCAACAACGGCGCCACCATGGCCAAGTACGTCGCCGAGGGTGCCCAGGTGACCCTGGTCACCTGCACCCTGGGGGAGCGGGGCGAGTCCATCCCGCCCGGGCTGCGGCATCTGACCGGCGCCGCGCTCGGCGCGTACCGGCGCGGTGAGCTGGCCGCCGCCCTTCGCGAGCTGGGCGTCACCGACGCCCGGCTGCTCGGCGGCGCCGGCCGCTACGGCGACTCCGGGATGATGGGCATCGCCGACAACGAGGACCCCGGCTGCTTCTGGCAGGCCGATGTGGACGAGGCCGCGGAACACCTCGTCGAGGTGATCCTGGAGACCCGCCCCCAGGTCCTCGTCACCTACGACGACAACGGCGGCTACGGGCACCCGGACCACATCCAGGCCCACCGCGTCGCCATGCGCGCCGCCGATCTCGCGGCCGGCCGCGGGCACACCATCGACAAGGTCTACTGGATCCGCACCCCGCGCTCCGTCGCCGAGGACGCCTTCGCCCGCCTCCAGGACGAGCTGCCGTCCCTGCCCTTCGAGAAGAGCGCGGCCCTGGACGACGTACCGGGCGTGGTGGACGACGCCCGGGTCACCACCGCCGTCGACGGCACCGCCCACGCCGCCGCGAAGGCCGCCGCGATGCGCGCCCACGCCACCCAGGTCGAGGTCGCCGGGCCCTGGTTCGCGCTCTCGAACGGGCTGGCCCAGCCGCTGTTCACCACCGAATACTACGAGTTGGTGCGCGGCACCGCCGTCCCCGGGGAGACCGACCTGTTCGCCGGGATCGCCGTCGGGGAGGCGCCATGAGCGGCACCCAGGGGGGCACCGGCACCCCGGGCCCGATGCTCGCCCAGCCGCTGCGCCCGCCGACGCCCGGACGGGCCCTGGCCCACATCGGCCTGTTCCTGCTCGGCGCCCTCGTCGCG
>NZ_MUNF01000384.1:0-560 GCF_002154555.1 Streptomyces murinus
TATCACTCGGCGTGCCGAGTGTGGCGATCGTTGACGCACCCCTGGTGACTGCCTACCGTCGAGAAGGCAGGTCAAGGACGGAGGTCGGCGTGAGAACCAGCGGCGACGGTACGGCTGGGGGTGCTCCCGTGCGCGGTTACGGGGAGAGCGGTCCGTACCCGGTTCACAGCAGCGCGGTGGATCACGCTCCGCAGCGGCCGACGGCGGTGCCGGGCGGCGAAGGGGCGGCGTCCATGACGTCCGAGGAGATCGGCTATCGCGGGCCCACGGCCTGCGCGGCGGCCGGCATCACCTATCGACAGCTCGACTACTGGGCGCGTACGGGCCTGGTCGAGCCGAGTGTGCGGCCCGCGTACGGATCGGGCACCCAGCGGTTGTACAGCTTCCGGGACGTCGTGGTCCTGAAGATCGTCAAGCGGTTCCTGGACACCGGGGTCTCGCTCCAGAACATCCGGTCGGCCGTGCAGCACCTCCGGGAGCGCGGTTTTTGCGATCTGGAGCGCATGACGCTCATGAGCGACGGCGCGACCGTGTACGAATGCACCTCGCCCGACGAGGTG
>NZ_MUNF01000384.1:608-1772 GCF_002154555.1 Streptomyces murinus
CCGCCGGGCGCCGTCGGATTGTCAGTGCCGTGGTGCAGCATCGGAGATGTGAGAAACGCGCCCACGATCCTGCATCTCGACATGGATGCCTTCTACGCCTCGGTGGAGCAGGCATCCAAGCCGAGCCTGCGCGGGAAAGCGGTCGTGGTGGGCGGGCTCGGACCGCGCGGCGTGGTGGCCACGGCGTCGTACGAGGCACGGGCCTTCGGGGTGCACTCGGCGATGCCCATGGCCCAGGCGCGGCGGCTGGCGCCCAACGCGGCGTATCTGGTGCCGCGCTTCAGTCTGTATCGGGCGGTCAGCGAGCAGGTGATGACGCTGCTGCGGGAACTGTCGCCGCTGGTGGAGCCGCTGAGCCTGGACGAGGCGTTCGTGGATCTGGCGGCCTCGGGCGCGGCGGAGGACGCGGAGTCGGCGCGGTGCACGGGCCTGCGGCTGCGCGCGGACATCCGTACGGTCACGGGGCTCACCGGGTCGGTGGGGCTCGCCGCGTCCAAGATGCTCGCGAAGATCGCCTCCGAGCGGGCCAAGCCGGACGGCCTGGTGCTCATCGAGCCGGGCACCGAGCGGGCGCTGCTGGGGCCGCTGCCGGTGCGGACCCTGCCCGGGGTGGGCCCGGCCACCGGGGACCATCTGCGGCGCGCCGGGATCACGACGGTCGAGGAACTGGCCGAGGCGGGCGAGGACGAACTCGTACGACTGCTCGGCAAGGCTCATGGACAGGCGCTGTACGCGATGGCGCTGGCGCGGGACGAGCGGCCGGTGGTGGCCGAGCGGGAGGCCAAGTCCGTGTCGGTGGAGGACACGTACGACGTGGACATCCATGACCGGCTGCGGATCGGCCTTGAGGTGCGGCGGCTGGCGGACCGGTGTGTGCGGCGGCTGCGCGAGGCCGGGCTGTCCGGGCGGACGATCGTACTGAAGGTGCGGCGGTACGACTTCTCGACGCTGACCCGCTCCGAGACGCTGCGGGGCCCCACGGACGATCCGGCGGTCGTACGGGAGNNCCAGGGGGACCTGTTCGCCCAGGCGTCCTCGCGGGCGGAACCGGCGCCGGAGGAGGCCGGGGCCGAGCCGGTCGCGGTGCACCGGGAGCCGGTGCTGCAGCACTGGCGGGCCGGCCAGGACGTGCGGCACGCGGAGCACGGGTACGGGTGGGTGCAG
>NZ_MUNF01000385.1 GCF_002154555.1 Streptomyces murinus
GGTGCGCGGGGGCGGTGCGGTGGCCGCCGGGTGGGTGTGGCCGTGGGTGCCCGGGGTGGCGGCGGGCGCGGCGGCGGGCAGGGTGAAGGTGAGCGGGGTGGCGGTGGCGGCGGTCCAGCCGGACAGCTCACCCGCGTACGCGCTGCCGAAGGCGCCGGTGCCGAGGGTGCTGCCGGTGGGCAGCGTGGCGTTGGTGTAGGTGCCGCTGGGGGCCTGGACGGTGACCGTGTTGCCGATGCGGTAGGCGGTGACCTGGCCGGCGTTCAGGGCGTCGGTCCAGGCGGTGCGGCGCTGGAGTTCGGTGCCGATGTCCTTCATCCGCAGGTTCACCAGCGGGGTGTTGGCGGCGAACAGGTCGTTGTAGCCGTCGAGCACACCGTTGAGGACCGGGTAGGCGATGCGGTCCTCGGCGAGGTTGGACTGGTGGATGAAGTGCGGCTTCGGGTCGTTGGAGAGCACATGCCCGAGGTCGATGTGGGTCTCCAGCGGCACGATGTAGTCCTGGTAGCCGGTGCTGGTGTCCAGCGGGGCCGGCAGGCAGGTGGTGGTCGCGGGGTTGTCCTCGCACAGGCCGCTGCCGCCCTGGGCGCGGCTGGTGTACAGCCAGTTGTACTCGTCGGCCTCCTCGGAGGCCTTGCCCGCGTTGTAGAAGACGTTCATCGGGTAGCGGGCGACCGTGTCGGCGGGACCGACCTGGCGCTGGGCGGGGTCGCGGGAGGCGTCCGCGCCGAGCCACTTGACGCCGCTGTCGGTGAGCGCGGGGCCCAGGTTGGGGTTGTCGTCGGGCTGCTGCGGCAGGATCCGCATCCCGGAGTGCTCGCCGGTCACCAACTCGGTGTTGTCCAGGGGCAGTCCATTGGTCTGGCCCCAGGCGCGGTTGTTGGCGATCTCGTCGTCGATGGTCTGCCGGCTGACCCACTGGGTGCTGCCGTCGGGGTTGGTCGCGCACTTCCACGGCACCACGGTGGTGTCCTGCTCGCAGCCGAGGAAGGCGTGCGTGTAGGTGTGGTTGATCCAGCGGAACTGGTTGCGGTCGGCGATGAACTTGTCGGCGAGCTGGTCGACGCCGTTGTTGTCCGCGCGCTGGTCGACGCTGCCGGAGCCGTTGAAGGCGAGGTCCAGGGTGAAGTTGTGGCTCTGCTCCCAGGCGGCGGCGTAGTCGACGTCCGCGGGGGTCATGCGGATCGGGCTCGGGGTGCCGGAGCTGTTGGTGCAGTCGACGTCGCCGGGCGTGCAGTTGAGCTGGGTGTCCCAGCGGTCGTCGGCCGCGAACACGTCGTCCACGTGCACGGCGAAGTAGTTGCGGGAGGAGCCGAGGTGCACCCCGCCGGTCATCCAGTCCACGATGCCGCGGGCCAGCAGCCGGAACTGCTGCTGGTACTGGTTGTAGACGAAGGTGATGACCAGCTCGCGCCGCCCGTCGTGCCGGTACTCGCCGACGAGCGAGCCCTGGGTGGTGGTGCCGGGGATGGCCGCCTGGACGTACGGGGTGAAGTCGGCGCCGGGTGCGGGCGTCGACAGATAGGCGTAACTCTCGCCCACGGTCGGTGAGTTGTCCTCGAAGGGCACGGCACCCTTGAGGTAGTCGAAGGGCCCCGCCTTGCCCGCCGCGGTGACCTGGGCCTGGACGCCGTCGACGCTGCCGGAGTAGCCGCCGGTGGTCGGGACCTGGAGCCCGGCCTGGGGACGGGCGTAGGTGTAGGCGTCGACCTGCGGGATGCCGTACGTCTGCTCGTAGGCGGCGAGCGCGCTCATCTCGGCGCTGCCGGCGGCGAACGGGTTGTCGTTGGGCAGCACGACGGCCTGGTACTTGGCGCGGGCCCGGCCGTCCACGGTGTCGGCGAGGAAGCCGGCGTCGATGGTGGGCCGGCTGCCGCTGGTCAGGTCGACCTCGGTGAACGGCGTTCCCTCCGAGGTGAGTTCGGCGGCGATGGCGTCGGTGGCCGGGCCGCCGTCGCTCACCACCAGGACTCTGAGGTCGATACGTGGTGTGCCGCTGTCGGCCTGGGCCGGTCCGGCCTGCAGGCCCAGTGCGGCGATGAGCGCGCCCACCGTCAGCGCGGTGGTGCGAATGGTCCGCTTCATGCGGTGAAGTTCCCCTCCCCGGACAGGGGTGAGTACGGCTCGCATGGAGCGGACGCACCCCCTCGCACGACTCCGGCGTCCCCCTCAGAAGCCGGTCGTCGTGCATCCGTCGCGTCACATAGTGATGGATGTGTGTAGCTTTTATGGTCGGGTCACGAAACCTGACGGAAAATGGCGGGTGTCCAACTGCCTTGTGACGCAACCCGATTGAGCTTTTTCCCGTCGTGCCCCGCGTCGCCCGGCGGACCGTCGGGTCCACCGGGCGACGTAACCGCTCCTGCGGACGGCGCGGGAGGTCCGTCAGGAACAGAGCACGCGGGTCTCGGGCGTGTAGACCGGGCCGCCATTGCTGTTGCTGCCGTCGCTGAACTCGGCGTAGAAGTACGAGTAGAAGCCGATGTTGCCGTTACAGCCGGAGTCGGCGGCGACCTGGAGGGTCAGGGTGACGGTACGGCTCTGGCCGGGCGGGATGGTGGCGCCGTAGTTGGTGCCGAGGTTGGTCGGGCCGGTGCCGGAGCAGGAGCTGCTGCTGCCGTCGGCGGCCGCCAGGGTGCAGCCGGCGAAGCTGTACTTCAGGTCCGGACGCTGGGTGGTCAGCCAGGTCGGATCGATCGTCTGGTACACGAACAGGACGTCGTACGTCTTGTTGTTGGTCAGCGTCATCGACAGCTTGACCGAACCACCGGGGGTGGTGGTGGCGCTGTCGGTGCTGAAGGTGAGGGCGGCCGGGTCCGGGTCCGCGCTGGCGATGGTGCTGAAGCCGAAGACGGCGAGGACGACGGCGAGGACGGCGGTGAGACCGAGGCGTCTCAGCAGAGGTGATCGCATGGCCCGGGAGGCTAGGCGCGGGGCGCGTACCGCGTCTGCCCCGTCACGAGGACCCGGAACGCGATCGGCCGAAAGTGGTCGTTCCGTGAAGGCTATGTGATGACGATGTGATGATCTTAAGGGAGAGGCATCCCTGCACGGTACGGGCCGTGACGACGGGGGTGCGTGGGGTTACCGGAAACGTCGTCGCAAAGCCCGGGTAATGGCGAAGACCCGACCCGCGCTCCCGCACGGAATCGGGTCATCCGGTTGTATGACCTCGTACTTCTCGGCCAATCGATGCATTCCGGCCGCGCTGTGCACGGGCTGTCCGGGGCGCTCGGCGCGGCAGGCCGCGACCGGGTGGTAGCCCTGGGCGGTGGGGTTGCCCTGCCACAGGCTCGCGCCGGGCAGGAAGGCGTACTGGAGGGAGGCGCGGGCCAGGTCCTTCAGCTCCGGGTAGCCGAGGCCGTAGGTGGCGGCGGCGTACTGGTACTCGTGGCTGATGTCGATGCGCGAGACACCGGGGTCGTCGGTGGCGAGGACGACCGGGACGCCGTAGCGGCGGTACGTCGTGAAGGGGTGCTCGGCACCCTTGACGCCGAGGATCTGGGCGTTGCTGGAGAAGGGCACCTCGACGGCGATCTGCCGGGCCGCCATGGTGCGGGCGGTGCGCTGCCAGTTGTCCTCGTGGACGAGGTCGACACCGTGTCCGACGCGCTGGGTGTGCGCGATGTCCACCGCCTCGGCGATATGGAACTTCAGCGCCTCGGGCTTGACCAGTCCGGGCCACAACTCGCCCGCGTGCAGGGTGACATGGGCCTTCGGGTACACGGTGCGCAGATAGCCGACCATGCGCATCTGGAGGCTGTAGTTCTCCAGCGAGCTGTCCCAGTCCTCCGGCTGCACCAGGTTGACGGCGACGAAGCGGGAGTCCGCCTCGGCGAGCCGCATGCCGAGGTCCAGCTGGGTGAAGACCCGCACCGGTGAACTGCCCCGGGACGCCTGGGAGATCCAGCGGACCGTGAGCCCGCAGGCGGGCCGGGCCTTCGCGGTGCCGCAGTGCTCGGTGGCGCGGAACTCGGCGTCGCCGTCGTCGGCCTCCTTGCGGGCGTCCGCGACCAGCTTGTCCAGCTTGCCGCCCGCGGCCAGCTTGCGGTGCAGGGCGGTCAGATCGGCGTCCCAGCCCACCTGGTCGGCGAGTTGCTTGGCGCCGTCGGAGGCGGGGGTGACCATCGTCTCCAGGTACGACTGGTTGTTGGCGACGACGGTGTCGGCGACCTGCGCGAGCAGCTTGCCCCGGTGCCGCCAGGTGACCTCGCCGAACTTGCCGAAGGTGTCGAAGAAGTGGTCGTGCCCGTTCTCGTCGGGCGGGAAGTCCTGCATGGACCAGGCGCGCACGATCGCGTCGTGGAAGGCGCGGTCGGTGCGGGCGTCGGCGGCGGGGCGCGTGCCGGGGCCGCAGGGCGAGGGGACGGCGGTCATCGTCGCGTCGATGCACAGGCCGTCCTCGGCGGCCAGCTCGATGAGGTAGTCCGTGTTCACCGCTCCGGAGAGGTGGTTGTGCAGGTCCCCGCCCTTGGGGAGCTGCCGGAAGAAGGCCCGCAGGGCCGCGGGCCGGTCCTTGACCGAGCGGAGGTAGGCGTCGGTCCGCGCCTCGGCGGCCGTGGCCTGCCGGGGCGGCGGCGCGGCGGGCCGGGCCGCGGCACGCGCGGGCTGCGCGGCGGCGGGCAGGGCGGACAGCAGGGACAGGACACTGAGGGTGCCGAGCACGGCCGGAACGACCCGGCGCGGTACGGCACTTCGGGTGTGCAGACTCACAGGTGCATGATCAGCGACGGAGGGCGGCGACGGGGGCCCGACCGGCGCATACCGGCCGGAGAGCACCCGTGCGGGTGACGTGTCCGTCTTCCTGTCCGGAAAGGGCGGTGCGCGCGGGACCGGGGACCACCGGGGTGGCATGCGGGGCGCCGGCCCGGGTAGTCGCGCCTGTGACGTCGTAGATCGGCGAGACACCAGGAGGCCGACCCCATGCTGATGGCACACCCCGCCGTGCTGAAGGACCTCATCACCCAGTACGAGACCCTCGCGCTGCTCGGCGCCGAGGAGAGCACCCCGAGGGCGCAGCAGCGGCTCGCGGACATCTCGTACACGCTGTGCGTGGCCACCGGGACGCGGGATGTCGACATGGCCCTGATCGCGGCACGCCACCGGCTGTCCGGGGCCCGGCCGGAGGACGACTCGCTGCTCCAGGAGCCCGCGCCGGCCGTCGCCGCGTCCGGCGCCTGAGGCCGGGGCGCGGGGTCGCGCACCGCCGCCGGCACCGCGCCCCGCCGGCGGCTCCCCGCCGCGTTCTCCCCCGAACTCATGGGCTCGCGCTTCTGGTCGGCGGGACCTACCGGACGGTATACAGACCCAGTCGATCGCGTGAGGGCCGCTCCAGGGCGGCGCCGTCCGCGCCGTGTACCGGTCCCAGGGGGGAACCATGACGAACGACAGGCGTCCGGCGGACGGGGCGAGAGCCCGGCGGCGGGCGGCGGTCCTGGCGGCGGTGGTGGGCGGCTGCGCCCTGGTCGCCGCCGCCACCACTCCGGCCGCCGCGCATCCGGCGGGCCGCGGCCACCGCCTGGACTACGTGGCGCTCGGCGACTCCTACACCTCGGGCCCGGGCATACCCACCCAGGTGGATGCCGACTGCGCCCGCTCCGACCGGAATTACCCGTCGCTGGTGGCGCGGCGGGCGAGGGCGACGACGTTCACCGACGTCAGCTGCTCGGGCGCGACGACCGTGCAGATGTGGCAGGCCCAGGGCACCAACGGGCCCCAGCTGGACGCCGTTTCACGGAACACGGACCTGGTGACGCTCCAAATAGGCGGCAACGACGTCGGGTTCGGCACCATCATCGCCACCTGCGCCCGGCTCGGTGTCCAGGACCCGACGGGCAGTCCCTGCGAGCGCTCCTACGAGGCGTCCGGGCAGGACGCGCTGGCGCTCGCGGTACGGCGGACCGCGCCGAAGGTCACCGAGGTGCTGCGGGCCGTGCACGCGCGGGCGCCGCACGCCCGGGTCGTGGTCGTCGGCTACCCCGATCTGCTGCCCGACGACGGGGTGGGCTGCTTCCCGCAGGTCCCCTTCGCACAGGGCGACTTCGCCTATCTGCGGGACACCGAGAAGCGGCTGAACCTGATGCTGCGCACGGTGGCCGGGCGCAACCGCGCCGAGTACGTGGACACATACGGTCCGACCGTGGGCCACGACATGTGCAAGGCGCCCGCGGACCGCTGGATCGAGCCGCTCCAGCCGGCCGCGCCCGCGGCCCCGGCGCACCCCAACGCCCGGGGCGAGGAGGCCATGGCGGGGGCGGTCCTGCACCGGCTCGCGGGGAACCACGGGCACCACTGAGCACGAACGGCGGCCGCCACGCATCGGCGTGGCGGCCGCTGTGCCCGACGCCAGCAGGTCGTCGCTCAGCCGCCCAGCGCGCTCTGCACCACCGCCCGGGCCTCCTCCTGCACCCGGGCCAGGTGGTCCGCGCCGAGGAAGGACTCGGCGTAGATCTTGTAGACGTCCTCGGTGCCCGAGGGGCGGGCCGCGAACCAGGCGTTGTCGGTGCTGACCTTGATGCCGCCGATGGCCGCGCCGTTGCCGGGCGCCTCGGTGAGCACGGCGGTGACCTGCTCCCCGGCGAGGGTGTCCGCGGTGACCTGGGCGGGCGACAACTTGCCCAGCAGGGCCTTCTGTTCGCGGGTGGCGGGGGCGTCGATACGGGCATAGGCGGGCTCGCCGAAGCGTTCGGTCAGACCCGCGTAGTGCTCGGACGGGGTCCGGTCCGTGACGGCGGTGATCTCGGAGGCGAGCAGGGCGAGGATGATGCCGTCCTTGTCGGTGGTCCACACCGAGCCGTCCCGGCGCAGGAAGGAGGCGCCGGCCGACTCCTCGCCGCCGAAGCCGAGTTCCCCGCCGATCAGCCCGTCCACGAACCACTTGAAGCCGACGGGCACTTCGACCAGGCGGCGGCCGAGGTCGGCGGCGACCCGGTCGATCATGGTGGAGGACACCAGGGTCTTGCCGACACCCGCCTGGGCCGACCAGTTCTCGCGGTGCCGGAAGAGGTAGTCGATGGCGACCGCGAGGTAGTGGTTGGGGTTCATCAGGCCCGCGTCCGGGGTGACGATGCCGTGCCGGTCGGCGTCGGCGTCGTTCCCGGTCGCGATGCGGTATCGGTCACGCTGCTCGATCAGCGAGGCCATCGCGTAGGGCGAGGAGCAGTCCATGCGGATCTGGCCGTCCCAGTCCAGCGTCATGAACCGCCAGGTCGGGTCGGTGCCCGGGTTGACCACCGTGAGGTCGATGCGGTGCCGCTCGGCGATCCGGCCCCAGTAGGCGACGGAGGCCCCGCCGAGCGGGTCGGCGCCGATGCGCACCCCGGCCGCGCGGATCGCGTCGAGGTCGAGGACGCCGGGCAGGTCGTCGACGTAGGTGCCGAGGAAGTCGTAGCGGGCGGTGGTGTCCGCGGCGAGCGCGCGGGCGTACGGCAGCCGTCGTACGTCCTTCAGGCCGCCGGTGATGATCTCGTTGGCGCGGTCCTGGATCCAGGAGGTGGCGTCCGAGGCGGCCGGGCCGCCGCTGGGCGGGTTGTACTTGAAGCCGCCGTCGGCGGGCGGGTTGTGCGAGGGGGTCACGACCACGCCGTCGGCGAGGCCCGTGGTGCGGCCCCGGTTGTGGGTGAGGATGGCGTGCGAGACGGCGGGGGTGGGCGTGTAGCCGTCCGCGCTGTCGATGAGCACGGTCACGTCATTGGCGGCGAACACCTCCAGCGCGGTGACCTTCGCGGGCTCCGACAGGGCGTGGGTGTCGGCGCCCAGGAAGAGCGGGCCGTCGATGCCCTGCCCGGCGCGGTACTCGCAGATGGCCTGGCTGGTGGCGGCGATGTGGTCCTCGTTGAAGGCACTCGCCAGGGACGAGCCCCGGTGCCCCGAGGTGCCGAACGCCACCCGCTGGGCCGGGTCGGCCGGGTCCGGGTGCAGCGCGTAGTACGCCGTGACCAGCCTCGCCACATCGACAAGATCCTCGGGACCGGCCGGCCGGCCGGCTCGCTCGTGCGCCATGAGTGCGTTCCTCCGCATCGGTTTCGGTCACTCGCCGACGCCCATCTTTCCTCGTCAGGAGCATGGCGCGCGAGTACGCCCCACCTTATGATCCGTTGATCTCCGCACCGTCCGGCCGCTCGTGCGGGACGCTTCCCGGACAGGCCCGCCACCGTGACCGCACCCGCTTCCGCGCCCGTTCCCGGAGCCCCTTGGGCCGCCGCCCGCTGCGCACAGTTCGCGGTGGTCGCCGCGGTCGCGGTGGAGCTGACCCGGGCGGTGCACGTCGGCCCCCGGGCACCGCATGCGCTGCCCGCGGGGTCCTGGGTCACGACGCTCTACCTGTGGGGGACGGTCCTGACGACGGCGGTGTTCCTGGTCTGGTTCGCCCGCTGCCGTCGGACCGCCGGCCTGCTCTCCCCCGGCGTGGTGCGGGGGTCCGCCGCCTGGGGTGTCCTCGCCTGGCTGATACCGGTGGTCTGCCTCTGGGCGCCCCGGCCCCTGGTGCAGGACGTGCTGCACGCGAGCACTCTCCCGGGCCGGTGACGCCGCCCCCGCGCGTTCGGACAGGCTGGTGGACGTCTGGTGGGGAGCCTGGGTGGCGCACGCCCGGTTCGCCGTGGTGTGCAACGGGTACGGCGCGCCCGGGTCGCCGGCCCTGACCGTGGCGGCGGACGTCCTCTACGGCGCGGCGGCCGTGCTGGCGGTCGCCGTGATCCAGCGGATCACGGCGCGGCAGGCCGCCGGGATCGCCGCAGAGGCGGCGGTGCCCGCGGGGGCCGTGGCGCCCGCCCCCGCCGGTCCCCCGCAGCCCGCGTAGCCGTCGTAGTCCCGCGGCCCGCGTAGCCCTCGTAGCCGCGAGCGGCCGTCAGCCGATGTGGTAGCTGTCCCCGTACACCTTCCAGTCGAGCGGCGTCTTCAGGTCGAGGTTGCCCTTGCGCAGGAAGACCCGCTGTTCGGTGTCGACGCGGGTGGTGTCGCTGTGGGCCTCCTCCTGCTTCATGGCCCAGACCCGGGCGTCGAGGAAGGCGTTGAGGTACGCCGTCTCGTCGCCGCCCTGCGCCGGGGGCTCGGCGGTGCGCAGGGCACGCTTGCGGATGTTGCGGAAGCTGGTGGAGTCGTCGCCGTCGCCGTGCATGACGATGGCGTCGTAGTAGCAGAACTGGCCGAGGGCGCGCAGTCCGTCGGTCTTGCCCTGGGCGACGGCGGGGTCGAAGTAGACGCGGTCGCGCTCGTCGTCCTGGCACGTCTGGAACGCCGTGTCCTGCGCGGCCTTGCGCCAGTCCTTGGGGAAGTCCGGGTCGAGCCCGGAGTGCGAGTCGCTGCCGTTGACCTTGCGCAGCGCGGGCAGGTACTTGGCCAGGACGTTGCCCGACTTGCGGTCGGCGTAGAGCTGGATGAGGTCGAGCATGTCGCCGGTGCCGGAGCAGAAGCCGATGATGCCGGCGGTGTAGCCGCGGCCGTCGCCGATGTCCTCGATGTACTTGTACTGGGCCTTCCAGTCGAGCGAGGAGTTCTCCGCGCTCGACACCAGCTTCATCGCGATCTCCTTCTTCGCGGGATCGTCGAGGCCGGTCGCGGCGGCGGTGCCGGCCTGCGCCGCGACGGCGCTCGGGACACCGAGCGCGGCACCGGCGGCCACGGCGCCGAGCGCGGCGACGAGGGTACGGCGGGACAGACGGGCGGAGGCTGCTGAATCGCGGTGTTCGTGCACCACTGGGGCTCCAAGTAGGTGTGGGGGGTGGCGAGTTGGGCCAGTACGAAGGCGCTGCGAGTACTGGTAGGAAAGTTTCCTATCAGAGCCGGGAGAGGCCGGTAACCCGGTCCGCGCGAAATTCGTAGGATCGGACAGGCGCCACTCGGAAAATCGGCCAGCCCCACTCAGAAGCAGGACCGCTCAATCCCATCCGGCTGCGCAATTGGACTTATGGATCACCTCGGCGCAGGGTGGACGGACCCCCCTCGCACCTCTGGGGGCACCCGTACCGCACCACCCGGAGAACACCCGATGACCTACGTCGCGGACCCCGCTCGCTACGACGGCACCATGCGCTACCGCCGCACCGGCCGCTCAGGCCTCGACCTGCCGGTTCTCTCCCTGGGCTACTGGCACAACTTCGGCGACGACCGCGCCTTCGAGACCCAGCGCGAGATCGCCCTGCGCGCCTTCGACCTGGGGATCACCCACCACGACCTGGCCAACAACTACGGCCCGCCGTACGGCTCGGCGGAGGCCAACTTCGGCCGGCTGATGCGGCAGGACCTCGCGCCGCACCGCGACGAGATGGTGATCTCCACCAAGGCGGGCTGGGACATGTGGCCCGGCCCCTACGGGCAGGGCGGCGGGTCCCGTAAGTACCTGCTGGCCTCGCTGGACCAGTCGCTGCGCCGGATGGGCGTGGACTACGTGGACATCTTCTACTCCCACCGGCTGGACGCGAGCACGCCGCTGGAGGAGACGATGGGCGCCCTCGATTCGGCCGTGCGCCAGGGCAAGGCGCTCTACGTCGGCATCTCCTCCTACGACGCCGAGCGCACCCGGCAGGCCGCCGCGATCCTGCGCGACCTGGGCACCCCGCTGCTGATCCACCAGCCGTCGTACAACATGTTCAACCGCTGGATCGAGACCGAGGGCCTGCTGGACGTGGCCCAGGAGGAGGGCTTCGGCGTCATCGGCTTCACGGCGCTCGCCCAGGGCCTGCTGACCGGCCGCTACCTGGACGGCGTGCCGGGCGACTCGCGGGCCGCGCGCGGCGACTCCTTCGACCGCTCCTGGCTGACCGAGGACGTGCTGCGCCGGCTGCGCGCCCTGAACGGCATCGCCGCCCGGCGCGGGCAGACCCTGGCCCAGCTGGCGCTCGCCTGGGCGCTGCGCGACCAGCGGGTGACGTCCTTGGTCATCGGCGCCTCCCGCACCGAGCAGCTGGAGCAGAACGTGGCGGCGCTGGACCACCTCGACTTCACCGACGAGGAACTGGCCGAGATCGACACGTACGCCACCGACGGCGGCGTCGACCTGTGGCGCGAGGCCCGGCTGGGAAATCTCGGTTGACCCCATGGGATGTGACGTACATCACAGAAATGAGGGATAAATAAGACTTAATCTGGCAACTCGGACATCCTTACGACTCCCTCACACCGCAAGGAGCCGCTCGCCGCATGGTGCACGCAGCCCGTTCCAGCCACGTCCCGCCGCCCCACCCGGACCTGAGCCGCGCCCGCGATTGCGAACGCTGCCTCGGCTGGGGAACCGTCGTCAGCCGCGACGGCGAGCACGAGCTGTGCCCCAGTTGCCAGCGGGCCCCCGGTACCGCCGGGGGCCCCGCCCTCTGACCGCCCGTACCGTTGAGGCATGGCCGCCCCTCCGCTTCCGGGACCACTGGCCCATCTGGCGCCGCTGCTCGGCCACTACGGCTACTGGGCCGTGGGGGCCGTGATCCTCGTGGAGGACTTCGGCATCCCGGCACCCGGCGAGACGATCCTGCTCGCCGCCGGGGTGTACGCGGGCGCGGGTGAGCTGGACATCGTGAAGGTGGCCCTCATCGCGTTCGCCGCGGCCGTCGTCGGGGACAACATCGGCTATCTGATCGGCCACTTCGGCGGGCGCGCCTTCGTGCACCGCTGGGGGAAGTACGTCTTCCTCACCCCGAAGCGGTTCGCGGTCGCCGAGGACTTCTTCGCCCGGCACGGCGGAGTGATCGTGACCGTGGCCCGGTTCATCGAGGGCCTGCGCCAGGCCAACGGCATCGTCGCCGGCACCTCGGGCATGCACTGGCGCCGCTTCCTCGCCTTCAACGCCCTCGGCGCGGCCCTGTGGGTGGGTCTGTGGACCACCCTGGCCTATCTGGCGGGCAGCCATATCGACACGGTCTACGAGGACATCAAGCGCTACGAGCTCTACTTCGTGCCGGCCCTCGCGGTCCTGGTCCTCGCACTCGTGGCCCGTCATGTCCTGCGACGGCGCCACGAGCGCGCCGGGTCCGAGGGACCCGGCTGACCCAGGACCGGGGGCTCAGGAGGGGCGCGCCGCCCCGCTCGGCTTGGGCGCGGGCTGCCCGGTGCCGGTCGGCGGCGCCTCGTCGGCGCGTTCATGGCCGCCGCGCAGCGCGGAGGCCACCGCGGAGACCAGGGCCATGCCGGCGGCCACGCTGAAGACGATGGTCAGGCCGTGGTGGAAGGGCCCGGAGACCAGTTCGGGGAAGAACGTGTGGCCGGTCAGGGTGGCCCGCTGGGCGGCGGTCAGCTGGTCCAGGGTGCCGCCCGCGAGCAGATGGCCGATGGGGTTGTTGCCGAGGAACGTGGCGAACAGGGTGCTCACCGGCGGCAGCGAGGCCACCTGGTGCGCGGTCGCGGCGGGCACACCGTGCGCCGCCAGGCCGCTGCTCAGCGTCTTCGGCAGGGTGGCGGCGAGGCCGGAGACCATCAGCGAGAAGAACACACCGATGGACAGGGCCGTGCCCGAGTTCTGGAAGGTGGAGCGCATCCCGGAGGCCACGCCCCGGTACTTCGCCGGCACGCTGCCCATGATCGAGGAGGTGTTGGGCGAGGAGAACATGCCCTGGCCCAGCCCGTTGAGCAGCAGCAGCGCGGCGAAGGGGCCGTAGTCGAAGTCCACCGGCAGGGCCAGCAGCCCGAGGAAGGACCCGGCGACCACCAGTAGCCCGGTGGTGGAGAAGATCCGGGAGCCGAACCGGTCGGAGAGGTAGCCGGAGACCGGACCGGCGAGCAGGAAGCCGAGGGTGAGCGGCAGCATGAAGATGCCCGCCCACAAGGGGGTGTCCTCGAAGTCGTAACCGTGCAGCGGCAGCCAGATGCCCTGGAGCCAGATGATCAGCATGAACTGGAGCCCGCCGCGGGCGATCGCGGTCAGCAGGGCGGCGAGGTTGCCCGCCGCGAAGGCCCGCACCTTGAACAGTGAGAGGCGGAACATCGGTTCGGCGACCTTGTTCTCCACCACGCAGAAGACGAGCAGCAGGAACACGCCGCCGATCAGCCCGGTGAGGACGAGCGGGTTGGTCCAGCCGGTCGGGTGGCCGCCGTAGGGCTGGATGCCGTAGGTGATGCCCGCGAGCAGGATGCCGGCGCCCGAGGCGAAGGTGAGGTTGCCGAGCCAGTCGACTCGGCCGCGCCCGCCGGCCGCGGTCTCGCGCAGGCTGAGATACGACCAGATGGTGCCGGTGACGCTGATCGGGACGCTCACCCAGAACACCGCCCGCCAGTCCACGGCGGCCAGCAGACCGCCGGCGAGCAGGCCGAGGAACTGCCCGGCGAGCGCGGTGATCTGGTTGATGCCGAGCGCCATGCCGCGCTGCCGGGAGGGGAAGGCGTCGGTGAGGATCGCGGCCGAGTTGGCGGTGAGCATGGAGCCGCCGAACGCCTGCACGATGCGCCACAGGATCAGCCACAGCGCGCCCGCCCCGGCCCGGAAGGGGTCCAGGGACAGGGCGATGGAGGCGAGGGCGAAGACCAAAAAGCCCAGGTTGTAGATGCGCACCCGGCCGAACATGTCGCCGAGCCGGCCGAGGACCACCACGAGGACGGCCGAGACCAGCAGATAGCCGAGGATCATCCACAGCAGATAGCCGATGTTGCCCGCGGCGAGCGGGTCCAGGCCGATGCCGCGGAAGATGGCCGGCAGCGAGATGATCACGATGGAGGCGTCCATCGTGGCGATCAGGACGCCGAGCGTGGTGTTGGACAGGGCGACCCACTTGTAGCCGGGGCCGGGCGGTGCGGCCCGCTGCCGGGCCGAGCGGGCGAGGAGCCGGGCGCGTATGCCGCCCTCGGGCGTACCGGCGTTCACAGCTGTTCCGCCAGTCGGTCGAGGAGGGGCAGTACGTCGGTCAGGGCCTCCCGCTCCTGCGGGGTGAACCCGTCCAGGGCGTGGGCGAGGCGGTCGGCGGACTCGGAGCGGCGCCGCTCCAGCACGGTCCGGCCCTCCTCGGTGATCGCGATGACGGCCCGGCGCCGGTCGGCCGGATCGGGCGCCCGGCTGACCAGTCCCCGCTGCTCAAGACCGGCCAGGGTGCCGGCCATCGCCTGCGGCCGTACCCGCTCCAACTCGGCGAGCGCGCCCGGCGAGTCGGGTCCGCTGCGGGAGAGCCGGGCCAGCACCGAGGCGCCGGAGAGGGTGAGATCACCCACCGCGTGGGCCTGGCGCAGCCTGCGCACGATCCGGCCCATGGCCAGCCGGAGCGCGCCCGCGAGCGCGCTGGTCCCCGGGTCGCCGCCCGGGTCGGCGGGGGCTGTCCCCGCCATGTCTTCTGTCGCCACATCCATGATTAGTAACAATAGGTTTAGCAGTCTGGCCTGTACAACCAAGGACGGGTAATCGGTTTGAGGGGCGTCGCAGTGGCAAACCGAAGGGCGAACGGACTTCACGAGACGTTGGGATGGGAGACTCCGATGGCAGGCAACCAGAAGGCGAAGGGCAAGGCGGAGCAGGCCAAGGGCAAGGCCAAGGAGGCCATCGGCCGCGCCGTCGGCAACGAGAGCATGGAGGCCGAGGGCCGGATGGAAGGCGCCAAGGGCGATGCCCGGCAGGCCAAGGAGAAGGCCAAGGACACCTTCAAGCACTGAGGCCGGCCGTCGGCCATGGCGCTGACCCGGACGATCGACTCCAGCGGGTCCCGGGAATCCACCCCCAGCGGATTCCCGGGGCCCGCTGTCGCGTCCGGCACCCGCTGCCAGCAGGGATTCGTGTGCAACCGAAGGATTCCCGGCGCACGTCCCCTTGATCGACGGACCAGCGGGTAGCCGAGCTACAGGACGGCACGTTCCCCGCACGCGCGCAGGAAGGGACCCCGAACCCCGGAGGGAAAAGGGCGACGAGGTATGGACATCTCGCTGAGGACGCACCCGAGGACGCAGGACCTGGGCTACAGCCGCACCTGGGACACCGGCATGTGCAGCAGCGCCGACGCGCGTGACGCCGTCGCCGCCCTGCTCGCCGCGGCCCGCCCGGCGCCGCTGCGGCGCTCGGTCCAGGACGCACAGCTTGTCGTGAGCGAACTGGTGACGAACGCGGAGAAACACGCGCCGGGCCCGTGCGCCCTCAGCCTGGAGCTGGGGCCCGGCGCGTGTTTCTCC
>NZ_MUNF01000386.1 GCF_002154555.1 Streptomyces murinus
CACCGAGGGAGCCGCCGGGGCTGCGGCCCCCGCGCCGTCCGCGCCCGCGCTCGCCGTGGCGTCGGCACGGCCGCTCCCCTTGTGCCGGGACTCGACCGGGGAACCCGAACCCGTCGTCCCGGCGACCCCGAGCGCCCCGGCGGCTCCCTCGGTGACCGATCCGGCGCCCGACTCGGCGCCCGCGAGATCCCCGGAGCCCGCGTCCGCCGCCTCCGCCCCGACATCCCCCGATCCGACTGATCCGACGTCCTCCGCCCCGGCCGCACCCCCGGTCGCGGCCGTCAGGGCCGGCAGCCCCCGCCGGCGCCCACCACCGCCTTCGCGCCGCCGCCCGCGACGGCCGGCGCGCCACCCCCGGCGCCGACGGCCACCACGCCCACCCCGTACTTCTCCTCCGGCGGCAGGGGCCACGGCCACGGCAGGCATCCCCGCTGACCCGCCCTCAAGTCGTCAGGGAATCAAGAGAGTTGATCACAGGCGTCGCACAGGGAAACCCCTACGACCTGATCCGCCTTCTTGTTCCCGTCCCCTCGCTGCGCCGAGAATGCGCATGACAACACAGCAGGCGACCGGAAATCCCTCCGGTCGCCGCCGTCGTAAGAGGGGACCCCCACATGAACAAGCCTCTCCTCGCCGCGCTGTCCGCCCTGGCCCTGGCCGGGCTGGGCGCGGCTCCCGCGGTCGCCGCCCCACTCACCGCGGCCCCCGCCGCGCACGCCGACTC
This sequence comes from Streptomyces murinus, assembly GCF_002154555.1. GTDB lineage: Bacteria > Actinomycetota > Actinomycetes > Streptomycetales > Streptomycetaceae > Streptomyces > Streptomyces murinus. The sequence continues at coordinate 725 of NZ_MUNF01000386.1, forward strand.
CCCGGCGCCCAAGGCGAAGTCGCCCGCCGTCACCGTCAACTTCGCCGGCACCGTCTCGCTCAGCGACTGCTCCGGCTCGGTGATCCGCTTCCCCAACTCCGCCGACAGCGACCCGGCGTTGGTGCTGTCCAACGGCCACTGCCTGGAGACCGGCTTCCCCGACCCCGGTGAGGTCATCACCGGCCAGTCCTCCAGCCGTACCTTCGGCCTGCTGAACGCGAGCGGCAGCAAGATAGCCACCCTGCGCGCCAACCAGGTCGTCTACTCCACCATGACCGACACGGACATCACGATCTACCGCCTCAACACCACCTACGCGCAGATCAAGAGCTCCTACGGCATCAGCCCGCTCACCCTCAGCGACACCCACCCGACCGCGGGCACCGCCATCAAGGTCGTCTCCGGGTACTGGAAGAAGACCTACAGCTGCAACATCGACGGCTTCGTCAACCAGCTGAAGGAGGGCGACTGGACCTGGAAGGACTCCATCCGCTACACCTCCAGCTGCAACACCATCGGCGGCACCTCCGGCTCCCCGGTCATCGACACCAGCACCGGCAAGGTCGTCGCCGTCAACAACACGGGCAACGAGGACGGGGAGCGCTGCACCGTCAACAACCCGTGCGAGGTGGACGCGAACGGCAACGTCACCGTCCACGAGGGCACCAACTACGCCGAGGAGACGTACGGGATCCCGGCCTGCTTCACCACCGGCAACAAGCTGAACCTGAGCGCGGCCGGCTGCACCCTGCCCAAGCCGTAAGGCGCGGCGGCACGGCGCTCACCCCGGCAACGGCGTCGGTGCCGGTGTCGGCGTCCTGCGGACGGACCGGCCCGCGAGCACGTCCGTCCGCCTGCCGTCCTCGATGACGAAGCGACCGTCGACGAGGACGTACGGGATGCCCGTCGGAGGCGTCCGGGGCGCCTCGAACGTGGCGCCGGGCGCGACCGTCCCCGGGTCGAACAGCACCAGGTCCGCCCGGTACCCCTCGCGCACCAGGCCCCGGTCCGGCAACCGCAGCCGGGCCGCGGGCCGCGCGGTGAGCCGGGCGACGCACTCCTCCAGCGACAGCACGCCCAACTCCCTTACGTAGTGCCCGAGATAGCGCGGGAAGGTGCCGTACGCCCGCGGGTGCGGCTTCGCGCCCCGCAGGATGCCGTCGGAGCCCCCGGTGTGGGCGCGGTGGCGCATCAGGGCGCGCACATTGTCCTCGTGGCCGACATGCTGGAGGACGGTCGTACCGAGCCGGTCCTCGATCAGCAGCCGCCGGACGACCTCCCACGGCGACCGGGCCCGCTCCGCCGCCAACTCCCGTACGGTACGCCCCGTACACGCGCCGAGCGCCGGGTCGGCCACCCCGGAGACCTCGACCGTCTCCCACGCCACCGGCACACCGTGGCAGCCGTCCGAGCCGGTCACCTCCAGCTCCCGCCGGATGCGCTCGGCCGTCGCCGGGTCCGCGAGCCGGGCCAGCACCTGCGCCGGGCCGCCCTCGCTCGCCCAACTCGGCAGCAGGGCCGCCAGGGTGGTGCAGCCGGGCGTGTAGGGGTACGTGTCGAACGTGATGTCCGCGCCCGCCTCCAGGGCGCGGTCGAGCAGGGCCGTCAGCTCATCGGCGCGCCCCTCGTTCACCCCGAAGTTCATGGTGGCGTGCGCCAGATGCAGCGGGCAGCCCGCCGCCCGGGCCAGCGCCACCATCTCGGCGTAGGCGTCCAGCGCGCCGGCGCCGTAGGACCGGTGATGCGGGCAGTAGTAGCCGCCGTACGACGCCACCACCCGGCACAGCTCGGTCAGTTCGGCGTCGTCGGCGTACATCCCCGGGGTGTAGGTGAGCCCGGAGGACAGCCCGACGGCCCCCTGCTCCAGCCCCTGCGCCACCAACTCCCGCATACGGCGCAGCTCTTCGGCGGTCGCGGGCCGGTCCTCCCACCCCATGACGAGCGCCCGGACCGTGCCCTGCGGGATCAGATAGGCGGCGTTCACGGCGATCCCGCGCCCCTCGAACCCGTGGTCAAGACGGTCGAGGTACTCCCCGACCGTGCGCCAGTCGAAGTCGACGTCCTCGCCGTACCCGTTCCACCCGGCGATCGCCCGGCGCACCTGGGCCAGCGTCCGCTCGTCCACCGGTGCGTACGACAGCCCGTCCTGGCCGATCACCTCCAGGGTGACCCCCTGCGCGGCCTTCGCGCTGTGGTCGGGGTCGCGGAGCAGCGCGAGGTCGGAATGGGCGTGCATGTCGATGAACCCGGGGGAGAGGACCAGCCCCTCGGCATCCAACTCCCGCATCGCCCGCGGCCGTTGGCAACCCGCCGCCGCGGCCTCCTTGACGATGGAGACGATCCGCCCGCCGTCGACGACCACATCGGCCCGGTACGACAGCTCGCCGCTGCCGTCGACCACCTCGGCGTCCCGCACGACCAGGTCTTCCATACCGGCCTCCCCGACCGCTCCAGAAGCTTTCCCGCTCCGGCTGTACCGCTGTGGCTCTCCCGCTCCGGCTTCCGCGCCCTAGAAGTAGGTGCGGATGTAGTCGACCACCGTCCCGTCCGCCTCCGCCACCGGGATGAGCTGCCACTTCTCGAAGACCGTGCACGGATGGGACAGCCCGAAGCCGATCCAGTCGCCCACCCGGAGATCCGCGTCGGCACCGGTACGCAGCCACAGATGCTGGTCGGACAGCGCCGTCACCTCGATACCGGCCGCCGGCCGCTCGGCACCGTCCCGGCGCACCACCCGCGCCACTGGCAGATCGAGGTCGTACGAGACGTCCCGCTTCCCCGCGTTCACGAACGCCTCCGTCGCCGAGGGCCGCGAGACCACCTGCGCCCACAGCAGGAACGCCGGCTCCAGCGCGCCCTCCTCGGGCACCCGGTTGAACGGGGTCAGCTCGCTGTAGTGCACATCGTCGTGCGAGACGTACGCACCGGAGCGCAGCAGCTTGAGCACCGGGCGGGACAGCGCGGGAATCTTGGCGAAGACCTCGGCGACGACATCGAACCACTCGCTGCCACCGGCGCTGACGACGATCTCCTCGGCGCCCTCGAACAGCCCGTCCCGGTCGAACTCGACCGCGAGTGTGACGAGTTGATCCAGCCAGGCGCGCACCCGCTCCGGGTCGGCGTCGGGCACCTGGGCCTCGTACCCCGCCACCCCGACGAGCCGCAGTGCCCGCGCCCGCCCCACCGCCTCGGCGACGGCCCGCGCGTCCGCCGCCGTACGGACACCGGTGCGGGCCTGCTCGCCCGCGCCCAGCTCGACGACCACGTCCACCGGCCGGACGGCCCCCGCGAGCGCCGCGTCCATCAGCTCCACACCGCGCACGGAGTCGACGTAGCAGACGAAGCGGAAGCCCGGGTCCGCGGCGAGCTCACCGGCGAGCCAGCGCAGGGCGGAGGCGTCGACCAGCTCATTGGCGAGAAAGACCCGCTGGACGCCGAACTCCCGTGCGACGCGCACCTGATGGGGCACGGCCAGCGTGATCCCCCACGCGCCGTGCTCGATCTGGCGCCGGAACAGCTGCGGCGCCATGGAGGTCTTGCCGTGCGGCGCGAACGCCAGACCGTGCCGGGCGGTGTACGACTCCATGAGCGCGAGGTTGTGCGCCAGGCGCTCGGCAGACAGGACGAGCAGGGGAGTGGTGAATCCGCCGTCCGCGTCGAACAGATTGCGCCGCTGGGCGGCCAGCTCCCCGACAAGGAGACCGCGGGCACCCGGCGGGAGGCCCTTGAAGCGGTGGTCGACCCGTTCCTCGGCCAGCCGGTCGAGCGCTTCGGTGTCCATGGGAGCCCTTCTTCGTCCGGCGCACGCCCTTGCCGTTGCATTCTGTGCAACGTGCATTGCATGCAGTGCTCACTGCTGTCTAGCATCTCGCCGACAACGGGTCAACGGAGTGACACCGCCGGCGCTTGGGGGTTACGGGAGTGGACATCGTCGCGCTGGGCGAATCCATGGTCACCCTCATCCCCACCCGTCCCGGCCCCCTGTCCGAGGTGCCCGCCTTCTCCCGCGCCATCGGCGGCGCGGAGTCCAACGTGGCCTGCGCGATGGCGGCGCTCGGCCACTCGGCCCGCTGGGTGAGCCGGGTGGGCACGGACGGATTCGGCCAGTGCGTGACGGCGGGCGTCGCGGCGTACGGGGTGGACGTCTCGACGGTACGACGCGATCCCTCCCGCCCGACCGGCGTCTACTTCCGCACGGCCGCGGACCGGGGCTCGGGGGCGCACGAGGTGGCGTACTACCGGGCGGGATCGGCCGCGTCGGCGATGTCCCCGGCGAACGTGGACATGCACGCGGTACGGGACTGCCGGATCCTGCATCTGTCGGGGATCACCGCGGCCCTCTCGTCGGACTGCCACGCCCTCCTCCACCGGCTGACGGCCCCGGCCGCCGACCGCCCCCTGATCTCCTTCGACATCAACTACCGCCCGGCCCTGTGGCGGGGCGACGACGCCGCCCGAACCCTGCTGGAGCTGGCCCGCCG
>NZ_MUNF01000387.1 GCF_002154555.1 Streptomyces murinus
GGCAGCGGGGCCGGGGCGGATTCGAGCAGCAGTTCGGCGCGCGCCCGTGCCTCGCCGGGGTCGGCGAACACCAGGGGCAGCAGTTGGAGGGCCGGATCGCTTCCCGCTGTCACGCCTCGCATGGTAGTGGCCTGTATCAGACGGCGGACCGGCGGCTCTCACTCTCGTACACCGCCTTTCAGGGGGAGGACACGGCATGGCACTCCAGCGATACCGCGAACAGTTCGATCACATCCAGCGCTCGATGCCCGACGTCCCGTTGGCCATGGGCCCGGACGACGACGCCCATCCGCTGTACGAGAAGGGGATCGTCCTCGCCCGGTCCGGGGAGGAGGCCCGCGCCGTGGAGGACACGGTGCGCGCCCACTTCACCGAGACCCGGGGACTGCTGCCCGACCATGTGCGCCGCGACGGCCCGGACGGCGGCCGCACCGGGATCACCCGTATCCGGGTCGGCGCCCCCGACCTCGGGGACGACGTGGTGCCGCACGCCCTGGGCGCCCTGCGCGCCGCCGAGGAGCGGCACGGACGCCGGCTGGTCAGCCGCAACCATGTGGTGCACATCGCGGTCAACGCCTGCCCCGGGGACGAACCGGTGCCCATCGCGCGCTCCGCGGCGCCCAACCCGGCCGCCGCCGGGACCGGACACGACCCCGCCACCGCCGTCCGCGTCCTGGTGGTCGACACCGGTCTGGTGCACGACCACCACGCCTACCCGCTGCTCGCCCACACCACCGGCGACACCCAGGCGGCCGAGACCGACGGCGGCGGGGTGCTGCGCCAGTACGTCGGCCACGGCACCTTCATCGCGGGCATCCTCGCGGCCGTCGCGCCCAACACCGACATCACCGTCCGCGGCACCCTGAACGACGCGGGCGCCGTACTGGAGTCGGAGTTCGGCGCCCGGCTCTTCGAGGCCGTCGACGGGGCCGGCTGGCCCGATGTGATCAGCCTCTCCGCGGGCAGCCCCGCCCCCGGCCTGCACGGGCTGCTCGGCCTGGACGCGTTCATGAGCGAACTGCGCGAGCAGCGCACCCTGTTGGTCGCCGCCGCCGGGAACAACGGCAGCGACGTGCCGTTCTGGCCCGCCGCGTACTCGGCCCTGCCCGAGTACGCGGACAGCGTCGTGTCGGTCGGCGCGCTGCGCTCGGACGGCGAGGGCCCCGCCTGCTTCAGCAACCACGGCCGCTGGGTCCGTGTCTTCGCCCCCGGCGAGCGCCTCACCAGCGCCCTCACCGGCTTCGGCACCCCGGTGCCGTACCTCTACCAGCACTCCACCTACGACGACTGCCGGTACGGCTTCGACTACTCCTGCACCTGCCAGTACCCGCGCCACACCGGCGCGTTGAGCGAGGCGCGGGAGAGCACCGGGGGCAAGCCGGACCAGGTGATGTTCGACGGGTTCGCGCAGTGGAGCGGCACCTCCTTCGCCACCCCGGTCGCCGCCGGGCTCGTCGCCGCCCTGATGACGTCCGAGCGCGAGCGCGATCCCCGTGCGGCGGGCGCCCGGCTGCTGGCGGACGCGACCCACCGCACCGACGTCCGCGGGGCGAAGGTGCGCGCGCTCCGGCCGCCCACCTGGCGCCCGGTCCCGGTCACGGCCCCGGCGCTGCCCGCGTGAGCGCCGGAACCCTCCGCTCCACGGCGTACCATGACGAGCCCTATACGAGGGGTGGAGCCGTGGACCGAACAGAGGTCGGCGCGCTCGTCCGGTCCGCCGTCGACGGGGACGCCGCGGCCTGGAAGGCGCTGGTCGAGGGCATGAGCCCGTTGGTGTGGTCGGTGGTGCGCGCCCATCGGCTCTCCGACGCGGACGGGCACGAGGTCTACCAGACCGTGTGGTTCCGCTTCGCCCAGCATCTGGGGCGGATCAGGGAGCCCGACAAGACCGGCGCCTGGCTGGCGAGCACCGCCCGCCATGAATGCCTGAAGGTCATCAAGGGCATGACGCGGCTCACCCTCACGGATGATCCGCAGGTCCTGGACCGGGCCAGCGACGACCGTACGCCGGAGCAGACACTGATCGACTCCGAGGAGGCGGCGGACCGGGCCGAACGGGTCCGCCGCCTGTGGCAGGAGCTGGACGAACTGGGCGAGCGCTGCCGTCAGTTGCTGCGGGTGCTGGTGTCCTCGCCGCCGCCCAGCTATGTGGAGATCTCGGCCGCGCTCGGCATCGCGGTCGGCAGCATCGGCCCCCTGCGCCAGCGCTGTCTGCGGCGGCTGCGGGCCCGGATGGACCAACGGGGTGCGGCATGAACAAGGACAACGGGTTCCCCCGCGACGGAGCGGACGGGGACGGAGACGAGTCGGCGGACGCGCTCTCGGCGGACGCGCTGCTGGAGGCCACGGCGGACGCGCTGCTGGAGGAGGAGCTGCGGCAGGCCGCGGCCGTCCTCGACCCCGTGCCCGACTTCCTGCGCCAACTCGCCCTTGAGGCCTACGCCTTGCACGACCTGGACGCGCGGATCGCCGAGCTGACCTTCGACTCGCTGGTGGACGCGCTGCCGGTGCGCGGGGTCACGGACGCGCCGCGCATGCTGACGTTCCGCGCGGGCGCGCTCACCGTCGATGTCGAGGTCACGGGAGAGGGACTGATCGGGCAGGTGCTGCCGCCGGGTTCGGCGCGGATCGAGGTGCTCGGCGGTCCGGGCGCCGCCCGCCCGGTCGCCGTCGACAGCCTCGGCCGCTTCCTCAGCGACGACCCGCCCTGCGGGCCCTTCGCCCTGCGGCTGCGCACCGGCACGGAGGTGATCGTCACGGAGTGGCTGCGGGCCTGAGCGGGGACCGGCTCACCAGGTCACCGGCAGGGTGCGCGGCCCCCGGATCATCGTCTGCTGCCGCCACTCGACATCCTCCGGCGGCACGGCGAGCCGCAGCGCCGGAAGCCGGTCCAGGAGCGTGTCCACCAGCAGTTCCAGCTGGAGACGGGCCAGGACCGCGCCGGTGCAGTAGTGGTGGCCGTTGCCGAAGGCGACATGCGGGTTGGGGTCCCGGTCCGGGAGGATGCCGTCCGGGTCGGGGAAGACCTCCGGATCGCGGTTGGCGGCCAGGTAGGAGACGTAGACCGCCTCACCCGCGGCGATCCGGTGTCCGGCGATCTCCACGTCCTCCAGGGCGATCCGGGCGAGCCCGACGGTGCTGCGGTGCGGGATCCAGCGCAGCAACTCGTCGAACACCGGGCCGCGTTCGCCGGGCCGTGCGCGCATGCGGGCCATCAACTCCGGCCGGGTCAGCATCAGATAGAGCATCTGCCCGCAGTTGTGGGTGACCGCCTCGCCGCCGATCTGGAGCGGACCGGCGAGCCCGACGGCCTCCTCCTCGCCGATCTCACCGCGCGCCACGGCGCCCGCGAGCAGCGAGTAGACGTCCTCCCCGGCGCTGCGCGCGCGGGCCCGGACGATCTCGGTGATCCAGCCGTACAGGCCGTTCTTGGCCCGGTCGGCGGCCTCCGCGCCCCCGGACAGGGAGATGATCTGCCGGGTCCAGTCGTGCACCTGCTCGCGGTCGGTGCCGGGGACGCCCATCACCTCGCTGACGACGTACAGCGGGAACGGCTCCAGCACCCGCTCCACCAGGTCGGCGGGCGGGCCCTCGCGGACCATGCCGTCCACCAGCTCGTCCAGGATCTCCTGGGCGCGGGGCCGCAGCCGCTTCATCGCGCCGACCGTGAAGGCACCCGAGATGGGCTTGCGCAGCCGGTTGTGGTCCGGCTGGTCGGCCCAGGCGAGCGAGCCGGGGCGGGGCGCGAAGTTCGGCGCCAGCCGGGTGACCCGGCCGCGGGCGACCTCCGCGCGGCTGAACCGGGGATCGTTGGTGATCAGCTTCACATGCTCGTAGCGGGTGGCCAGCCAGGCCCAGCCCTCCCCGAACGGCAGCCGTATTCGGGTCAGCGGCCCCTCGCGCACCAGTCCCGCGAGCACCGGGTCGAACTCGGTGCCGTCCAGATCGATCGCGGGCCAGTCCCGCACGGGGGGCGGTTCCTGACCGGTGGGCGCGCTGGTCTCCATGGTCGTCATGCCCTCCACGATGGGGTGGGGCGCGGCGGGTGTCGTGCGGGACTGCTCCAGGCGGAGGGTCCACGGGCCGCCGACCGGCGTGGCTGCGGGGTTCTCCGCCGGGCCGGGTCAAAGGGCGTCGACCAGGGTGGCCAGCGCCGCCGCGAGCCGGTCGAGTCCCGGTCCGGGCGGTCCGCCGGGCTCGTCCATGTAGGTGTCCCGCCGAAGCTCGATCATCAGTGCCTCGACGCGGGGATCGGTGCCGTAGTACGCCAGCGGCACGTAGGTCCCGGCGAACGGGCTGTCCAGCCCGGTCTCCCCGCACCCGGCGAACGCCTCGCGGGCGGCGGCGAGCAGCTTCGGCGGGGTGTGGAAGGGGTCGGTGCCCAGGCACACCGGCGGTCGCGGGCCGTCCCCGTGCAGCTCGTAGGGGAGCGCCCGCGCCGGGTAGGAGTGCACATCCACGACCACGGCCCGCCCGGTCGCCGCCAGCCGCCCGGCCACGGCCCGCGTCATGGCCTCGGCGTACGGCAGGAAGTAGCGCTCGACCAACGGCCGCGGGTCGGTGTCCGCGGGCCGCAGCTGCGCGCGGTGGGTGGTCCGTGTGTACACGGCGCCCATCCCGACGGCCAGCATCTCCTCCCGCTCGTCCGGGAACCGCTCCGGATCCACCACCAGCCGCGACAACCGGTTCACGAACCGCCACGGCACCTTCCCGGCCGTCCCCGCCGCCCGCCCGGCCAGCTCCGCGGTGTGCGTGTCCGTGATGTGGTCCAACTCCCGCTCCAGAGCGGCCTCGTCCAGCAGGATCCCGTCCCGGACGTCCCGGGGGATCGCGCGGGCGGAGTGCGGCACATGCAGCAGGACGGGGGAGTCGGGGGCGCCGGGCAGGAGTTCGAACGCGGGCATCGGCGGCTCCGGGGCGTCGGCGGTGGCGTCGTTGTCAGTGGCGTGGTGCAGGATCGCGGTGTGAAGGAACATACATTCCTGGCGGCGCTGTACGGGGACGCGTACTACCCGGACCACGTCCTGGACAAGGCCCGGGCGATCCTGCTCGCCCTGTGCGCCCGCATCGAGGCCGAGCGGCCCGCCGACCTGCCCGCGCTCTACCGGCTCAGCCACGCGGCCACCGAGGAGTTCAACGCGCTGGAGGCCGAGTTCGAGGCCGCCGGCAGCGAGATCGAGACCGTGGCCCGGGACGAGATAGGCGGCGAGTTCCGGTACATCGCCCGGGCGTACGGCTTCGGGGAGGCGGACGTGGAGGAGCTGATCGCCCCGCGCGAATGGTGACGATCAGCCCAGCAACTCCCTGACCAGCGCGCCCACTTGGTCCGTCTCGATCAGGAACCCGTCGTGTCCGTACGGCGATTGCACCACCCGGGTCCGGTCCGCGCCCGGGATCGCGGCGGCCAGCTCGTGCTGCTGGGCGAGGGGGTAGAGGCGGTCGGAGTCGACGCCGGCGACCAGGGTGGGGGCCGTGACCCGGGCGAGGGCGGAGCGCAGGCCGCCCCGGGAGCGGCCGGCGTCGTGGGCGTTCATGGCCTCCGTGAGGACGACGTAACTCGCCGCGTCGAAGCGTCGTACCAGCTTCTCGGCGTGATGGTCCAGATAGGAGTCCACCTGGTAGCGACCGCCCCGCCAGGGGTGTTCCGTGCCCTGCGGGGCCCGGCCGAAGCGGGTGGCCAGTTCCGGCTCGCTGCGGTAGGTGACATGGGCGAGACGGCGGGCGAGCCCGAGGCCGGTGTGCGGGCCGCGGGCGGCGTCGTGGTAGTCGCCGCCCCGCCAGTCGGGGTCCGTACGGATCGCCCGTAGCTGGATCCCCGCCCAGGCGATCTGCTCCGCGCTCGCCGCCCCCGTCGTGGCGAGCAGCAGCAGCGCCCCGGTGCGCTCCGGGTACGACGCCGCCCACTCCACCGCCCGCATCCCGCCCATCGAACCGCCCGCCACCAGGGCCCAGCGGTCGATGCCGAGCGCGTCCGCGAGCGCCGCCTCCGCCGCGACCTGGTCCCGCTGGGTGAGGAACGGGAAGGCGCCGCCCCACGCCCGGCGGCCGTCCGGACGCGCCGAGGACGGCCCCGTGCTGCCCTGGCAGCCGCCCAGCACATTGGGGGCCACCACGAACCACCGGTCGGTGTCCAGCGGCCGTCCCGGCCCGACCAGCGGCTCCCACCAGCCGGGCGTGGGGTGCCCGGGCCCGGCGGGACCGGCGACATGGCTGTCGCCGGTCAGCGCGTGCAGCACCAGGACCGCGTTGGACGCGTCCGGCGCGAGCCGCCCCCAGGTTTCGAACGCGAGCCGTACGCCGGGCAGTTCACCGCCCGCCTCCAGCGGCAGCGGCCGGTCGGCCGTGAACCACCGCCGGCGGCCCGGCGGGTCCCCCTCCCGCCAGGCTCCGGTGGCCGGCACCCGCTCGGTCGCCGTGACCGCGCCCACCTACGCGCCCTTCGCCGCGCGGAAGCCGGCCTCCAGATCCGCCTTGAGATCGGCCAGGTTCTCGATGCCGACCGACAGCCGCACCAGACCCGGCGCCGTACCGGTGGCCGCCGCCTCCTCCTCGGTGAGCTGACTGTGCGTGGTGGACGCCGGATGGATGATCAGACTGCGTACGTCACCGATGTTCGCGAGATGGCTGAACAGCTCGACCGCGTCCACGAACCGCTTGCCCGCCTCGATCCCGCCGCGCAGCTCGAAGGAGACGATGGCACCGGCCCCGCGTGGCAGGTACTTCTGCCCGGCCTTGTACCACGGGCTGGACTCCAGGCCCGCGTAGTGGACGGTCGCCACCTCGTCCCGCCGCTCCAGCCACTCGGCGAGCGCCTGCGCGTTGGCGGTGTGCCGCTCCAGGCGCAGGCTCAGCGTCTCCACGCCCTGGAGCAGCAGGAACGCCGAGTGCGGGGCGAGCGCCGGGCCGAGGTCGCGCAGCAGCTGCACCCGCAGCTTCACCGCGAACGCGCCAGGTCCGAGCGCCGGCCAGTAGCGCAGTCCGTGATAGCTCGGGTCCGGCTCGCTGAAGTCCGGGAACCGGTCCGCGTGGGCGCCGAAGTCGAAGGTGCCGCCGTCCACCACCACACCGGCGACCGCGGTGCCGTGCCCGCCGAGGAACTTGGTCGCCGAGTGCACCACGATGTCCGCGCCGTGCTCGATCGGCCGCAGCAGATACGGGGTGGGCACGGTGTTGTCCACGATCAGCGGCACCCCGGCCGCGTGCGCCACGTCCGCGACCGCCCGTACGTCCAGCACATTGCCGCGCGGGTTGCCGAGCGACTCGGCGAACAGCGCCTTGGTGGTGGGCCGGATCGCCGCCCGCCAGGCCTCGGGGTCGTCCGGGTCGTTCACGAACGACACCTCGATGCCGAGCCGCGCCAGCGTGTGCCGGAAGAGGTTGTACGTGCCGCCGTACAGCGCCGTGCTGGAGACGATGTGGTCACCGGCGCCCGCCAGGGTCAGGATCGCCAGGGTCTCCGCGGCCTGCCCCGAGGCCAGCGCGACCGCCCCGACCCCGCCCTCCAGCGCGGCGATCCGCTGCTCGAACACGTCGGTGGTGGGGTTGTGGATCCGGGTGTAGATGTTGCCGGGCTCGGCCAGCGAGAACAGGTCGGCCGCGTGCTGGGTGTCCCGGAACACGAACGAGGTGGTCTGGTAGACGGGGGTGGCCCGTGCGCCGGTCGCGGGGTCGGGGGCGGCGCCCGCGTGGATCTGCTTCGTCTCGAAGGACCAGGCGGCGGTGTCGGGCTGCGTGCTCATGGTGCGTGCTCCTCGTGCGCGGGAGGCGGTGACGTGGCACGAGGCAACCACGCGCTCTCTTCGGCCGACAGGCTTACCCGCGAGGCGACATGAGGACGTCATGGACGACATGCGGCCGCAATGTTCCCGACACGGGACGTGGTCCGGGCGGTCGGCCATACGTACGGCCGGGGCGAACGTCCATGCGGCGCGCCCGGGGTGATCGTTCCGGCCGGGTACCGGTTGTCACCGTCCCGTCACAGCAGCGGGAGCCGGTGAAACCCGTGACCCCGGTCCGCTATCTCCCTCGACGTCAGCAGATCTTCGTAGCACTCGTAGCAGAGGACGCTCAATGAACCACCGTCATGTCTCCGCCGCCCTCGTCGCCGCCTCGGCCGCGGCCCTCCTCGCCACCGCGTGCGGGTCCGCCGGCGCCGCCCCGCGGGAGGGGGCCGGCCACGCCGCCGCGGCCACGACCTGGAAGCCGTGTCACCTGCCCGCGGGCCGGCACTTCCTGAAGCTGGACTCCGCCAAGAACGTCAAGGGCAAGGCCGTCGTGCGCGTCACCCCGCAGGCGTGCAAGGTGAACACGAGGAACGACGAGGACGTCGTCTACACCCCGAGCGGCGCGGCCCGTTCGCTCGGCTTCGCGCCGGGCGCCTCCGTCGAGGTGCTGCGCGAGACCACGAGCGTGAAGGTCGCCCCGACGTGGCTGGCGAACCACAAGCTGGCCAACAGCCCGTACTTCTTCTACCACGTCAACGCCAAGGGCCAGATCACCGCCCTGTCGGAGATCTACCACCCGTAGGCGGGAACAGCGGAGCGCCCCACCGCCCGGCGAGGGTGGTGGGGCGCTCCGCTGCGATCAGCCGGGTTCAGCCGGGTTCAGCCGGGTTCAGCTCAGGGAGGCCAGCACCGTGTTCCAGGTGGCCGACGGGCGCATCACCGCGTCCGCCTTCTCCTGGTCGACGCGGTAGTAGCCGCCGAGGTCGGCCGGCTCGCCCTGGACGCTGTTCAGCTCGGTCACGATCTGCTGCTCGTCGGCCGCGAGGGCCTCGGCGAGCGGCGCGAACGCCTTGGCCAGATCGGCGTCGTCGGTCTGCTTGGCCAGCTCCTGCGCCCAGTACAGGGACAGGTAGAAGTGGCTGCCGCGGTTGTCGATGCCGCCGAGGCGACGGGTCGGGGACTTGTCCTCGTTGAGGAAGGTCGCCGTGGCGCGGTCCAGGGCGTCGGCCAGGACCTTGGCGCGGGTGTTGCCGGTGGCCGCCGCGTACTGCTCCAGGGAGGGTACGAGCGCGAAGAACTCGCCGAGCGAGTCCCAGCGCAGGTAGTTCTCCTTGACCAGCTGCTGGACGTGCTTGGGCGCGGAGCCGCCGGCGCCCGTCTCGAACAGGCCGCCGCCCGCCATCAGCGGGACGACCGACAGCATCTTGGCGCTGGTGCCCAGCTCCAGGATCGGGAACAGGTCGGTCAGGTAGTCGCGCAGCACGTTGCCGGTGACCGAGATGGTGTTCTCGCCGCGGCGGATGCGCTCCACCGACAGCTTGGTGGCCTCGATCGGGGACAGGATCCGGATGTCCAGGCCCTCGGTGTCGTGCTCCGGCAGGTACTGCTTGATCTTGGCGATCAGCTGCGCGTCGTGGGCGCGCTCCTCGTCCAGCCAGAACACGGCCGGGTCGCCGGTGGCGCGGGCACGGGTGACGGCCAGCTTGACCCAGTCGCGGATCGGGGCGTCCTTGGTCTGGCAGGCGCGGAAGATGTCGCCCTGGGCCACGGCCTGCTCCAGGACCACGTTGCCGGCCGCGTCGACCAGGCGGACCGTGCCGTCGGCCGGGATCTCGAAGGTCTTGTCGTGGGAGCCGTACTCCTCGGCCTTCTGCGCCATGAGGCCCACGTTCGGCACCGAGCCCATGGTGGACGGGTCGAAGGCGCCGTTGGCGCGGCAGTCCTCGATCACGGCCTGGTAGACGCCGGAGTAGCTGTGGTCCGGCAGCACCGCGAGGGTGTCGTGCTCCTGGCCGTCCGCGCCCCACATGTGGCCGGAGGTGCGGATCATCGCGGGCATGGAGGCGTCCACGATGACGTCCGAGGGGACGTGCAGGTTGGTGATGCCCTTGTCGGAGTCGACCATGGCCAGCGCCGGGCCGTCGGCCAGCTCGGCGTCGAAGGACGCCTTGATCTCGGCGCCCTCGGGCAGGTTCTCCAGGCCCTTGTAGATGCCGCCGAGGCCGTCGTTCGGGGAGAGACCGGCCGCCTTGAGCGTCTCGCCGTACTTCGCGAACGTCTTCGGGAAGAAGGTGCGCACCACGTGACCGAAGATGATCGGGTCGGAGACCTTCATCATCGTGGCCTTCAGGTGCACGGAGAACAGCACGCCCTCCTCCTTCGCGCGGGCGACCTGCGCGGCGAGGAACTCGTTGAGGGCGGCGGCGCGCAGCACGGCGGCATCCACGACCTCGCCGGCGATGACCGGCAGCGGCGCGCGCAGCTCGGTGGTGGTGCCGTCGGCGCCGACCAGCTCGAAGCGCAGGGTGGTGTCCTCGGCGATCACCGCGGACTTCTCGGTGCCCGCGAAGTCGTTCTCGCTCATGGTCGCCACATTGGTCTTGGACTCGGCGGTCCAGGCGCCCATGCGGTGCGGGTGGGTCTTGGCGTAGTTCTTCACCGAGGCCGGGGCGCGGCGGTCGGAGTTGCCCTCACGCAGGACCGGGTTGACCGCGGAGCCCTTGATCTTGTCGTAGCGGGCGCGGATGTCGCGCTCCTCGTCCGACTTCGGGTCGTCCGGGTAGTCCGGCAGCGCGTAGCCCTTGCCCTGGAGCTCGGCGATGGCGGCCTTGAGCTGCGGGATGGACGCCGAGATGTTCGGCAGCTTGACGATGTTGGCCGAGGGGGTCTTGGCGAGCTCGCCCAGCTCGGTCAGCGCGTCCGCGATGCGCTGGTCCTCGTTCAGGTACTCCGGGAAGACGGCGATGATGCGCCCGGCCAGCGAGATGTCGCGGGTCTGCACGGGCACACCGGCCTGCGAGGCATACGCCCGGACCACCGGCAGGAACGAATGCGTCGCCAGGGCCGGGGCCTCGTCTGTATACGTGTAGATGATGGTCGAGTCAGTCACCGGGTGCTCCGCTCCACGTCTGCAACATTGCTCGACATCAAGATATCTCGTGCCGAGGGCGGGCTCGACAGGGGTGGCGTCTGGGGCCGCTGTTTTCCGCCGCCCGGCTGCTCACCTGGTCAGTCGCCTCCGCTTGTTTCCCCGGGCCCGCGGGTGAGCTCGCGCTCGATCCAGCGGCAGATCACCTCCACGACGTACAGGTGTTCGGCCCTGCTGAGCTGCCGTCCCTTGGGAATGCCGTGCCGGCGCAGCAGGCAGGTCCGGCAGCAGGTGGCGGTCGCGTGTTGCGCCACGAAGACGGGGTGGCCCCGGTACGGCGTCTGTTTCCCGTCCTTGTACGGCTCGGCCGGCGCGAGCCGCTTCGCGACCAGGTCATAGGCGTGCCACCTGATGGTGGCGGCCCCCTTCTCCTCGGCGGTGACCCGCTCCGGCCCCCGCAGCCGGAACCGGGCCCGGAACGGCTGCCGGGGCCGGAGCGG
>NZ_MUNF01000388.1 GCF_002154555.1 Streptomyces murinus
CCCCCGCCCCCGTCGGACTCGGCCCTCGCGGCCCAGCCGGCCCGGCACGGCGACACCCATGAGCAGTTCTACTTCGTCCTGCCGGACCGGTTCGCCAACGGCGACAAGGCCAACGACAAGGGCGGGCTCACCGGTTCGCGCATGACGACCGGATACGACCCCACCGACGAGGGCTTCTTCCAGGGCGGCGACCTCAAGGGCGTCACCCAGAAGCTGGACTACATCAAGGGGCTCGGCACCACCGCCCTGTGGCTGGCGCCGATCTTCAAGAACATCCCGGTGCAGGGGACCGGTGCCAACGCCTCGGCGGGCTACCACGGTTACTGGATCACCGACTTCACCCAGGTCGACCCGCACTTCGGCACCAACCAGGACCTGAAGAACCTCATCTCCACGGCGCACGCCAAGGGCATGAAGGTCTTCTTCGACGTCATCACCAACCACACCGCCGACGTGGTGACGAACAAGGAGAACTCCTCCGACTACCGCTCCAAGGGCGCCTACCCGTACCTCACCAAGGACGGCAAGCCCTTCGACGACGCCGACTACGCGGACGGAACCAAGGAGTTCCCGGCCGTCTCCGACGCCTCCTTCCCGTACACCCCGCAGGTCACCGCCGCGTCCAAGGTCCCGGCCTGGCTCAACGACCCGACGATGTACCACAACCGGGGCGACTCCACCTTCGCCGGCGAGTCCGGCACCTACGGCGACTTCGACGGCCTGGACGACCTGTGGACCGAGCGTCCCGAGGTCGTGCACGGCATGGAGCGGATCTACGAGCGGTGGGTGAAGGACTTCGCCGTCGACGGGTTCCGCATCGACACCGCCAAGAACGTCGACCTGGACTTCTGGACCCAGTGGGCCACCGCACTCGACCGCTACGCGGCGGCGCACGGCCGGAAGAACTTCTTCATGTTCGGCGAGACGTACGACACCGACACCTCGGTGACCGCCCCGTACGTCACCCGGGGCCGCCTCGACGCCACCCTCGACTTCCCCTTCCAGGGAGCGGCCCGCGGCTACGCCTCCCAGGGCGCGAGCGCCGGCAAGCTGGCGAGCGTCCTCGGCGACGACTACAAGTACACGACCGACCGGGCCAACGCCTATGAGCAGGTCACCTTCCTCGGCAACCACGACATGGGCCGCATCGGGTACTTCCTCAAGCAGGACAACCCGAAAGCCTCGGACGCCGAGCTGCTGAAGAAGGACGAGCTGGCGAACGAGGTGATGTTCCTCAGCCGCGGCAACCCGGTCGTCTACTACGGCGACGAACAGGGCTTCACCGGCGACGGCGGCGACAAGGAAGCCCGCCAGACCATGTTCGCCTCCCAGGTGCCCGGCTACCTCGCCGACGACGAGATCGGCACCGACCGCACCCACGCCAGCGACTCCTACGACACGAAAGCGCCGCTGTACCGGCAGATCGCCCGCCTCGCCGCCCTGCGCAAGGCCGAACCGGCCCTGACCGACGGCGTGCAGAGCGAGCGGTACGCGGCCGACGGCGCCGGGATCTACGCCTTCACCCGCACCGACGCCAGGAGCGGCCAGGAGTACATCGTCGCGTTCAACAACGCGGGCGAGGCCGAGTCGGCCACCTTCGCGACCGGCTCGGCGGACATGTCGTACCGGGGCGTCTACGGCGCGACGGGCACCGTCAGCTCCGACGGCGGCCGCAAGGTCACCGTCACCGTCCCCGCCGAGTCCGCCGTCGTCTACAAGGCGACCGGCGCCCTCGACAAGCCCGCGAGCAAGCCGACACTCACCCTGAACGCCCCGGCCGCCGGTGCCACCGGCACCGTGACCCTCGGCGCCGACGTCGACGGCGGGCAGCTGAACCGGGTGGTCTTCGCCGCCCAGGTCGGCAACGCCAAGTGGCAGGTCCTCGGCTCCGCCGACCACGCCCCCTACCAGGTCACCCAGACCCTCGGCACCAAGGTCCCGGCCGGTACCGCACTGCGCTACAAGGCCGTCGTGATCGACAGCGCGGGACACACCGCGAGCGCCACGGCGCAGAGCACCACCGGCGCCGTACCCGCGCCCGCCCCGCCCACCGCCTCCTCGCGCGACTACGTGATCGTCCACTACCAGCGCACCGACGGCGACTACGACGACTGGGGCCTGTACGCCTGGGGCGACATCGCCGACGGCGAGTCCACCACCTGGCCGGCCGGACACCCCTTCACCGGCCGGGACGCCTGGGGCGCCTTCGCCTACGTCAAGGTCAAGCCGGGCGCCTCGAACGTGGGCTTCCTGGTCGTGGACAAGAACGGGAACAAGGACACCGACTCCGACCGGAGCATCGACGTCACCAGGACCGGTGAGGTCTGGGTGAAGCAGGGCGACACCGGCGTCCAGACCCAGCGGCCCTCGTCGTACCCCGCACCGGACACCACCAAGGCCGTCATCCACTACCACCGCGCCGACGGCGACTACGACGGCTGGGGGCTGCACGTCTGGACGGGCGCCGCGAACCCCACCGACTGGTCGGCCCCCCTGAAGCCGGTGAAGACTGACACCTATGGCGCCGTCTTCGAGGTCCCGCTCGCCGCAGGTGCCAGCAGCCTCAGCTACATCATCCACAACGGCGACGAGAAGGACCTCGCCGCCGACCAGTCCCTCGATCTCAAGGCCGACGGCTACGAGGTGTGGCTGTTGAACGGCCAGGACAAGCATCTGCTGCCGGGGCCCGCGGGCAGCGCCGCCGACCTCGACCTGACCACCTCCAAGGCGGTCTGGATCGACCGGGACACCGTCGCCTGGGACGGCGCCGACGGCGCCGCCTCCACCCAGCTGGTCTACTCCCACGACGGCTCCATCACCGCCAAGGACGGGGCCCTGACCAGCGACGACGAGCGCTGGCTCCGGCTGGGCAAGACCACCCTCACGGACGCCCAGAAGGCCAAGTTCCCCTATCTGAAGGACTACACGGCCTGGTCCGTGGACCCGCGTGACCGCGGCCGGGTGCGCGCGGCACTCACCGGTCAGCTGGTCGCCTCCCAGCGCGCCGCCGACGGTGCCGTGCTGGCCGCGACCGGTGTGCAGACCGCGGGCGTCCTGGACGACCTCTACCCGGCCGCCACCAAGGCACGGCTCGGCCCGGTCTTCCACGGCGGCCGGCCCACCCTCTCCGTGTGGGCGCCCACAGCCCAGAGCGTCGCCCTGGAGATCGACGGCGCGGACCGGCCCATGCACCGCGACGACGCCACCGGCGTCTGGTCGGTCACCGGGCCCGCTTCCTGGAAGGGCAAGAGCTACCGGTACGTGGTCAAGGTGTGGGCGCCCAGCGTCCGGCAGCTGGTCACCAACAAGGTCACCGACCCCTATTCGGTCGCCCTCACCGCGAACTCCGAGCGCAGCGTCGTGGCCGATCTGGACGACAGGTCCCTCGCCCCGAGCGGCTGGTCCACCCTGCGCAAGCCCAAGGCCGTACCGCTGCGGGACGCGCAGATCCAGGAACTGCACGTCCGGGACTTCTCGGTCGCGGACAAGACCGTCCCGGCGAAGGACCGGGGCACCTACCTCGCCTTCACCGACAAGAACAGCGACGGCTCCGAGCACCTGCGGGAGCTGGCGAGGTCCGGTACGTCGTACGTGCATCTGCTGCCCGCCTTCGACTTCGCCACCGTGCCCGAGAAGAAGGCCGACCAGCAGAGCCCCGACTGCGATCTCGCCGCCTACCCGGCCGACTCCGACCAGCAGCAGGCCTGCGTGGCGAAGAGCGCCGCGAAGGACGCCTACAACTGGGGCTACGACCCCTACCACTTCACCGTCCCCGAGGGCTCCTACGCCACCGACCCGGACGGCACCGCGCGCACCGAGCAGTTCCGGCGGATGGTGCAGGGGATCAACCAGGACGGCCTGCGGGTCGTGATGGACGTCGTCTACAACCACACCTCGGCCAGTGGCCAGGCGGACACCTCCGTCCTGGACAAGATCGTGCCCGGCTACTACCAGCGGCTGCTCGCCGACGGCTCGGTGGCGAACTCCACCTGCTGCTCCAACACCGCGCCGGAGAACGCGATGATGGGCAAGCTGGTCGTGGACTCGATCGTCACCTGGGCCAAGGAGTACAAGGTCGACGGGTTCCGCTTCGACCTCATGGGTCACCACCCGAAGGCCAACATCCTCGCGGTCCGCAAGGCCCTCGACGCGCTCACCCTGAAGAAGGACGGCGTCGACGGAAAGAAGATCATCCTGTACGGCGAGGGCTGGAACTTCGGGGAGGTCGCCGACAACGCCCGCTTCGTGCAGGCCACCCAGGCGAACATGGCCGGCACCGGCATCGCCACCTTCTCCGACCGGGCCCGCGACGCGGTGCGCGGCGGCAGCCCCTTCGACTCCGACCCCGGCGTCCAGGGCTTCGCCTCCGGTCTGTACACCGACCCCAACGGCTCGGCGGCGAACGGTACGCCGGCCGAGCAGAAGGCCCGGCTGCTGCACTACCAGGACCTGATCAAGGTCGGGCTGACCGGCAACCTCGCCAAGTACCACTTCACCGACACCGACGGCAAGGAGGTCACCGGCTCCGAGGTCGACTACAACGGCGCGCCCGCCGGATACGCGGCCGCGCCCGGCGACGCCCTCGCCTACGTCGACGCGCACGACAACGAGTCCCTGTTCGACGCGCTCGCCTACAAGCTGCCCCAGGGCACCTCGGCCGCCGACCGGGCCCGGATGCAGGTCCTGGCGATGGCCACGGCCACCCTCTCGCAGGGCCCGTCCCTGTCGCAGGCGGGCACCGATCTGCTGCGCTCGAAG
Source organism: Streptomyces murinus (assembly GCF_002154555.1). Lineage (GTDB taxonomy): Bacteria > Actinomycetota > Actinomycetes > Streptomycetales > Streptomycetaceae > Streptomyces > Streptomyces murinus. The sequence goes on from NZ_MUNF01000388.1 coordinate 4,759, forward strand.
TCGCTGGACCGCAACTCCTTCGACAGCGGCGACTGGTTCAACGCCATCCACTGGAACTGCGCCGACGGCAACGGCTTCGGCCGGGGCCTGCCCATGGCGGCCGACAACCAGGACAAGTGGTCGTACGCCGGTCCGCTGCTGACCTCGGTCAAGGTCGGCTGCCCGCAGATCGAGGGCAGTTCGGCCGCCTACCAGGACCTGCTGAGGATCCGTACGACCGAGAAGGCGTTCTCGCTCGACACGGCGGGCCGGGTGCAGAGCGAGCTGTCCTTCCCGCTGTCCGGCAAGGACGAGACCCCGGGCGTGATCACCATGACCCTGGGTGACCTGGTCGTCGTCTTCAACGCCACCCCGCAGGCGCAGCGGCAGACGGTCTCCGCCCTGACCGGGACCGGATACCGGCTGCACCCGGTGCAGGCGTCCGGCGCGGACCCGGTGGTGAAGACTGCCGGTTACACGGCGGCCACCGGCACCTTCACGGTGCCGGCCAGGACCGTGGCGGTGTTCACCCGGTCCTAGGGCCTGTCTGACAATTCCCGTCGTCGCCCGGAGGGCGGCCGCGCGGCGTCAGGTGCGTGCTCTCGGGGTGCCGGGCGTAGGCCCTCGTACTGGACGTACTTGGGTCTGCGCCCGGTGCCGCGAGAGTGCGTGCATGGCGTCGCGCGGCAGACGGGAATTGTCAGACAGGCCCTAGCGCGCTCCAGCGCGTTCTACGAAGTCAGCGAGGTGAGCCGGCCGATGAGCTCCGCGAAGGGGCCGTCGGCCGGTTCGTCCTTGAGGATGGCGCGCAGCACGTCCGCCATGGCCTCGTCCCGGGTCGCGCTCACGGCGACCAGGGCGGCGAAGTCGTGCACCAGCTGGAGTTCCAGTTCCTCGCGCGGGATCCGGCGGCCGTCCAGCCAGATCAGCGCGGTGGACTCGGCGAGCGAGATCCAGGAGCGGATGACCAGCTCCAGGCGCGCGGGCGCCTCCGCGATCCCGAGATGGGCCAGCATCTGCTCGTACGCGGACTGCCGTACGTCGTCGATCAGCGCGTTGGTGGTCGAGACATGCTCCTTCTCCCGGGAGCCGGGCGCGGACACGGCCGGGCCGCCGCGCATCAGGGCCGAGAAACCGGGGCCGTACTCGTCCACATGGGCGAAGAAGCGATGCATCACATGCAGCAGCCGGGCACCCAGCGGACCCTCGTGCGGCTCGGTGAAGCGGGCCTTCAGCTCCTCCGAGGCGCGCCGCAACGCGGCCTCGTACAGGCTGAGTTTGCCCGGGAAGTAGTGGTACACCAGCGGCCGCGAGATACCCGCGGCCGCCGCTATGTCGTCGATGGAGACCTCGTCGGGCGAGCGACGGCTGAACAGGTCGAGAGCGACGCTGATCAGCTGCTGCCGTCGCTCCTCGACACCCATCCTGCGGCGCACCCCGGTAGTCATACGAACACCTTACCGAGCGGATCCGGCCGTCAACGGTTCGGACCCGAACCGGTGTTCACATCACTGCGTCACAGATCGAGCACAAGGCGTTCGCCGCGGGCCCGGGACACACAGATCAGCATCGAGTCGTGGCGCTCCGCGTCCGTGAGCAGCTCGTCCCGGTGCTCCACCTCGCCCTCCAGGACCCGCTGCTGGCAGGTCCCGCAGAAGCCCTGCTCACAGGAGTAGACGGTGCCCGGCAGCTCCCGGCGCACCGCGGCCAGCACCGTGGAGTCGGCCGGCACGCTCACCGTGCGCCCGCTGCGCCGCAGTTCCACCTCGAACGCGGTGTTCCCGTCCGCCGAGGCGCGCGGCGCGAACCGCTCCAGGTGCAGCGCGGCCCCCTCCGGCACCCGCGCCGCGACCGCCTCCATCAGCCCCTCGGGACCGCAGCAGTACACCGCCGTGCCCGGGGCCACCGCCGCGAACAGGGCGTCCAGGTCCGGCCGCCCGTCCTCGTCCTCCGCCACCAGGGTCAGCCGGTCGCCGGCCAGCTCCCGCACCTCGTCGAGGAAGGGCATCGAGGCCCGGGTCCGCCCGCAGTACAGCAGCCGCCAGTCGGCATCCTCCGGCAACGCGCGCAGCATCGGCAGCACCGGGGTGATGCCGATCCCGCCGACGACGAAGACGTACGACCGCGCCTCGGCGAGCGGGAACCGGTTGCGCGGCCCGCGCACCTCCAGCTCCATGCCCTCGGCCAGCTGCTCGTGCACCTCCCGCGAACCGCCCCGCCCGTCCTCGACCAGCCGGGTGGCGACCGTGTACGCCGAGGTGTCCGCGGGGTCCCCGCACAGCGAGTACTGCCGCACCAGACCCGAGGGCAGCACCAGATCCAGATGCGCACCCGGCGTCCAGCGCGGCAACTCGGCACCCTCCAGGCGCAGTCGTACGACACCGTCGGCGATCGTCTCGTGCGCGGTGAGCAGCAGCCGCAGCGCCCGGGAGCGGGGCCGCCCGGAGATCGGCGTCTCCAGCGCGGGCATCGGCCACAGCGGCGAGACCTGGACGCGGCGGCGCAGCGCGCTCCGGGTGAGCAGGGCGGCGCCCGCGAGCAGGGCGACCGTACGCAGTTTCGGCATCAGGCGGCACCCTTCAGGGAGCGCTCCGCCTGCTCGGCGGCGAGCGCGGCCGGGGAGGCGGCCAGATAGGCGACGGCCTGGGCGGTGGAGAACTCGTGCGAGGGGTGGTAGTCCCGGCCGAGATAGCGCGGGATGGAGCGCAGCATGGCACCGGTGCCGGGCAGCACGCCCGCACGGCCGCGGTCGTAGAAGTCCTTGAAGGACGCCTTGGCCGCCTCGGGGCCGGTCAGCGTCGGGTCGTTCGCCATGAAGAAGCGGACCCCGCGCTGCCACAGGAAGAGCAGGGCCGAGAACGCGCTCGCCCAGGTGCGGGCCCGGCGCCGGTAGCTGCCGTCCAGATGCGTGAACAGGTCGAAGGCGACCGAGCGGTGCTCGACCTCCTCCGCGCCGTGCCAGCGCAGCAGGTCCAGCATGGTGGGGTCGGCGCCGCGCCGGTCCAGCTCGGCCGCGCCGAGCACCCAGTCGCCGAGGAACGCGGTGTAGTGCTCGATCGCCGCGATGAGCGCCACCCGCTCCAGGAGCCACCAGCGGCGCGCCCGGCCCGGCGGCAGGGTGCGGTCGCCGAGCAGCTTCTCGAAGAACCAGTCGACCTGCGCGGTGTACGGCGTCGGGTCCAGGCCCTGCGCGCGCAGATGCGGCAGCACCTCGTCATGGGACTGGGAGTGCATGGCCTCCTGCCCGATGAACCCGATGACGTCCTCGCGCAGCCGGTCGTCCTTGATCAGCGGCAGCGCCTGCTTGTACACCTGCACGAACCAGCGCTCGCCTGCGGGCAGCAGCAGGTGCAGCACATTGATGGTGTGCGTGGTGAACGGATCCCCGGGCACCCAGTGCAGCGGCGTGTCCTCCCACGAGAAGGACACGTTGCGGGCCTTGAGCGCGATGCGCTCGGACTCCACCGGCCGGGCCTGCGTATGAGACATGGCGTCAATGTACTGACGGGTAGGCGCTCTGAGAAGAGTTCCGGCACGGCTTGTTTACGCAGATGTCAATAACGGCGGATGTCAATGACATGCGTACGCGCGGGTCCTAGTGCAGCCCGTCGATCACCTTGCCGCCCGCCAGTGTGCCCTTCAGTTGAGCCTGCGCCCCCTTGGCGGCCTTGGAGATCAGCAGGGAGCCCGGCGCCGACGCGGTGATCCCGCCGCTCGCGTGGATCGCCACCGTGTCCGGGGAGCCCGCGGCCAGCAGATACCAGTGCCCGCCCTTGGACTTCCACAGCACCCCGGCCAGCACATGCGGATCGCGCGGACCGCACGCCGCGGTGTCGGTGCCCTTCGCCGTGACGGCACCGTAGCGGGAGCCGGGGACGCGGAACTGGGCCAGCGCCGCGGCGCCGTCACCCCGCCAGGTCTCGGCGCGGGTGCAGACCCATTGGCCGGCCCCGCTGCCGTCGGGCAGCGGCTGCTCCGCGTAGTCCCAGGCGTTGACGCTGCGCACGCCCGAGGAGCGCTCGGTGGCCAGCGAGCAGGCGAACGGCGCCCACGCCTGGAGCCCCTCGGGCCCGGCGGCCTCGCCGGTCGCACCGGGGCGCCCCGCGGTGAGACGCGCCGGGACCAGCTCGCCGAGGTCGGTGGCGAGCTGGGTGCCGAAGCCGCCGGAGACCTGGAGCACGGTCCAGGAGGTGCAGTTGCCGGTGGCCAGGGCGGGGCTGGTCAGCGGGGCGGTGACACCGCCGGTGACCGTGAGCGGGTTGGGCGCCGCGGCCGGCTTCAGCAGATCGCGGGTGGCCGCCCTGGTCACCCAGGGGGCCAGCAGATACTGCACATTGCCGTCGGCGCGGCCGAGGACCAGAGCGCTCGCCTCGGCGCCGGTCGCGCCGTCCACCCGGGCGAAGTCCAGGGCGGCGCCCTGGGTGCCGTCGGCCGGTTCCGCGTAGCGGGCGATGCGCAGACCGTCGTAGAGGATCACCACCCGGGCGGCGTCCACCTGCCCCGCGTACAGCAGTTGGGGCGGGCCCGCGGGGCCGCCGGTCTGGGTGCCGGGGGTGGCCGAGACCCGGACGTTCTGCCCGGGCCGGGCCCAGACCGCGAGGGCGCGGCGCAGCAGGTCCTTGTCGCCGGTGAGCGGGCCGCGCGCGGGCCAGGCCGAGAAGTCGGTGCGGGCCGCGGCGCGCCAGGCGGTGGGGGAGACCCGGGTCAGCTTGCCCGGGTCGAGGGCGGCCTGGGCGGCCGGGTTCTCGGCGTAGACGGGGGCGGCGGCGCCGTCCGGGCCCCAGCCGGAGTGCGGCAGCGCGAGCAGCGCCCCGCACACCGCGAGGGCGGCCGCGGCGCCGAGGGCGGCCCGGGTGTGCTGGCGGCGGCGCAGCAGATCGGTCGGCCGGGCCTGGAGGGTGCAGGGGTCGAACTCGGGGGAGGAGAGCAAGCCCGGCTGGGCGGGCACGCTGTTCGCCATGGCGAGGGCGCCGCCCGGGTCGTCCACCCCGGCCGCGTCCAGGATCTTGCGGATCTCCTGGTCCGGTAGCCGGTCGAGGCCGCGCAGCACATAGGCGGCGCGGGCCGGCGCGGACAGCTTCGACAGCCGCTGGTCCAGGGCGAGTTCATCGGCGCCGCCGGAGCGCGGGAGCAGCCGCAGGCCCCAGACGCGGGGGAGCAGCGGGGGCAGGCCGCGGTGCGGGCGGGCGGCGGTGAGGGCGGCGCGCAGGACCCGCTCGCGCAGATAGGCGTAGCCGGGGTCGCTCTCCCGGGCCGCCGGGTCGCCGGGGTCCCGGCGGGTGTGGGTACGGCCCGCGGGCTGGGCCGGGATCAGGTCGGCCTGCTTGCGGCCCCGGGGCAGGGCGCGCTGGGTGAGGGCGTGTGCGGTCAGCACCCGGCGCGCGCGGCCGAGACCCGGCGGCAGCACCAGATGGGCGAGCCGGACCAGCCGTGGATAGTGCTCGACGAGCAGGGCCTCGGCCCGCTCGACGTCGGCCGGTCCGGAGGCGGCGGGGGCGTGACGGTGGGCTACATCCTGTGACTGCACGTCCGGAAGAACGAGCGAGCCCTTGGTTGGTCACCGTCAAGCGACGCGTACATGCCGATGGAGCGGCCGGTTCAGGCCTCCGGATCGACCAGGGCGCGCGCGTAGTTGGCCATCGACCGCTGGTAGCGCGGCAGATGGGCGGCCAGCGCCTCGATCACCAGGGACAGGCCCTCGCGGTCGCGGCCCAGGCTGGAGAGGCACAGCGCGAGACAGGCGCGCACCGCGTCGTCCAACTCGTCGCTCGGCCCGTCCAGTTCGGGCGTGAGGAGCTTCACGCCCTCTTCCGGCTGCCCGATGTTGCGCAGCGAACTCGCCAGCTGGATCCGGGTCCGCCGCCCCCGGTAGCCGTCGAGGCCGCGCGCCAGCGCCTCCCGGTACAGCGGCACGGCCCGGTCCGAGTGCCCGGTCGAGTCGAAGGCGCAGGCCCGCTCGAAGGGGCCCCGTGGGCTGTCCTCGGGCAGTTCGGCGACGAGGCCGTCGATCAGGGCGCGGAACCGAGCCGCGCGCTCCTCGGGGTACTCGCCGCGGGCGAAGGCGGCCCAAGCGGCGTCCACCCGGTCTTCCCAGTCCTGGTTCACCGCGTCACCCTCGCACACACGTGCCCTTGAGGTCACCGGAATTGAACCGGTGCGCAGCGGCGTCCGCGAGCCGGTGCTCAGCGGGGCCCGCCGTCGAGGTACGCCAGCACCGCGAGCACCCGCCGGTTGTCGTCGTCCGACACCTCCAGGCCGAGCTTGCCGAAGATGTTGGAGGTGTGCTTGGCCACCGCCCGCTCGGTGACGACCAGTTGGGCGGCGATGCCCGCGTTCGACCGGCCCTGCGCCATCAGCTCCAGCACCTCCCGCTCGCGCGGGGTGAGCCGGCCGAGCGGCCGGTCGTCGGCCGAGCTCCGGGCCAGCAGCTGCTGGATGACCTGCGGATCCATCGCCGTACCTCCCGCCGCGACCCGTCGTACGGCGTCCACGAACTGCTCCGCGTCGAACACCCGGTCCTTGAGCAGATACCCGATCCCGCCGTCGCCGTCGGCGAGCAGCTCCCGCGCGTACAGCTGCTCCACGTGCTGGGAGAGGACCAGCACCGGCAGCCCCGGCCGGGCCCGCCGGGCGGCCAGGGCGCACTGGAGGCCCTCGTCGGTGTGCGTGGGCGGCAGCCGTACGTCGACCACCGCCACATCCGGCTTCAACTCGGCCAGTGCCCGCGTCAGTTCGGGCCCGGACTCGACGGCAGCCGCGATCTCGAAGCCGTACGCCTCCAGCAGCCGGACCAGTCCGTCGCGCAGCAGGAAGAGGTCTTCGGCTAGGACAACACGCACGGGATCTCCATGGTCACCATGGTGGGGCCGCCCGCGGGAGAGCTGACGGCCAGGACGCCGTCGAATGTACCGAGCCGCTTCTCGATCCCGGCGAGCCCGGAGCCGGACCCGACCGAGGCACCGCCCCTGCCGTTGTCGGTGACCGTGATCCGCAGCCGGCCGTCGGTGTGGTGCAGATCCACCCAGAGCCGGTCGGCGCCCGCGTGCTTGGCCGCGTTGGTGAGCACCTCGCTGACCGCGAAGTAGGCGGCCGACTCCACCGGCGCGTCGGCCCGGCCCGGCAGCTCCACCGTGACCTCGGCGGGCAGCGGCAGCCGCAGCGCCAACGCCCGTACGGCGTCGCCGAGTCCGCGTTCGGCCAGCACCGGCGGATGGATGCCGCGGACCAGGCCGCGCAGCTCCTCCAGGGCGTCCACGGAGTTGCGGCGGGCCTGCGCAAGCAGCCGCCTGGCCTGCTCCGGGTCCTTGTCGAGCAGCATCTCGATGGTGCCGAGGTCCATGCCCATGGCGACGAGACGGGCCTGCGCGCCGTCGTGCAAATCCCGTTCGATGCGCCGCAGTTCGGCGGCCGAGGTGTCCACCGCGTCCCGCCGGGTCTCGGTCAACACCCGTACCCGCTCGACGAGTTCGCCCTCGCTGTTGTCGAGCACCGCCCGCACGAGCCGGAAGTGCGCGGTCAGCAGGCCCGGGGTGAACCGCAGGGCGACCCGCAGGATCACGAGGGCGAGGACGGCCGCGCCGATGGCGGTGGCCTCCCCGGTGACCGGGACGAACGCGTACCAGTAGGTGCCGCCCCGGGTGTACGCCCGCCACAGCCCGAAGGGCAGCAGCAGCCCCTCGACGGGGTAGAACAGCAGCAGGGCCGGGAGCAGCGCGCTGATGAAACCGGCCGTGAAGTCCACCGGCAGCCAGCGCACGTCCCGCCAGGTCTGCGGGTCGCCCAGCATCGTGAAGGTGCGCGTCCACGGGTTGGTGCCGCGCGGGATCGGCCGGTACACCGCCCGGATCCGCACCCCGCACCACTCCGCCGCCAGCCTCCGGCGCACATCCGCCAGCGCCCTGACCCCCGTCAGTACGAGGGGGGTCGTGAGCAGTCCGATGCCGAGCGGGATGAAGGCGAGGGACACCAGGGTCAGCACCAGGAACGCGATGCCGAAGGGCATCGTGATCAGGGCCAGCATCAGTCCCTGTACGGCGGCCAGCAGGGACCGGCGGGCCCTGTCGCGCATGTTGTCGCTGTTCATACGGCGAGTCTCGCCGACCCGCAGGCGGGGGTCACTGGCCCGAGGCCCCCTCTTGGGGGGTGGTGCCAGGTACACCATCGGCGTCGGGGGCGGTGCCGGACACGCCGGCGCCCTCGTCCTCGGACGCGGCTCCGGGGGCGCCTTCGCGCAGCGCGGCCAGCACCTTCGCCTCCACCTCCGGGTCGAGGCCCGGGGCGCCGCGGTCGGACCGCTGGGGCGGGGTGCCGCCGATCGAGGTCAGCCACCGCCAGGTGTCCGCGACGGTCTCCTGCACCGGGCGGCACACCAGCCCGGTGTCCGACGCCCTGCCGGCATCGGCCCGATGGCAGGCGTCGTACATCTCACCGCCCGGCGGCACCCACACCGGCAGCTCGGTCCACGGCTCGATCCCGGCGTCCAGAACCGTCCGCGGCTCGGCCCAGCACAGCTCGGCGGCCGCGCCGGTGGCCGCGAGGCACGCGTCGAGGAACGCGCCCATGGTGGTGTGCCCCGGCGGACTCACCAGGTCGTACGGTCCGCTCAACTCCCGCTCCAGCGCGCCGAGAAGCCAGTTCGCGAGGTCGCGGGCGTCGATGTACTGGAGCGGCAGCCCGCGCGGACCGGGCGCGAGGACGGGACCCCCGCGGGCGATCCGGGCCAGCCACCAGGGCAGCCGGCCCACGTTCTCGTACGGCCCGAGGATCAGCCCCGCCCGCACCAGCAGCGAGCCGTCCGCGCCGAAGGACTCCAGCGCGGCCAGCTCACCGCCCCGCTTGTCCACGGCGTACTCGCGCTGCTCGGCGTCCGCCGCCGCGCCCTCGACCAGCGGGGCGTCCGCCCTGGCCCCGGCCGGCCAGGGC
>NZ_MUNF01000389.1 GCF_002154555.1 Streptomyces murinus
ACCCCGCGACCCGCACGCCCCCCGGTCCGCGTGACCCGGGCGCCCCCAGTCCGCGTGCCCCGGCGCCCGCCAGACCGCGTGACCCGACGAAGTGTCCTCCGACCAGGCCCGATGCCGCACACTCTGTCGACGGCGGCGGGGATACGGGCCCCGTTAGGGTCGGGCCCATGACGCACAGCTTCGCGCTCCACATCCCCGACGCCGATCTCGAACCCGACCCCCTCGATCCCGGACAGATCGTCTCCGGGAACCCCGAGGTCACCGGGAAGGTGGTCTGGGAGTCGGCGGACGGCCGGCAGATCCGCGGGATCTGGCAGATCACCCCCGGTGTGGTCACCGACACCGAGGCCGACGAGCTGTTCGTCGTGATCAGCGGCTCCGCCACGATCGACGTCGAGGACGGTCCGACGCTGCGGGTCGGACCGGGTGACATGGCGGTGCTGCGCGCGGGCGACCGTACGACGTGGACCGTGCACGAGACGCTCCGCAAGGCGTACGCCATCAATCTGTAGGGGCACCCCCTGAGAGCTGTAGGGGCACCCCCGAGACCGCTGTGGGAGGCGCCCCCGGGACCGGCGATTTCGACGCTCCGCCCCGTTCGGGGCGTTGACAGCGCCACCATGTCAGGACAAAGGTGGCCGGGCGGGAAGGTGGACCGGTCCCGCGGTGCTGACGCGGAGAGGCGGGCAGGGTGGAGGAGCTGGGTGTCGCCGTCGTCGGGTTCGGCTGGATGGGCCGGGTGCACACCCGGGCGTACGCCCGTCTCCCCCATCACTACCCCCGGCTCCCGCTGCGGCCACGGCTGATCGCGGTCGCCGAGGAGGTGCCGGGCCGGGCCGAGGAGGCCGCCGGGCAGTTCGGTTTCGCCACCGCGACCCGCGACTGGCGGGAGGTGGCCGCCGATCCCCGGGTACGGGCGGTGAGCGTCACCACGCCGAACTTCCTGCACCGCCGGATCGGGGTGGCGATGGCCGAGGCGGGCAAGCATCTGTGGATCGAGAAGCCGGTGGGCCTGTCCGCCGGGGACGCCCGCGCGGTCGCGGACGCCGTCGCGCGGGCCGGGGTGCAGGGCACGGTGGGCTTCAACTACCGCAACGCGCCCGCCGTGGAGAGGGCCCGCGAGCTGATCGCGGGGGGCGGGATCGGCACCGTCACCCATGTGCGCATCCGGCTGTTCAGCGACTACGCCGCCCATCCCGACTCCGCCCTGACCTGGCGCTACGAACGGGAGCGCGGCGGCAGCGGGGTGCTCGGTGACCTGGCCTCGCACGGCGCCGACCTGGCCCGTTTCCTGCTCGGCGACATCACCGCGCTCACCGCCGACACCGCGGTCTTCGTCCCCGAGCGCGCCCGCCCGACCGGTGCCACCGCCGGTCACCCCCGCACCGGCGGCGGTGAGCGCGGCCCCGTGGAGAACGAGGACTACGTCAGCTGCCTGCTGCGCTTCGCCTCCGGTGCCCGGGGTGTCCTGGAGGCCTGCCGGGTCTCGGTCGGCGAGCAGAACTCATACGGCTTCGAGGTGCACGGCACGAGCGGCGCGGTGTTCTGGGACTTCAGACGGATGAACGAACTCGCGGTCAGCCGGGGCACATCCTTCCAGGACCAGCCGGTGAGCACCGTGTATGTCGGCCCGGGCGACGGTGAGTTCGCCGCGTTCCAGCCGGGCGCGGCCAACGCGATGGGCTACGACGATCTGAAGGTGATCGAGGCCCACCGGTTTCTGCGCTCCATCGCCGAGGGCACACCGTACGGCGCGACGCTCGCGGACGCGGTGCGCGGCGCGGTCGTCCTGGACGCGATGGCCGAGTCCGCCGCCAGCGGCAACTGGGTTGATTTGCAGGCAGGTTGACCGAGCCCCTTGGCGTCTCGCCTCTTTCGTTCGAACCCCTGAGGAGCGGCAACACCCATGCGTATCGGAATCCTCGGCCTCGGCCGCATCGGGGCCTTCCACGCCGAGACCCTCTTCGGGCTCGACGCCGTCGAATCGCTCGTGTTCGCCGATCCGTTCGCGGACGCCGCGAAGGCCGCCGCCGAGCGGTTCGGGGCACAGGTCGCGGACTCGCCGGGGGCGCTGCTGGCCGCGGGGGTGGACGCCCTGGTCGTGGCGGCGGCCACGGACGCCCATCCCGCGCTGATCCGGGCCGGGGTGGCAGCGGGGGTCCCGGTCTTCTGCGAGAAGCCGGTGGCCCGCACGATGGCGGAGGGCGTGGCGGTGCGCGAGAGCGTGCGCGGCAGCGGGGTGCCGATCCAGATCGGCTACAACCGCCGCTTCGACGCGGGCTTCGCCGCCGCGCGCGCCGCCGTACGCTCCGGCGAGTTGGGGGCGCTGCACACCGTGCGCTGTACGACGCTGGATCCGGCGCCGCCGCCGGCCGCGTACGTCGCCGCCTCCGGTGGCATCTTCCGGGACTGCTCGGTGCACGACTTCGACATCATCCGGTGGGTGACGGGGCGCGAGGTCACCGAGGTGTACGCGCTCGGCGGCAACCGGGGCGCCGACCACATCGCGCGGGCCGGTGACGCCGACACCACGGGCGCGGTCCTCACCCTGGACGACGGCACGATCGCGATGGTCTCCAACTCCCGCCACAACGGCCGGGGTTACGACGTCCGCATGGAGCTGCACGGCTTCGCCGACGCCATCGCCGTGGGCCTGGACGACCGGCTGCCGCTGCGCTCGGTCGAACCCGGGGCCGGCTTTCCGTCCGGCGCCCCGCACGGCTTCTTCATGGACCGGTTCGCGGCCGCCTACCGCGCCGAACTCACCGCCTTCACCGAGGTGGTGGCCGGTACCAGGCCGTCCCCGTGCACCATCGAGGACGCCCTGGAGGCGGGCTGGATCGCGGAGGCCTGCACGCTCTCCCGCGCCGAACACCGTCCGGTGTCGCTCGCGGAGGTGTGGCTGGCCTGACGGGCGCGGTATCGGGGGCTTTTGTCAGCCGCAGTACCGCACCAGCCACTCGTCCGCGTGATACCGGTCGCGGGCCGGGTCCGGCAGCGTCGCCGGGCTGGTCTCGACCGTGTCCTCGGGACGGATCCGCTCGGGCAGGGTGCCGAAGCGTTCCCGGCGCTGGGCCGCCGCCTCGGCGGTGTCCTGTGCCGTCTTCCGGGGTTCCGTACGGTGTGTCATCCTCGTCCTCCCGTCTGCGCGGGCGCCCCCGTTCATCTCAACAACGCCCACGTGCCCCCGGTTGGTTCCCGGCCGCGCCTGGCGCGAATCCGTCAGGGTTATGGAGGAACGACGCCCACCCCGGTGGCGTCACGGCCGACAGTGCCGGACCAACTCGGCGAGAACGCGCCGCGGGTCGTACAGCGTGCGCGCGCCCTCGGCGACGACACGACGGGTGCCGGGGTCGACGGGAGTCAGCGGTGTCGGTGAGGTACGGCGCGGGATCGGCCGTCAGCAGGACGACGTCCACGGCGGAGTCCGGGTGCGCGGCACCGCGTGCGCAGGAGCCGACGAGGAGGAGGCCGGCGTTGTCCTCGCGAGTCGCGGCCCAGCGGGCGAGGTGGTCGAGGCGGTCGAGGAACTCCCGTACCTCGGCGCAGCGTTCGGGTGGAACACCAGTCTGGTCCGGTGGGCTCTCGGCCGCGCCCGTACGCCTCATCCCTCACGCCCCGCAGGACCGCAGGAACCTTCGTGTCCGCTCCGCGATCGGCAGCGGCTTGTCCGGATCGCACGGGTACATGTCCTGCTCCACGATGGCGAAGAGATCCACCCCCAGTTTCTGCGCCGCCTCCAGCACGGGCCCCAACTCCGGTACTCCGTGCGGTGGTTCCCGAAAGACGCCTCCCGCCACGGCGGGCCCGAACGGCAGCCCTCGCGCGACGACCTCGGCGAGCACCGCGGGGTCGACCTGCTTGAGGTGCAGATAGCCGATGCGTTCGCCGTACGTCTCGATCAGCCTGACGCTGTCGCCGCCGCAGTAGGCGTAGTGACCGGTGTCCAGGCAGAGGCCGACCGAGCCGGAGTCGGTCGCGTCCAGGAAGCGTGCGACATGGGCCTCGGTGTCGATATGGGTGTCGGCGTGCGGGTGGACGACGATGTCGAGGCCGTACGTCTCCCTCACCCGGCGGCCCAGCCGCTCCATGCCCCGGGCGAGGTGGCCCCACTGCTCGGCGGTCAGCTCGGACGGCTCCAGGATCTCGGCGGTCCTGTCGTCGCGCCAGAAGGACGGGATCACCACGAGGTGCCGGGCGCCCATGGCTTGGGTGAGCGCGGCGACCTGGGAGACATGGGCCCAGGTGTCGTCCCAGACGGCGGGGCCCCGGTGCAGGCCGGTGAAGACCGTGCCCGCGGAGACCTTGAGGCCGCGGCGGGCCACCTCCTCGGTGAGCCGCGCGGGGTCGGTGGGGAGGTAGCCGTAGGGGCCGAGTTCGATCCAGGCGTAGCCGGCTTCGGCGACCTCGTCCAGGAAGCGTTCCCAGGGCACCTGCCGAGGGTCGTCGGGGAACCAGACGCCCCAGGAGTCGGGGGCGGAGCCGACCCGGATGCGGTCGAGGTCGTGCGGCATGATCAGGTGGTCCCTTCGGGGAAGGTGTCGCCCAGGTCCTCGGGCAACGCGTCGAGTTCCACGCCGCGCACCTGGGACAACTCGTGCTTGAGCGTGGCGAGTTCGGCACCGCCGGCCATGTGGTCGGTCAGTTGCTCCAGGGTGATGTCGCCGCGTGCGGCGGACAGTTCCAGGGTGCCGAGGCGCAGCACGCCGAAGTGGTCGCCGACCAGGTAGGCGTGGTGCGGGTTGTGGGTGATGAACACGACGCCGAGGCCGCGTTCGCGAGCGGCGGCTATGTATTTGAGCACCACGCCGGACTGTTTGACGCCGAGCGCGGCGGTGGGTTCGTCCAGGATGAGGACGCGGGCGCCGAAGTGGACGGCGCGGGCGATGGCCACGCACTGGCGCTGGCCGCCGGAGAGGGTGCCGACGGGCTGTTCCAGGTCGTCCAGGGTGATGCCCATGCGGCGCAGTTCCCGGTCGGCGGTCTCCTTCATGCGGGCGATGTCCAGGCGGCGCAGCGGCCAGGGGCCCCGGGTCAGCTCGGAGCCGAGGAAGAAGTTGCGCCA
>NZ_MUNF01000039.1 GCF_002154555.1 Streptomyces murinus
CGCCCCACTTGTGCGCGCTGGTCGCTGCTCGCGGCCAGCGCGCACAAGTGGGGCGGCCCTTCGGGGGTCGGGCTGCTCGTCGTGCGCAAGGGGGTGCGGTTCGCCGCCCAAGGCCCGGCGGACGAACGGGAGTCGGGGCGCGCGCCTGGGTTCGAGAACATCCCGGCCGTCGTGGCGGCGGTCGCGTCACTGCGCGCGGTACGGGCCGAGGCGGCCCAGGAGTCGGTACGGCTGCGGGAGCTGACGGAGCGGATCCGGGCGCGGGTGCCGCGGCTGGTGCCCGAGGTGGAGGTGGTGGGCGACCCGGAGCACCGGCTGCCGGGGATCGTCACCTTCTCGTGTCTCTATGTCGACGGGGAGACCCTGCTGCACGAGCTGGACCGCGAGGGCTTCGCCGTCTCCTCCGGCTCCTCCTGCACCAGCAGCACGCTGACCCCGAGCCATGTGCTGAAGGCCATGGGCGTGCTCAGCGAGGGCAATGTCCGGGTGTCGCTGCCGCCGGGCGCGGCGAAGGAGGACGTGGAACGCTTTCTGGCCGTGCTGCCGGGGGTCGTCGCCGGGGTACGGGACAAGCTGGGCGCCCCCGCGGCCGAGATCTCCGCGGCTCCCGAGCCGGCCGTCCTGGTCGTGGACGCCCTCGGCAAGCGGTGCCCCATTCCGGTCATCGAACTGGCCAAGGCGTTCCCCGGCGTCCCCGTGGGCGGCACCGTCCGCGTCCTCTCGGACGACGAGGCGGCCCGCCTGGACATCCCGGCGTGGTGCGAGATGCGGGGACAGGAGTACGTGGGCGAGGAACCGGCGGACGGGGGAACGGCGTACCTGGTCCGCCGGCTCGGCTGACCCGCGCCGTCGGCGCGGGTACGGATCGCCGGCGCGGGTACGGGTCGTCAGCGCAGGTGCGTGCGGACCTCTTCGCCCGCCTCGTCGCCGTAAGCCTTCACGAAGCGCTCCATGAAGTGGCCGCGGCGCAGCTGGTACTCCTGCGTGCCCACGGTCTCGATGACCAGCGTCGCGAGCATGCAGCCCACCTGCGCCGCCCGCTCCAGCGAGACGCCCCAGGCGAGGCCGGACAGGAAGCCCGCGCGGAAGGCGTCGCCGACACCCGTGGGGTCGGCCTTGCGCTCCTCCTCCGCGCAGCCGACCTCGATCGGGTCCGCGCCGGCCTGCTCGATGCGCACGCCCCGCGAGCCGAGCGTGGTCACCCGGTGGCCGACCTTCGCGAGGATCTCCTCGTCGGTGAGGCCGGTCTTGGTCTGGATGAGGCCCTTCTCGTACTCGTTCGAGAAGAGGTACGTGGCGCCCTCCAGCAGGATCCGGATCTCCTCGCCCTCCATGCGGGCGATCTGCTGCGAGAAGTCCGCGGCGAACGGGATCGAACGGGACCGGCACTCCTCCGTGTGGCGGAGCATCGCCTCGGGGTCGTCGGCGCCGATCAGCACCAGGTCGAGGCCGCCCACCCGGTCGGCGACCGTCTTGAGCTCGATCAGCCGGGCCTCGCTCATCGCGCCCGTGTAGAAGGAGCCGATCTGGTTGTGGTCGGTGTCGGTGGTGCACACGAAGCGCGCGGTGTGCAGGGTGTCGGAGATACGGACCGACTCGGTGTCGACGCCGTGCCGGTCGAGCCAGGCCCGGTACTCGTCGAAGTCGAAGCCGGCGGCGCCGGCCAGGATCGGCCGGGTGCCGAGCTGGCCCATGCCGAACGCGATGTTGGCGGCGACACCGCCGCGGCGCACGTCGAGGTTGTCGACGAGGAAGGAGAGCGAAACCGTGTGCAGCTGGTCCGCGACGAGCTGGTCGGCGAACCGGCCGGGGAAGGTCATGAGGTGGTCGGTGGCGATGGAGCCGGTGACTGCGATGCGCACGACGGGGATTCTCCTGCGGGAGGCGGGATTGACAGTTCACGCTACCCGGTCAGGGGTCGGCGCTGTAGTTGACGAAACTACCCGATAGTAGATCTTTCTTCGCAGGCTCGATCGTGCGTACGGTTCCCTCATGACGAACCTCAAGGGCTCCTCGTCCGCCGCGTCCGGCACTCCCGTCTCCCCCGCCCCCGGAGATCTGGAGGGCGGCCTCGACACCCTGCGCGGCGACTGCGCCCGGATGGCCCGGCGCTGGCCGGCGCCCGCGCGCGGCGCGTCCCGCCCGGTGCCGCCGTCCCGCATCCACAAGGTCTCCGTGTCCAAGCGCTCCGTCCAGCTGCTGGACGGCATGTCCGACTACGGCGACTGATCCCGCTCACCCGTACGGCGTAGGCCCGGGAACCTCCCGCTCCCCTCCCTCGTCCCATGGTCGTCCCCTCACACGGGGCACGCGGGACACGGACCGGCGAGGAGCGATGCGGTGAACACGGAGCGGCCTGAGAACACGGGGGATGCCCCCGAGGTGCCAGACGTGCGGGAGGCGGGGCGTTCCCGACGGCGCTCGCGTGCCGTCGTCCTCTCCGCCCTGGCCGCCGTCCTGCTGATCGGCGGCGGTGGCGCGTACGTCGCGGCGAGCGACGGCCCGGACGGTCGTACGACCCCCACCGCGGCGGACTCCACCACTCCCCCGCCGCTCACCCTGGACGACGGCTCGGACCCCTACGGCGCCCACTACGTGGCCCAGGGCGCGCTGCCCCGGGGCCCCGGCTCGGCGGCGGTGTACGGAGCGGGGGCGGAGGTCCGCGCGGACCAGGTGCTCCGGCTGGCGAAGGCGCTCGGGGTGAGCGGGACGCCGGTGGCCGAGGGGCACGGCTGGCGGATCGGCGGCAAGGACGGTTCGGGGCCGACCCTCCAGGTGAACCGGGACGCGCCGGGCAGCTGGACCTTCAGCCGGTACGCGCCGGGCACCGACGACTGCAAGAAGGGCCCCCTGTGCGCGACCGGTCCGGTGGGTCCCACCGGGGCGCCGGTGAGCGCGGCGGTGGCCGAGAAGGCGGCGGCGCCGGTGCTGCGGGCGGCCGGCCTGGGCAGCGCCAGGACCGATGCCGGCCAGGTCATGGGCAAGCAGCGGGTGGTGACCGCCGATCCGGTGGTGGGCGGGCTGCCCACCACCGGCTGGGCGACCGGGCTGACGGTCAGCGGGCAGGGCGAGGTGGTCGGCGGGCACGGACTGCTGTCGACGCCGGTGAAGGGGGCGACGTACCCCGTCCTGGACGCGGAGAAGACTCTCGCGCTGATGAACGCGGCGCCGAAGGGCGACCACCGGATGGGGGCCGGGGGCTGTGCGAACCCGGGGCGGTTCGCGACGCGTCTGGACGGGCCGTGCGGGCAGGGGTCCCCGGCGCCATCCGGGACGGTCACCGTGGACAAGGCGGTGTTCGGGCTGGCCGCGCACTCGGTCGGCGGCCGGCAGACCCTGGTGCCGTCCTGGCTGTTCGCGACACGGGACTCGGGGACGGTGTCGTACCCCGCGATCGATCCCCGCTATCTGACCTCTTCGGCGGCCTCGGCGCCCTCGGCGTCCCCGACGGCCGGCCCCGGCAGCTCGGTCAAGGTCACCGGCTACACGGCCGACGACCGGAGCCTCACCGTGAGCTTCTACGGCGGCCTGTGCGCCGACTACACGGTGGCGGCCCGGGAGAGCGCCACCCGGGTGACGGTCACGGTCACCGAGCACCGGCAGGAGGGCAAGATCTGCCCGATGATCGCCAAGGAGTTCACACGGACCGTGCGGCTGAAGGCACCGGTGGACGGCCGGGCGGTGGTCGGCGCGGACGGCGCGCGCATCCCGCAGGCGAAGCAGGGCGCGTCGCGGCCGTAGCCCTCCCCTCCCTCCCCAAGGCCGGCTCCCGGGCCGGGGGGCGATCGCCTCCCGGCTGCCGGTGATCCGTTCGAGCGGTTGTCCGATGACCGCACCTTCGCCCTCGATGGCCGGATCGATATGACGGTTACCGTGACATTTCAGCGGTTTCCCGACGGGCGAGCAACGGAAGGGCCTGACATGTCCAACCACTTCACCGGCCTCAGTCTTGGACCACCACTCGGCGACCAACGTCTCGATCTGTGCGACCTCTACGCCTTCACGGCACCCGGCGATCCGAGCAGGACCGTGCTCATCCTCAACGCCAACCCCAACGCGGACGCCCTGCACCCCGACGCCGTGTACCGCCTGAACATCGACAATGACGGCGACCTGCTGACCGACGTCGCCTTCAGCTGGGTCTTCGGCCCGCCGGCGGCCGACGGCTCGCAGACCTACAGCGTCTACATGGCGACCGGCGCGGAGTCCCGGAGCCCCGAGGCGGTCGGCACGAAGATCGTCTCGGATGCCGCCGTCTCCTTCGGCCCCCGGGCCGATGTGGTCACCTTCGGCGAGTACCAGGTGGCCGCCGGAAGCCGCAGCGACGCCTTCTTCTTCGACTTCGACGGCATCAAGAATCTGTTCGACACCAGCGGCAAGCGGAACTTCACCGCGCCGCATCTGGGCGGGAAGTCCCCGTGGACCGGCGTCGACTCCAACACCACGGCCAATGTCTTCTCCATGGCCATCGAACTGCCGACGGCCGAGCTTGCGCCCCAGTCCGAACTGCGGATCTGGGGCCGGTGCAGCGTGCTGCGCGACGGCGAACTCGTCCACGCGGACCGGGCCGGCCACCCGTCGATCAGCAGCTTCTTCAACACCGACGACACGAAGGAGGAGTACAACGCGAGCGAGCCGGCGAACGACCGGGCCAGATGGACGGACCAGTTCGTCCATCTGCTGGGCCACACCGGCGGTTACTCGCGCGAGGAGGCGATCGCCGCGCTCGACGAGCACGGCATCCTGCCAGACGTGCTGCACTTCGACCCGTCCAGGCCCGCGGTGTATCCGAACGGCCGGACGTTCACGGAGGACGTCATCGACATCCGGGTCGCGTTCCTGACCAAGAACGAGGCGCCGCCCACCGGTCTGTCGCCGCACACCGACACCCTGGACCACTTCCCGTACCTCGGCGACCCGCACCCGGCGGCGGCCTCCTGACGGAGCCCGGCCCCCGAGGTCGTACGACAGAGGCGGCGAGCCCCCCGCACGGGGGCCGCCGCCTCTGTCTTCAGCCGATCTTCACACGCGATGGCGCCGGCTCAGCCGGATGATTTAGCTGAAGGAGTCGCCGCAGGCGCAGGAGCCGGTCGCGTTCGGGTTGTCGATCGTGAAGCCCTGCTTCTCGATCGTGTCCACGAAGTCGACGGTGGCGCCGCCCAGGTACGGGGCGCTCATGCGGTCGGTGACGACCTTGACCCCGCCGAAGTCCTTCTCCACGTCGCCGTCGAGGGCGCGCTCGTCGAAGAACAGCTGGTACCGCAGGCCCGAGCAGCCGCCGGGCTGAACGGCGACGCGCAGCGCGAGGTCGTCACGGCCTTCCTGGTCGAGCAGGGCCTTGACCTTGGCCGCGGCGGCGTCGGTCAGGATGATGCCGTCGCTGACGGTTGTGGTCTCGTCCGATACGGACATCTACATCTCTCCCGGGTTGTACGGAGACTGCTTGCCGACGAGTGCAACCGGTGCTTCCGCGGATTCATTCCGGGCCGGGCGCCACGTGGTCGCGATTTTGCTTTCTGCCCCTTCATGCTCGCATACGCGCGCGAAGGCGCACAGCGGCCCGCGGAGGGATCCGGGGCGGCCGGGCCGGGATTCACGTCACATGGACACGAGGGCCATCGTCAAACTGACGTGAAGCGTTTATGATAGATAGCGTCAGATAGACGAGAAATAGAAAGGGTGCGTGCCGTGACCACCGCCCAGACCCCGGAGCTCGACGTCCAGCCGACTCCGCTCGCCCTGTTGCTGCTCGGCCGCGAGGCCGACCCGAAGAGCGAGCGGGGTGTCGAGTGCCCCGGCGATCTGCCGTCGCCCTCCGACCCCGCCCTGGTCGAGCGCGCCCGCGCCGCCAAGGAGAAGCTC
>NZ_MUNF01000390.1 GCF_002154555.1 Streptomyces murinus
GCGGCGGCGATCGCGCGCAGATGGGCGATGTCGTCGGGCTCCAGCGGACCGGCCCGCCAGGCGTCCTGGCCGCTCGGGGTGAGACCGGGCAGCAGCCGCCCCCGGGCGACGAGTCGCAGCGCGTGCAGCGCGGCGGCGCCCCAGCAGGCGGTGGCCGGATGCGCGGCAGGGTCCCGGCGGGCACGGACCAGCAGGGGCAGGGCCTCGGCGAGCGGCAGGCNNCCGTCGTACGACGGTCAGCTCCTCGGGGTCGCCGGACGCGGCGGGCAGGGGCTCGCCCGCGGGGTCCCAGAAGGCGATACGGCCCTCGCGCGGCAGCGGCGCGGGCAGGTAGACCGCGGCCAGTCGCACGGGCACCGGGGCCTCACCGGACACCGTCCGGGAACCCGCCGTCCGCTCCGCCGCCATCATCACACCGCTCATACGTTCTGCCACCTCCCGCCCGCACATCGGATCAGACGTCTCCGACTCTACGGGCGGGGTCTGACAACCGGCCCCGGAGCAGGGGCTACGGCACCGTCCGCGACACCACGTACACCATCGGGAAGTTCGGGTCGGACATGTTCACGACCACGTCCTGGGTGGGTGCCGGGTTCTTCTGGGTGTGGGTGAGGCCGTACCAGGAGCCGGAGCCGCCGAAGGTCCAGCCGCTGACCTTGCGGTCGCGGGCGCTGACGGCGATGTCGCCCTTCTTCAGCTCGTCGCGGCGCTCGCCCATGGACTGGAGGAAGGTGTCCAGGCCGGCCGGGTTGGTGCGGAACTGCACGTACAGGCGGCTGGTCTTCCAGTTGTTGGTCTCGTACGACGCGATGCGGTCGGCGGGACGCGGAACGTTCACCTGGTAGAGGCGGCGCTGCACCTTCGACGGCCAGCCCGCGGTGAGGCCGGTCGCGGAGTACTTGTCCTCCTTGTCCTTGCCGCTGTTGCGGCTCTGGTTCGCCGAGATCACCAGATAACCGGCCGGCACACCGATGAGCAGCACGATGATCAGCAGGGTGAGCGCACGGCGCCTGGCCTTGTGGCGGGGGTCCTCGGGAGGCCGCCGCGCCGGTTGCGGCGGGGCGGCCTGGCGGGGCAGGGAGGTGGAGGCGGTCATGCGGTGTCCCGTTCGCGGCGGGCCTGGGCGTATCGCTCGTAGCGCTCGTACCGCTCGACCCGGCGGCGCTTGGCGCGCCGGAACCGGCGGGCGACCAGGCGGGCCAGGTCGGCCGCGCCCACCATGCCGGCCTCGGGGCCGAGCTGGGCGCGGGTGATACGGGCCTCGGGGCGGTAGCCGCGGCCGGTGAGATGGCGCTTGAAGGCGTCCCTGGCGGGGCCGATGAGCAGATCGTCGGCGGCCGAGACGCCGCCGCCGATGACGAAGCAGGAGGGGTCCAGGGCGGCGGCCAGGTTGGCGATGCCGACGCCGAGCCACTGGCCGATGTCCTGGAGCAGCTCCACGCACATCGCGTCGCCCTCGCGGGCCAGCTCGGTGATCATCGGCCCGGTGATGTCGCCGATGTTGCCCTTGACGTGCTCGATGATGCCGTAGGCGACCGGCGAGTCGGCCTGGGCCAGCTCGCGCGCCTCGCGGACCAGGGCGTTCCCGGAGCTGTACTGCTCCCAGCAGCCGCGGTTGCCGCACGGGCAGCGGTGGCCGCCGGGCACGACCTGCATATGGCCGAACTCGCCCGCGACACCGAACTTGCCCCGCTTGACCTGGCCGTCCTCCAGGATCGCGCCACCGATACCGGTACCCAGTGTGATCATCACCAGGTGGTCCTCGCCGCGCCCGGCGCCGAAGCGCCACTCGGCCCAGGCGGCGGTGTTGGCGTCGTTGTCCACCAGCACCGGCACGGAGAGGCGGCCGCTGAGCCGGTCGCGCAGCGGTTCGTTGCGCCAGGACAGGTGGGGGGCGAACAGGACGCGGTTGCGGTCCGCGTCGACCCAGCCGGCGGCGCCGATGCCGACCGCGTGCACGTCATGCCGGTCGGAGAGGTCCAGGACCAGCTCGACGATGGTGTCCTCGACGACCTTGGGGCTCTTCGACTTGTCCGGGGTCTCCGTGCGGAGCTTCTCCAGGATGTTGCCGTCGGCGTCCACGACGCCCGCCATCACCTTGGTGCCACCGATGTCGATGCCGACGGTGGGGACACGGGGGGCCGTCAGGTGGGACCGGCGCTCCCGGGTGCCGACCGTCCGCAGGACGGGGGCGCGGCGGGAGCCGATGGGGGCCGTGAGGTCGCGATAGGTGCTCATCGTTGGTCGATTGTGCCTCAACGACGGTAAGGGTGCCGTACAGCGAGGGCGAGGGGCGGGCGATCCCGGTGGTGTCCCGGTTGACCGCGGCGCCCCTCGGGACCCTCAGTCGCGCTGGAGTTCGTGGCGCAGGACGTCCAGGTCGGAGCCGCCGGCCATCTGCGCGGTCAGCTCGTCCAGGGTGATCTCGTCCCGTGTGTGATTGCCCACCATCGTGCCGCGGCGCAGCAGCACGAACCGGTCGCCCACCAGGTACGCGTGGTGCGGGTTGTGGGTGATCAGGACGACGCCCAGGCCCTCGTCCCGGGCGGCGGCGACGTACTTGAGGACCACACCGGACTGCTTGACGCCGAGGGCCGCGGTCGGCTCGTCCAGGACGAGGACCTTGGCGCCGAAGTGGACGGCGCGGGCGATGGCCACGCACTGGCGTTCGCCGCCGGACAGGGTGCCGATGGGCTGGTCGACGTCGCGCAGGTCGATGCCCATGCGCAGCAGCGCCTCGCGGGTGGTGCGGCGCATGAGGGCGGTGTCGAGGCGCTTGAAGGGGCCGGTGCCCTTGCGGGGCTCGGAGCCGAGGAAGAAGTTGCGCCAGACCGGCATCAGGGGCACCACGGCCAGGTCCTGGTAGACCGTGGCGATGCCCCGGTCCAGGGCGTCGCGCGGGGAGGCGAGGCGGGTCTCCTCGCCCTCGATGCTCAGGGTGCCGCCGTCGTGCTGGTGCAGTCCGGCGATCATCTTGATCAGGGTGGACTTGCCCGCGCCGTTGTCGCCGAGGACGCAGGTGATCTCGCCGGCGTGCACCTGGAGGGACACGCCGTCCAGGGCGCGCACATTGCCGTAGTGCTTGCCGACGCCGGACAGCTCGACCAGGGCGGGCGCGGCCGTCGTCGCAGCCGCCGTGGCCGCCGTCGCCGTCGTTGCCGGGGTGGTCTCGTCCGTCGTCCCGGCCGTCACGTCGTCCGTCATGTCGTCCGTCATGTCGTCGCCTCCGCGCGCTTGCGGACCCAGGCGTTGAGCAGGGTCGCGAGGAGCAGCATCGCTCCGAGGAAGAACTTGAACCAGTCGGGGTTCCACTCGGCGAAGACGATGCCCTTGCTGGTCATGCCGAAGATCAGGGCGCCCACCGCGGAGCCGACCGCGCTGCCGTAGCCGCCGGTGATCAGGCAGCCGCCGATGACGGCCGCGATGATGTAGATCAGCTCATTGCCGACGCCCTCGCCGGACTGGACGGCGTCGAAGGAGAAGAGCAGGTGCTGGCCGGAGATCCAGGCGCCGAACGCGACGCCCATGTAGAGGCCGATCTTCGTCTTGGCCACCGGCACGCCGACCGCGCGGGCCGCGTCCTCGTTGCCGCCGACCGCGAAGATCCAGTTGCCGACGCGGGTGCGCAGCAGGATCCAGGAGCCGAGGGCGACCAGGGCGAGCCACCACAGGATGGTGATCTTGAAGTCGACGCCACCGATGGTGACCGTGGAGGCGAAGACGGCGCGGGCGCTGGAGAAGCCCTGCATGTCGGCGATGGTCTTGGTGGAGACCGTGCCGTCGATCAGCTTGGTGAAGCCGAGGTTCATGCCGCACAGCATCAGGAAGGTGCCCAGCGTGATGATGAAGCTGGGCAGCTTCGTGCGGGTGAGCATGAAGCCGTTGAAGGCGCCGATGGCGAGGCTGACCAGCAGGGACACGCCGACGCCGACCCAGGTGTTCGCCGTCATCTGGTAGCTGAACATGGAGGAGATCAGCGCCGAGGACGTCACGAGGACACCGGCCGACAGATCGAACTCGCCGCCGATCATCAGCAGCGCGACCGGTACGGCCATGATCCCGATGGTCGAGGAGGCGTACAGGACGGTGCTGAGGCTGGCGGCGCGCAGGAAGCCGTCGGCGATCAGGGCGAAGAAGACGAAGACGGCGAGGGCGCCGACGACCGAGCCCAGCTCGGGGCGGGCGAGGAGCTTCTTCAGCGGGGAGGTCCGCAGGATCCGCTCATCGGCCACCGGTGTCTCGGTCTTCTGTTCGACCGCGTTCGGCCCGGCGCTCTGTCCTGCGGTCATCGGGTGCCCCGCTCGGTGTACGCGGCCAGCGTGGCCGCCTGGTCCTTGGTGATGATCTGCGGGCCGGTCAGCACCGGCTTGCCACCGCCGAGGACGTCGCCGTTGTACTTGTAGGCCCACAGCAGGTCGACCGCCTCGTACCCCTGGAGGTACGGCTGCTGGTCCACCGCGAAGCCCAGGGTGCCCTTCTGGAGCGAGGCCGCGACCTGCGCGTTGAGGTCGAAGGTGTCCACCTCGGCCTTGCTGCCCGCGTCGTTCCTCGCCTTCACGGCGGTGTCGGCGTAGGGCGCGCCGAGGGTGACGACGCTGTCCAGGGACTTGTCGGCCTGGAGCTTGGCCTCGATGGCGGACTGCACGTCGGGCATGTTCGTGCCGTTGACGTAGAGCTTCTGGAGCTTGCCCTTGAAGGTCTTGGCGACGCCGTCGCAGCGCTGCTCGTGGCCCACGTTGCCCTGCTCGTGCAGCACGCACAGGGCCTTCTTCTTGCCCCGCTCGTTCAGCTCGTCGCCGACCGCCTCGCCGGCGATGGTCTCGTCCTGGCCGATGTGGGTGAGCGCGCCGAACGCCTTGGACTCCTCCGAGCCGGAGTTGACCGTGATCACCGGGATGCCGGCCTTCTCGGCGCGCTGGACGGCGGCCTTCATGGCGTCCGGCTTCGCCAGGGTGACGATGATGCCGTCGACCTTCTTGTCGACCGCCGCGTCCACCAGCTGGGCCTGCTGCTGGGCATCGTCGTCGTGCGAGTACAGGAAGTTGATGTTGTCCTTGACGGCGGCCTGCTTGGCGCCGCTCTGCACGATGTCCCAGAAGGTGTCGCCGTCTCCCGAGTGCGTGATCATCGCGAAGGTCCAGCGGGGGGTGTTCACCGCCGCCCTGCCCTGGGCGACGGCGGCCTTGCGGGCGTCCTCGGCCCGCTTCCCGCCGGTGCTGCTGCAACCCGCGAGGCACACCGAGAGTGCCCCTGCGAGCGCCATGACTGCCCAGGTCCGAAACCGTGCCACGAGGCCGTGCCCTTCTCGCTGTCTCCAGCTGACTCTCAGCTGTCCTTGCTCCGACGTGCGGATGGGGCGGCGACCTCACCGTCGGTGTGTCCCGGCGGCGACCTCACCAGCCCCAAACACTTCAGTATCGGTCACCGGGGTGGGCGGGCGGACGGCCGGGGAGGAGATTCCGGTCACCTTGTCCGGACAATGCGACGAACGCCGACCCGGCGATACGACGGACGACCGGTGCGATCAGGGCCGTACGAGCAGCTGGAACTCGAAGGCGTAGCGGCTCGGGCGGTAGGTGTGGTCGCCGTACTCGACCGTGCGCCCTGTGTCGTCGTAGGTGGTGCGGCACATGGTGAGCAGCGGGGCGCCGTCGGCCTCGCCGAGCCGCTCGGCCTCCATGGCGGTGGCGCCGCGGGCGCCGATCGACTGGCGGGCGCTGTGCAGGGTGATCCCGGCGGCGCGCAGCAGCCGGTACAGGCCGGTCGCCTCCAGCTGGGCGGTGTCCAGGTCGAGCAGCCCTGGGGGCAGATGGTTGATCAGGTAGGCGATGGGCTCGCCGTGCGCGAGCCGGAGCCGTTCGACGCGGTGGACGTCGGTGCCCTCGGTGACACCGAGCGCCGCCGCGAGCTCGGCGGTGGCCGGGACGACCGTGTTGACCAGGACCTTCGTCGTGGGGCGCTGGCCCGCCGCCGCCAGGTCGTCGTAGAGGCTGCTCAGTTCCAGCGGGCGCCTGACCCTGCTGTGCACGACCTGGGTGCCGACGCCCCGGCGGCGCACCAGCAGCCCCTTGTCGACCAGGGACTGGATGGCCTGGCGGACGGTGGGGCGGGACAGGCCGAGCCGCGCGGCCAGTTCGATCTCGTTGCCCAGCAGGCTCCCGGGGGTCAGGCTTCCGTGCTCGATCGCGGCCTCCAGCTGCTGGGACAGCTGGAAGTACAGCGGCACCGGCGAACCCCGGTCCACGCGGAGTTCGAGCGCGACGGTCGGGTCCACAGCTGGTTTCGGCACGGGCCCGAGCGTAGCCGGGTGCGCAGTTGACGGGAAGTCGTGAAGTCCGGTTGTCCTGACATACGAATTGACAGGGGCCGGGGCGCGCCGTCACTTTGTTTCCATGCGCATCGGGGTCATCGGTACGGGCCGCATCGGCACCCTTCACGCGAACACGCTCAGCCGTCATCGCGAGGTCGGCTCGCTGATCCTGACGGACGCCGATCCGGCGCGGGCGCAGCGGCTCGCGCACCGGCTGGGCGAGACGGCGGCGCCGGGGGTGGACGAGATCTTCCGCTGGGGCGTGGACGCGGTGGTGATCACCACGGCGACCGCGGCCCACGCCGAGCTGATCGGCCGGGCGGCACGCTCGGGTCTGCCGGTCTTCTGCGAGAAGCCGATCGCCCTGGACCTGCCGGGCACGCTCCAGGCGCTCGCCGAGGTCGCGGCGGCCGGCACGGTGCTCCAGATGGGCTTCCAGCGCCGCTTCGACGCCGGGTACGCCGGGGCGCGCGCGGCGGTGCGCGCCGGGCGGCTCGGCCGGCTGCACACCGTACGGGCCCTGACCTGCGACCAGTCCCCGCCCCCCGCCGAGTGGCTGCGGCCGTCCGGCGGGCTGTTCCGGGACACGCTCATCCATGACTTCGACATCCTGCGCTGGGTGACGGGCCGGGAGGTCGATGACGTCTACGCGACCGGTTCGGACGCGGGCCCCGCGATGTTCCGCGAGGCCGACGATGCCTGTACGGGCGCGGCGCTGCTCACCCTGGACGACGGCACCCTGGCCACCATGACCGCGACCCGCACCAACGGCGCGGGCTACGACGTCCGGATGGAGCTGGCCGGGGAGCGGGACACGGTGGTGGTCGGACTGGACGACCGCACCCCGCTCGCCTCCACCGAACCGACCGGACCACCGCCCGCGGACAAGCCCTGGACCGGCTTCCTGGAACGCTTCGCGCCCGCGTACGAGGCCGAGCTGTGCGCCTTCGTGGAGGTGCTGCACGGTACTCGCGCCAACCCCTGCGACGGGCGGGAGGCCCTCCAGGCGCTGCGGATCGCCGAGGCGTGCGAGGTCTCGCGGCGGGAGCGGCGGGCGGTGGCGATGACGGAGATTCCGACGGCGCCGGAGTCCGGGGCCGGCTGAGCCCCGGCGGCTCCACCGGCGCACCCCGGCGGCTCTACCAGCGCACCGGCAGGGTCCGCAGCCCGCGCATCAGCATGCCCGGCAGCCACTCGTCGTGCGGGCCGTCCAGGGCGAGACCGGGGGCGCGGTCCAGCAGGGTGGCGAGGGCGATACGGCCCTCCAGGCGGGCCAGGGGCGCTCCCAGGCAGTAGTGGAGGCCGTGCCCGAAGGCGAGGTGGCCGCGGGTGTCGCGGCGGATGTCGAAGCGGTCGGGGGCGGGGAAGCGGGCGCCGTCGCGCTGGGCGGCGGTGAGGCCGATCATCACGTGTTCGCCCTGCTCGACGCGGACGCCGCCGATGTCCAGCGGCTCGGCCGCGTACCGGAACGTGGCGTTCTCCACCGGGCCCTCCCAGCGCAGCGTCTCCTCGACCGCGCCGTCGATCAGGCTCATGTCGGCGCGCAGGGCGGCGAGTTGGTCGGGGTGGGTGAGCAGGGCGAGGACGCCGTTGCCGATCAGGTTGACCGTGGTCTCATGGCCGGCGATGAGCAACAGGAAGGCCATGCCGCGCAGTTCCTCGGGCGAGAGCCGGTCACCGTCCTCGGCGGTGGTGCGGACCAGGTCGCCGAGGAGGTCGCCGGTGACCCCGGAGCGGCGCTTGTCCTCGATCAGTTCGGTGAGGTACGCGCCGAGCCGGGCCATCGCCTCGCGCTCGGACCCCGGGTCGGTCGGGGCGACCACCTGGGTGGAGATCTTGCGGAACTCGGTGCGGTCCATCTCGGGGACGCCGAGCAGTTCGCAGATGACGGTGAGGGGCAGCGGGTAGGCGAGGGCGGCGATGAGGTCGGCGCGGCCGGTGCTGCCCGCCGACAGCATCTCGTCCAGCAGTTCGTCCGTGATCCGCTGGATGCGCGGCCGCAGTTGTTCGACCCGGCGCATGGTGAAGGCCCGGGTGACGAGGGCGCGCAGCCGGGTGTGCTGGGGCGGGTCGGTGGCCAGCAGATCCCTGCCGATCAGCTCATGGTCGAGGAAGGTCACGCCGATCTTCGTGCCGTCCTTGGCGAGCCGGGGGTCGGCGAGGGCGGCGCGCGCCTCCTCGTACCCGACGACGAGCCAGGTCTCGTAGTCCTCGTCCGCATGGGGTATCCGGATCCGGTGCACCGGGCCGCGCTCGCGCAGCATGGCGTACACCGGATGCGGGTCGCGCCGCAGCGCGTCCCCGAACTCCCCCAGATCCACTGTCTTTCGCCGGTCCATGACTCCCCTTCCGGACTCCCCCGAGGCCGACCGGGCGCATCCCGGTGCCTGGAGAACGCGCGGGGCGCGAGCCGGGTGCCCGGGCTCGCGGAAATTCCTTACGGGGAGCGGGAGATGGCCGAAAAGGACGTGCCGGGCGCCGGATACGACTCGCCCCGCGGCCGTCGGGTGGGGGTGGGGGCCGCGGGGCGAGGCTCGGTGTGGATCACATGCGGATCAGCCGTGGTTCAGCAGTCGAAGTCGATCAGGTCGAACGTCTCGTAGTGGTCGGAGGTGTAGTAGTCCTCCTGGCTGCGCTCACCGGTGACGATGCGGCGGGTGCCGCGGGTGGGGGCGCCGGGGGTCACCACGGTGTACTCGTGGTAGTAGCCGGAGGACTGGCTGGGCAGGACGCCCTCACGGTTGGAGAAGACCGTGCCGTCCTGCGAATAGGGGTAGGGGCCGCCCTTGGCGATGAGGTCGAGGGTGTCGTCGGCCTGCGGCGGCAGGGTGCTGTGGCAGATGCTGCCGACGGAGGCCGCGGAGACCACGGACGTGGCGGAGACGACGGACGCGTTCGCCGTGGTGGCGGAGACGGTGCCGCCGGCGAGGAGTGCGGACAGGACTGCGGCTGCTGCGCCGATACGAGCGGCGCGTGGGGGGATACGCATGACGCCATGATGACGCGCGTAGACAAGGACATGTCAACGACAAGGCCGTGGAATTCCCCCTCAAGTAACCGTGTTTTTCAACCAGTTCACCTTCCTCCTCGGGACACCCACAGGACGGGCACAGGGTGGTCACCGCAGGCCTGGAGCGAGCCCGGCGCGCGCCTGGCGCGAGCCCGGTTGTGCGCCGGGGTCACTCCCCCTCCGCCAGCAGGGCGTGCACCGCCGCGCTCGTCCGTTCCAGGTCGCCGGTGGCGAGGAGGTCCAGCAGGGCGCCCCTGAGGGTGGCGAGCACGAGGGTGCGCCGGGCCAGGCCCGCTTCGGTGTCACGCACCTCGGGGCGCTGGCCGGCGGCGAGCAGGTCGAGCCAGTCCTCGACCGTGTCGCTCGCGAATCCGGCCCAGGGGCCGTGGGGCTCCACGAGGGAGCGGGCGTAGCTCTCGACCCAGAGCGTCAGCAGCCCGCGGTGGGCGTCCTCGGACAGCCACCGCCACAGCTCGCGGGCGACCGGCCCCAGCCCCGCCGCCGGATCGCGCTCGGCCGCGAGCCGTCGTACGGCGGCCAGCTCATCGGCTCTGGCCCGCGCCAGCAGGGCCCGGACCAGGCCGTCCTTGCTGCCGAACAGATACAGCAGCACCCGCGGGGAGGACTTGATCTCCGCCGCGAGCGGGCGCAGGGACAGATCGGCCAGGCCGCTGCGCAGCGCGTGGGCGTACGCCGCTTCCAGCAGTTCCTGCCGTCGCGGAGAAGGGGTTGCTTCGGATCGGGCCACCCGGGTTAGTGTACTGAAACAGTCGTTTCAGTGAGAGGTGGGTGGTCCTGATGGCGACGGAACACGCGACCGCGGAACGCGAGGTGGTCGTCCGTCCGCTCGGCCGGCCCGGGGACCTGGGCTGGGCGGTGATGGCGCACGGCGAGCTCTACGAGCGGGAGTTCGACTGGGACGCGGACTTCGAGGCGCTGGTCGCCCGGATCGTCGCCGACCACACCCGTGCGCCGGGGGCGGGGCCGCGGGCGGCCTGGATCGCCGAGGTCGACGGGGTACGGGCCGGCTGCGTCTTCTGCGCGCCCGGCGACGAGGAGGGCACCGCGAAGCTGCGCCTGCTGCTGGTGGACCCCGCGGCGCGCGGGCTCGGGCTCGGCACCCGCCTGGTGGAGGAATGCCTGCGCCACGCGCGCGAGGCCGGGTGCGGGGCGATCACGCTGTGGACGAACGACGTACTGAAGACGGCGCGCCGCATCTACGAGGCGCACGGCTTCGAGCTGGTCGCGGCGCAGGCCCATCACAGCTTCGGCCACGACCTCGTCGGCCAGACATGGCGACGCGCTCTGTGACGTCCCTCCGCGCGGGCTCCGCGCGAGGGAGCCCGGGGCTCACCCCGCGTGCGTGGAGAACAGGCCGCCCGTCGGACCCTGCTTGTCGCCGCCCTGGGCCTTCTTCAAAGCGTTGGCCAGGCTCTCGATGGTCAGGGACTGGAGGATGACCCGGCCGTTGCCCTCCAGGGTGGCCAGGGAGAGGCCCTCGCCGCCGAAGACGGCGTTCATGATGCCCTGGCGGTTGAGGCCGCCGACGCGCTGGACGCCGTACTGGATGCCCTCCTCGAAGGCGACCACGCAGCCGGTGTCCACCTCGATGCGGCCGCCGAAGTCGGCCGGGTTCAGGTCGATGAAGTTGCCCGCGCCCGCGATGATCACGGTGCCGTGACCGGTGAACTTCTCCAGGACGAAGCCCTCGCCGCCGCTCATGCCCGTACGGCCGCCGGCGAAGGCGATGCCGAACTCCACCGAGGACTCGGCGGCCACGAAGGCGTCCTTCTCGGCGAACCAGGCGCGCCGGCCGTCGAGTTCCAGCGCGCGCATCTCGCCGGGGAGCACGCCCGCGAAGCCGACCGTGCCCTGGCCGCCCTGCGCGGTGAAGTACTGGAAGGCCAGGGACTCACCGGCGAGCATCCGCTGGCCCACCTGCATGGCGGTGCCCATGGCCTGGCGCAGCATGCCGCCCATGCCACCGCTGCCGCCGCCCTGCTGCCCGCCGCTCCCGGAGGGGCCGGACAGCCGGGTCTCCATGGTCACGTTCGTGGTCTTGAACAGGAACTTCCCGGCCTCGCAGTACACGGTCTGGCCGGGGTTCAGGTTGACGACCGCCATCTGCATGGCGTTGCCGACGATCTCTTGCTGAAGGGTCACGCCCAAAAGAACGCGTCAGGAGGGGGTAAGAGTTCCGGCACCGCACGCGCGTGGCGCGGCTCACCCTCCGGTGATCGCCACCGGTGCCCCGGCCCTGGACGGTCGCGCGGCCGGGGGCAGGGTGCCGTCGACCGGGTCGTGGTGGATGCGGTCCGGCGGCAGGGACAGTGCGGTCAGGCCGTACACCGTGGCGGTGACCATCATGGGCGGGCCGCTGACGTAGGCGGTGTGGCCGGACCAGTCGCCGCGCCGGGCCACCGCGTCGGCCACCGAGCCGCTCTCGGCGGCGCCGGACTCCTCGCCGATCACCGGGACGACGCGCAGCCAGGAGCAGTTCTTCTCCAGGCGGGCGAGGGCGGCGGTGTCGTACAGCTCGTCCAGGGTGCGCGCGCCCACGAACAGGTGGGTGCCGCGGTGCAGGGGGCGCCGGGACAGCTCTTCGAGCAGGGCGCGGGCGGTGGCCCAGCCGGTGCCGCCGGCCACGATCAGGACGTCCCGCGCGGGGTCGCCGTCCAGGACCATGGAGCCCTGGGCGGGGCCGAGGCGGAGCCGGTCACCGGCGCGGGTCCGGGTGACCAGCGCGTCACTGACACCGCCGGGGGCGGTACGGCGGACATGGAACTCCAGTTCGCCGTCGGGGCGGGGCGCGCAGGCGATCGAGTACGGCCGCCAGGTCAGCGGCAGCAGCGGGGTCTGGATCCGGGTGTACTGCCCGGCCTGGTAGGGAAACGGTTCCGCGGGGCGTACCCGGAGCACCGCGAGGTCGGGGCCGCGCAGCTCGTGGGCGGTCACCGTGGCGTTCCAGTACGGCGGTTCGGCGAGCGCCCCGGCCGCGCCGTCCACCATGGCCCCGACCGCGAAGCGCACCATGCGCAGCCACGCCTGCTCCAGCTCCTCGCTCCAGCGTGCGCCCGCGCTGCGCCGCAGGGCCTCGGCGAGCGCCTGCTCGAACACCTCGAAGTGCACGGGCTGGACGCCGAGTTTGCGGTGGTCGCGGCCGAGCCGGGCGCAGAAGTCGGCCACCTCCCGCGGCTGGTCGAGGTGTTCGATCAGATACCAGAAGGCCCGTTCCAGGTGGACCCGCTGGAAGTCCATGGAGTCGGGGAAGAGCGAGCGCAGATAGGGGTGGCGTTCGAACATGGCGTCGTAGAGGTGCCCGATGAGCTTGCCGAAGGGGGTGACCAGCGGCAGTTGGCGGGTGATGACCTGCTGGTCGGCGGCGCCGTCGTACGGCTGTCCGTGGGCCTTTCGCGCGGCGCTCGCCCAGGGGCCCGCGCCCGGGTCCGGGCGGGCGGACGGGGACAGGAGCTGCTGGCGCAGGCGCATCGCGTCCCGCCGGGCGAGGAGTGCGTGGTACTCATCGTGGCCGTCGCTGCTGGTGGTGTTCACGGACTGGCTCTCTCCCTGCGGTTCCTCGCGCGCCGCCCGCCCGTGCCCGGCCCCGTACCCGGCGGTCGTCGGCGCGCACTCTCGGCGCCGTCTTCGCGTGGACCGCGCGGTGCGCCGGGTCACGGGCACCGCGCAACTCCCCGGCGCCGTGGGCGGGTTCACCGCTGGAAGAAGACGAACGGCGGTGGACCGTGCCCCACGGCGCCGGAGGTCCGGCCGGAAGACGAGCCAGTATTGCACCGCGGGCGCGATGCCGTCCGGCCCCCCGCGAAGGGGCCGTTCGGCCCTGTACACCCCCTGCCACCTGCTGATTCGCTGTACGGGCGGCACGCACCGCGGACAGCACGAGGGGCGGGCGCCCGCCTCCCCGCGGAGCCCGCCCCTCGATCCGCGTGACGGCGTGTCAGCCGCCCAGTTCCTGGTGCCGCGCGGCCAGTTCGGCCGCGCCGGTCTCGGTCGGGGCGCCGTACAGGCGCAGCCGGGAGATGCCGCCGTCGGGGTAGATGTCGATGCGCGCATGGGTGCCGACGGCCGCTTCCGGCAGCACGAACCGGTGGTTGGTGTCGGGCTGGAGGCGGGTGCGGGGCAGGATCTCGCGCCACTCGCCGTCCTCGCCGTCGCGCACCGAGACCGATGCCCAGCCGGCGCTGTTGCCCTTGAGATACGCGGTGTCGATCTCGACGGCGCCGATCCGGGACTGGGTGACGAGCCGGTAGCGGATCCAGTCGTGGCCCCGGTCGCGGCGGCGCCGGGTCTCCCAGCCGTCGTCCATCTTGCGGGAACGGCCGGGCTGGATGGTGTTGGTGGCCGGGGAGTAGAAGCGGTCGGAGGCGTCCTCGACGCTGCCGCCGTTCTCCAGCGCGACCACGTCGAAGGTACCGAGCGCCGCCAACCACGCGGGATCCGGGGCGACTTCGCCGTACACGCGCAGCCGGGCGATGCCGCCGTCGGGGTGCTGGTTGACGCGCAGATGGGTGAAGCGCTGCTCCAGGGAGACGGCGAAGCCGTTGGCGGCGTGGCCGCCGACGGGGGTGCGCGGAACGAGGGTCGTCCACTTCACGTCGTCGCCGAGGAGCTGCTCGGGCGAGGGCGAGCCGGGGACCGAGGCGGCCTCGACGGAGACGGCCTGCGGGTAGTTGCCGCGGAAGTGGGCGGTGTCCACGACGATGCCGCGGATCACCCCGGGGGCGCCGAGGCGGACCAGCGCCCAGTCGTGGTCCTCGGCGGTGGGCCAGGGGTCCTCGGTGGCGGCGCCGCGCCGGCGGCGGGTCTCCCAGCCGTCCATGATCTTGCCCTTGTGCCCGAAGTGCTCGGGGTCGAACTCGGCGCGCTCGGGCACCAGCAGGTTCTCGCGCTGGGCGAAGAACTCGTCGTTGGCGGCGACGACACCGGCGCCGAGGCGGCGGTCGGCGAGGTTGGCGTACTGGGTGAAGGGGAAGTCGGCGGTGCGGTAGTCGGCGTACGGGTCACCGCCTCCGTAGGGGTTCGCGTCGCCGGTAAAACCTGGTGTCGCCGTCACGGTGATCAGTGGTTCCTCTCGGGAGTCGGCCGGATGGGTCCTCGGGATGCCCCGGAGGCGGGGCGTGGCTCAGGGGCGGTCGAGCAGCGTGCCCTTCGGCGGGGTGAACTCGCCGTCGGCGACGATGCGTTCGCCGCGCAGCCAGGTGGATCTGACGACGCCGTGCAGGGTGCGGCCCGCGTACGCGGTGACCCGGTTGCGGTGCTGGAGTCCCGCCGGGTCGACGGTGAAGGTCTCCTCGGGCGCGAGGACCGCGAAGTCGGCGTCGCGGCCGGGGGCGATGGCGCCCTTGCGGGCGTCGAGTCCGACGAGGGCGGCGGTGCGCGCGGACATCCAGCGCACGACGTCGTCCAGGGTGTGGCCGCGCCTGCGGGCCTCGGTCCACACGGCGGAGAGGCTGAGCTGGAGGCCGGAGATGCCGCCCCAGGCGGTGGCGAAGTCGGCGGTCTTGAGGTCGGCCGTGGAGGGCGAGTGGTCGGTGACGACGCAGTCGATGGTGCCGTCGGCGAGCGCGGCCCACAGCAGGTCCTGGTTGGCGGCCTCGCGGATCGGCGGGCAGCACTTGAACTCGCTGGCGCCGTCGGGGACTTCCTCGGCGGTGAGGGTGAGGTAGTGCGGGCAGGTCTCCACGGTGATCCGGACGCCGGCGGCGCGGGCGGCGCGGATCAGCGGCAGCGCGTCACTGGAGGACAGATGCAGGACGTGCACCCGGGCGTCCAGGCGGCGGGCGTGGGCGATCAGCGCGGCGATGGCGGTGTCCTCGGCGTCGCGGGGACGCGAGGCGAGGAAGTCGGCGTAGCGGGGGCCGCCGTGCTGGGGGGCGGCGGCCAGGTGGTGCGGGTCCTCGGCGTGCACGATCAGCAGTCCGCCGAAGCCGGCGATCTCCGCGAGCGAGCGGGCGAGTTGCTTCTGGTCGAGGTGCGGGAACTCGTCCACGCCGGACGGGGACAGGAACGCCTTGAAGCCGAAGACGCCGGCGTCGTGCAGCGGGCGCAGGTCCTTGACGTTGCCGGGCAGGGCGCCGCCCCAGAAGCCGACGTCGATGTGCGCCTTGTCCCGGGCCACGTCCCGCTTGATCCGCAGATGCTCCACGGTGGTGGTCGGCGGCAGGGAGTTCAGCGGCATGTCGACGAGGGTGGTGATGCCGCCGGCGGCCGCGGCGCGGGTGGCGGTCCAGAAGCCCTCCCACTCGGTACGGCCCGGGTCGTTGACGTGCACATGGGTGTCGACCAGACCTGGCAGCAGCGCGTCGTCGCCGACGTCCACCAGGCGCGCGCCGGCCGGGATCCCGGTGTCGTACGGCAGTACGGCCGTGATCGTCCCGGCGGCCACGGTGACCGCGGCGGCCCGTGTCCCCTCCGGGGTGATGACGCGCGTCGAGCGCAGCACCAGTTCAGCGTCGGACACCCGGACCCCTTTCTGTACCGCCGTCGGACGCCCGGACTTCACGCCCGAGGAACGGGATATACAGCCACGAAACGGATTTCAACGTTCTGTTGAAGGAGTCTTCACTCCCGGTTCGGCGTCGTCAAGGGGCGCCCACTCGGCGGCGGACGGAAGGAGGACACCCTGGACGTTTCCACAAAGCGGAATTAGAATTCCAGCAAGCAGAACGTAGCTCCGTACAAGCGGGGAGTCAACCGTCCGCCGGGTAGGCTGCTGCCCTCCGTTCGTCCCGAAAGGAACGTGCCGTGCCCACGTCGAGCGCCAGCACCCCCGAATCCGCCAAGGCCTCCGGCGGTGGCGGGGTCCAGTCCCTTGAGCGCGCCTTCGACCTGCTGGAACGGATGGCGGACGCGGGCGGCGAAGTGGGCCTCAGCGAACTGTCCGCGACCAGCGGGCTGCCGCTGCCCACCATCCACCGGCTGATGCGCACCCTGGTCGCCTGCGGCTATGTGCGCCAGCAGCCCAACCGGCGCTACGCGCTCGGCCCCCGGCTGATCCGGCTCGGCGAGTCGGCGTCCCGACTGCTGAGCACCTGGGCACGGCCGTATCTCGCACGGCTCGTGGAGGAGACCGGCGAGACCGCGAACATGGCGCTGCTGGACGGCGACGAGATCGTGTACGTGGCACAGGTGCCCTCCAAGCACTCGATGCGGATGTTCACCGAGGTCGGCCGGCGGGTGCTGCCGCACTCCACGGGCGTCGGCAAGGCGCTGCTCTCGGCGGTGCCGGACGGCGAGGTGCGGGCGCTGCTTGGCCGTACCGGGATGCCCGCGGCGACGGACCGGACCATCACCACGCCGGAGGGGTTCCTCGAGGCGCTGGCGGAGGTACGGCGCCAGGGGTACGCCGTGGACGACAACGAGCAGGAGATCGGGGTGCGCTGCCTCGCCGTCTGCGTGCCGGACTCCCCGACGGCCGCGGCGATCTCCATCTCGGGTCCGGCGGGCCGGGTGACCGAGGACGCGACGGACAAGATCGTGCCGGTGCTCCAGCAGGTCGCGATCGAGCTGTCCCGGTCGCTGGCGAGCTCCGGCGCGTAGGCCCTGCCGAGCACCGGCGCCGCCCGTTCGGCCGCCGGGAAGGGGAGTCACCGATGGGAGAACCCGGGCCGCGCGAGCTGTTCGACGCCATCGCCCACACCGCCCGGCTCCGCGAGGTCGAGCGGCACAACAACGCCACCCCGGACCGCAGGGAGAGCGTCGCCGAG
Organism: Streptomyces murinus; assembly: GCF_002154555.1. Taxonomy (GTDB): domain Bacteria; phylum Actinomycetota; class Actinomycetes; order Streptomycetales; family Streptomycetaceae; genus Streptomyces; species Streptomyces murinus. The sequence continues at coordinate 17,045 of NZ_MUNF01000390.1, forward strand.
CACTCCTGGCATCTGGCGCTGGTCTGCTGGCTGCTGCACGGCGAGTTCGAGCGGGAGAGCGGCCGGTCGCTGGACCTGGCGCGGATGATGAAGATGTGCCTGATGCACGACCTGGTGGAGATCGACACCGGAGACCCCTCGGCCTGGAGTCCCGGCGACCGGGCGGAGAAGGCGCGGCGGGAAGAGGCCGTCGCGCTGCGGCGGTTCGGCGCGCTGCCCGGTCCGCTGGCCGACGAGTTCCTGGACCTGTGGCACGAGTACGAGCGGGGGGTCACCGCCGAGGCGCGTCTGGTGCGCGGGGTGGACCGGCTCAACCCGGCCCTGATGCGCCTGCTCACCGGTCAGGGCTGGCACGATGTGCCGGCCGACGCCGAGGCGCTGGACCGGCTCCAGCTGCCCCGGGTGGCGGTGAGCGAGACGCTGACCGCGCTGTACCGGCGTGTCCGCGAAGAGGCTCAGGAGCGGGGGCTGTTCGCGTCGGAGGAGTGATCCGGGCGGGGCCGTGACTCCTGGCCCCGGCGCGCGGGGGCCCCGAACAGGTCCACCGCCGCCCTGACCGCCCGCAGCGCCCCCGACAGGGCGCTCATCGAGCCGATGGCGCCCGCGAGGACCAGCAGGGAGCCGCGCAGCCGGGGTATCTCCGGGACGCCCTCGCAGGTCATGGCGGCGAGCGCGGCCAGTTCCTCCTCCGCTGTCGCACGGTCCGGGAAGTCCGTGCGCAGGGCGGCCAGTTCGCGGCGTAAGCGGGACACCGCCGTGCGCAGCTCCGTCACCCTCGGGTCCTCTTCACCGCCGGTCACCGGCCCCTGCACCAAGCTCCGCAAAGCAGCCCTCCCCAGGCAGCCACGCCGTCGTGCGCGGGCCAGTAAACGCCACCCGGCCCGGCGAGCGCCATGGGGCATGCCGAAAATCAGCCCGGGGATTCCTGGAAGTCAGCCCGGGATTCCGGAAAGCCGGGCCGCCGTCGGGTATGCAGGAGCCATGACGGACATCGAGGACCCCACCACGGAGGTCGCCGGTCTGGTGCTGGCCGCCGGGGGCGGCAGACGGCTCGGCGGGCGGCCCAAGGCACTGCTGGAACACCGGGGGCGACCCCTGGTCGAGCACGCGGTGGGGGTGCTGCGGGCGGCCGGCGTCGGGCGGATCCATGTCGTGCTGGGCGCGCGGGCCGAGGAGGTGCGCGAGCGGGCGGACCTGGGCGACTGCGTCCTGATCGACAACCCGCGCTGGGCCGAGGGCATGAGCTCCTCGCTGCGCACGGGACTCGCCGCGCTCGCCCGGACGGACGCACGGGCGGCCCTGGTCTTCCTGGTCGACCAGCCGGGCATCGGACCCGAGGCGGTGGCGCGGGTCCTTCGGGCGTACGACGGCGAGAACGCGCTGGTCTCGGCGGCCTACGACGGCACGCGCGGGCATCCGGTGCTGTTCGGGGCGGCCCACTGGGCGGGGATCGCGGCGGCCGCCACCGGGGACCGGGGCGCCCGCGCCTATCTGAAGGCCCA
>NZ_MUNF01000391.1 GCF_002154555.1 Streptomyces murinus
GGGACTTCCCCGCACGGGCCCTTTCGGGGCGGGCCCGTGCGGGGTCGGCGACGGCCGGGTCCCGGTCGGCGTCCCGAAGGCCGACACCCCCTCGGGCTATACCCACCCCGCCCGATTCGCCCGGTAGGGCATGGCTACTCTGGTCGTATGGACTATGTCTCCGCGCTTGTGCCCCCGATCGTCATGGCCGTGTTCTTCATCGGTGTGGTCCGGGTGATCGTGAAGACCCAGGGTGGGGCGGCCAAGGCCAAGGAGGACGCGGCTGTCGACGCCGCGATCGCGCGGGCGGAGGCGGTGCGCGGCGGCTCCGCCGCGACCGACGTCTGAGCCGGGCCCGTAGAGCCGTCACCGGCTTCCGGTTTCTCTTCATACGCCCTTTTTGTCCGGATTCACAAGGTTCCGCCACGTCCGGCACGCCATTGTCCTGATCTCCCACTATTGTTCTGAGTTGTGCCTCGCCCCTTGGGAGAACTCGAAGACGCGGTCATGACGCGGGTGTGGAAGTGGAACCGCCCGGTGACCGTTCGAGAAGTCCTGGAAGACCTCCAGCAGGAACGCACCATCGCGTACACCACCGTGATGACGGTTTTGGACAATCTCCATCAGAAGGGCTGGGTCCGCCGCGAGGCGGAAGGCCGGGCCTATCGATATGAGGCCGTCTCCACCCGCGCCGCCTACGCCGCCGCTCTCATGAACGACGCCTGGTCGCAGAGCGACAACCCCGCCGCCGCACTCGTCGCGTTCTTCGGGATGATGAGCGAGGAACAGCGCCAGGCCCTTCAGGACGCCGTACGCATCGTCCAGGGACCGGAAACCCGGCAAGCCCCCGAAGCCGCGGAACCGCGACCCGCACAAGCGGAGCAACAGGAGAACCCCGGCTCGGCGGAGGACGCCGGCGGGCGATAGCGTCCGCTCATGTCCGCAGAGCGTCCCGAAGTCTCCGCAAAAGCCATCACGGTCCGCCGGGCCAGGACCGGCGATGTGCCGGCCGTGCGCGACCTCCTCGACGCCTACGTCCAGGGCCGCATCCTGCTCGACAAAGCCACGGTCACGCTTTACGAGGACATCCAGGAGTTCTGGGTCGCGGAACGGGACGACAACGCCGAGGTCGTCGGCTGCGGCGCACTGCACGTCATGTGGGAGGACCTCGCGGAAGTCCGCACTCTCGCGGTGAAGCCCGGCCTCAAGGGAGCGGGCGTCGGCCATCAGTTGCTGGAGAAGTTGCTGCACACAGCACGTTGGCTCGGTGTTCGCCGGGTTTTTTGCCTGACCTTCGAAGTCGACTTCTTCGGGAAGCACGGCTTCGTCGAGATCGGTGAGACACCGGTTGACACCGATGTCTACGCGGAGCTCCTGCGTTCCTATGACGAGGGCGTCGCGGAGTTCCTCGGACTCGAACGAGTGAAACCGAACACCCTGGGCAACAGCCGGATGCTTCTGCATCTGTGATCGTCTTTGCCCGGTGACTATGCACGGTGCCCTATGTCCGAAACGCGTATCTTTCCGGCCCGTGAGCTCTCCTCAGCCCTCTCCCAGGGGTTTGTGTTTTTCCCGCAAAAGCGGTTTGCTTTCCGACGTAGTGCAGTACTGCATATAACAGGGGCGGCGAAACGGGCGGACGCGCGCACCCTGACCCTCAACGTTATCGATGAAAGGAAATCCGGTGGCACAGAAGGTTCAGGTCCTTCTTGTCGACGACCTCGACGGCGGCGAGGCGGACGAGACGGTGACGTTCGCGCTGGACGGCAAGACGTACGAGATCGATCTCACGACCGCCAATGCGGACAAGCTGCGCGGCCTTCTCGACCCTTATGTCAAGGGTGGTCGTCGTACCGGTGGCCGTGCCTCCGGTGGACGTGGAAAGGCGCGCGCCGCCTCCAGCGGCAACCAGGACACCGCGGCGATCCGCGCCTGGGCCAAGGAGAACGGCCTGGAGGTCAACGACCGCGGCCGCGTCCCCGCCTCCATCCGCGAGGCGTACGAGAAGGCCAACGGCTGATCAGCCGAATCGGTCGAATTTCGGTACGACAATCAGTACGGCACTACGGCGAGACCGGCACCCCGCCGCATTCCCGCCGCAGCCGGACCCGGTGACACCACAACGCCACCGTGTCCACCAGCCGTACGAGATCTGGGGCGCTCCCCTCGCGTCCCATGCCCGGCATCACGGGCAGCGAGGCATCGGCCTCGTGTCCCGGCCCAGGGGGCCGCAGCCACACGGCGGCCCCCTTCAGGCTCCCGGACGGCGGCGGCCCCCCGGGCGGCAGCGGCGCCTCCATGACGCCCCCCGCCCCCAGGACCCGCAGATCGAGCGCCACCGCGCTCCACTCCAGCCAGTCCAGCAGCCCCGGCACCTCCTCCGCGCCGCCCGCGGCCACCAGCAGCCGCATCCGGTCGCCCCGCAGGGCCACCGGCGAACCCGGCGCGAGATGCCGCAGCGCCCGCGCGCCCGCCTCGGCCGGCACGTCCAGGACGTCGAAGCGCAGCCCGGTCGGCAGCCCCGGCGGAGAGCCGGGCACGGTCGGCCAGCCCAGCTCGTCCTCGTACCAGCGCCGCACCTCGCACGGCCGGGCCGATCCGCGCCCGCGCGCGCCGGGCGCCCCCGGTTCGACGGGGCGGCGCGGAAGGGGGACCGTGGAGGTCGTGGAGACCGTGCCAGTCATGCCGGGTGCAACCGGTGGGACAGGCGGCAAGTTACGCTGAGTGTCCAACCGATCGCACGGTGTGCCGGAAAGGGAAGCGTCCGGTGGTGGGGGGAGCCGCAAGGTTGTTCGCCCATAGCGGAGGGAACCGGTGCGCTCGGCATGGAGTGTCAGTCCCTGCGGGTAAGACATGCCTAGTGGGAGGGGGCGACGTGCGGGCGCGGCGGTCTCCCGTTCGCCATCGGCGTAGTGGCGAGTGGGGTAACTGCCTGGCCTGCGGGAACATCGTCTCGCACCATCGGGTTGGAGCAGATGTCGGCGTTCGGGGTCAGGAGGCCAAGGACGGTGTCGGCAGTTGGAATGAGCGGTCCCCGCTTGCGGGACTAAGCTGCGGAAGGACAGGGAGGGGAAGTTCCCCCCACTGCCTGACCGCTCTGAGGAGCGATTAACGATGTTCGAGAGGTTCACCGACCGCGCGCGGCGGGTTGTCGTCCTGGCTCAGGAAGAAGCCCGGATGCTCAACCACAACTACATCGGCACCGAGCACATCCTCCTGGGTCTCATCCACGAGGGCGAAGGTGTCGCCGCTAAGGCCCTGGAGAGCCTCGGCATTTCGCTTGAGGCGGTCCGCCAGCAGGTGGAGGAGATCATCGGTCAGGGCCAGCAGGCCCCGTCCGGGCACATCCCCTTCACTCCTCGTGCCAAGAAGGTCCTGGAGCTGTCGCTCCGCGAGGCCCTTCAGCTGGGCCACAACTACATCGGCACGGAGCACATCCTGCTCGGCTTGATCCGTGAGGGCGAGGGCGTCGCCGCCCAGGTCCTGGTCAAGCTGGGTGCCGACCTCAACCGGGTGCGGCAGCAGGTCATCCAGCTGCTCTCCGGTTACCAGGGCAAGGAGACCGCCACCGCCGGCGGCCCGGCCGAGGGCACCCCCTCGACCTCCCTGGTCCTGGACCAGTTCGGCCGGAACCTCACCCAGGCCGCCCGTGAATCCAAGCTCGACCCGGTCATCGGGCGCGAGAAGGAGATCGAGCGGGTCATGCAGGTGCTGTCCCGCCGTACCAAGAACAACCCGGTGCTGATCGGTGAGCCCGGCGTCGGCAAGACCGCCGTCGTGGAGGGCCTCGCCCAGGCCATCGTCAAGGGCGAGGTGCCCGAGACGCTGAAGGACAAGCACCTCTACACGCTGGACCTCGGCGCCCTGGTCGCCGGCTCCCGCTACCGCGGTGACTTCGAGGAGCGCCTGAAGAAGGTCCTCAAGGAGATCCGCACCCGCGGCGACATCATCCTGTTCATCGACGAGCTGCACACGCTGGTCGGTGCGGGTGCCGCCGAGGGCGCCATCGACGCGGCCTCCATCCTCAAGCCGATGCTGGCCCGCGGTGAACTCCAGACCATCGGTGCGACCACGCTGGACGAGTACCGCAAGCACCTGGAGAAGGACGCGGCCCTGGAGCGCCGCTTCCAGCCCATCCAGGTCGCCGAGCCGTCCCTGCCGCACACCATCGAGATCCTCAAGGGCCTGCGCGACCGGTACGAGGCGCATCACCGCGTCTCCATCACCGACGAGGCGCTGGTCCAGGCCGCCACCCTGGCCGACCGCTACATCTCGGACCGCTTCCTGCCGGACAAGGCCATCGACCTGATCGACGAGGCCGGCTCCCGGATGCGCATCCGCCGGATGACCGCGCCGCCGGACCTCCGTGAGTTCGACGAGAAGATCGCCGGTGTCCGCCGGGACAAGGAGTCCGCGATCGACTCGCAGGACTTCGAGAAGGCCGCCTCGCTGCGCGACAAGGAGAAGCAGCTCCTGGCCGCCAAGGCCAAGCGCGAGAAGGAGTGGAAGGCCGGCGACATGGACGTCGTCGCCGAGGTCGACGGCGAGCTGATCGCCGAGGTCCTCGCCACGGCCACCGGCATCCCGGTCTTCAAGCTGACCGAGGAGGAGTCCTCCCGTCTGCTGCGCATGGAGGACGAGCTCCACAAGCGGGTCATCGGCCAGGTCGACGCCGTCAAGGCGCTGTCGAAGGCGATCCGCCGTACGCGTGCCGGTCTGAAGGACCCGAAGCGCCCCGGTGGCTCGTTCATCTTCGCCGGCCCGTCCGGTGTCGGTAAGACCGAGCTGTCCAAGGCGCTCGCCGAGTTCCTCTTCGGCGACGAGGACGCGCTGATCTCCCTCGACATGTCGGAGTTCAGCGAGAAGCACACGGTCTCGCGGCTCTTCGGTTCGCCCCCCGGCTACGTGGGCTACGAAGAGGGCGGCCAGCTGACCGAGAAGGTCCGCCGCAAGCCGTTCTCCGTCGTCCTGTTCGACGAGGTCGAGAAGGCCCACCCGGACATCTTCAACTCGCTGCTCCAGATCCTGGAGGACGGTCGCCTGACCGACTCCCAGGGCCGGGTCGTGGACTTCAAGAACACGGTCATCATCATGACGACCAACCTCGGCACCCGGGACATCTCCAAGGGCTTCAACCTGGGCTTCGCGGCCTCGGGTGACACGAAGACCAACTACGAGCGCATGAAGAACAAGGTCCAGGACGAGCTCAAGCAGCACTTCCGGCCCGAGTTCCTCAACCGCGTCGACGACGTGGTCGTCTTCCCGCAGCTGACGCAGGAGGACATCCTGCGGATCGTCGACCTGATGATCGGCAAGGTGGACGAGCGCCTGAAGGACCGGGACATGGGCATCGAGCTGTCCCAGTCCGCCAAGGAGCTGCTGTCCAAGAAGGGTTACGACCCCGTGCTGGGTGCCCGGCCGCTGCGCCGCACCATCCAGCGCGAGATCGAGGACAGCCTCTCCGAGAAGATCCTCTTCGGCGAGCTGCGCCCCGGCCACATCGTGGTCGTGGACACGGAGGGCGAGGGCGACAACGTGACCTTCACCTTCCGCGGCGAGGAGAAGTCGGCCCTGCCGGACGCCCCGCCGATCGAGCAGGCAGCGGGTGGCGGGCCGAACCTGAGCAAGGACGCGTAAGCCTGCGGCGCTTCAACGGAAGGGGCCGGTGCTTTTGGGCACCGGCCCCTTTCAGTTTTCTTCTACGGTGAGTCGGGCGTTGGGGAAGAGTTCTTGGCAGCGGGACGCCGAGAGGAAATGGCCGGGCCGGCTCGACAGGGTCACCGAGCGCAGACCCGTCAGCCGGGACACCAAGGGGGAGAAGTCCTCGTCGCCGGCCAGCATCCGGACCTCAAGTGCTTCGACGCCGGGGAGCTCCGGCATACGGGTGAGAGAGCGAGAGTATTCCCGGACGATCCTGCCGTTCAGATGGAGGTCCGTCAGGACGGGGAGTTCCGCGACTTCGTGCCAGTCGCCGACCGTCGGTTCCGCGGTGAGCGGTCCGAGACTCAATGTGCGCAGCCCCCTCCAGTGGCTCAGCCCGCGTAATCCCGTGCTGTCGGTACTGGACCTGCCGAGGGCCAGGTATTCCAGCGGTGCGTCGACCGGCAGCGCTTCGGTGAGGTCCCAGCCCGGAAGTCGCTGGCTCACGGCGGCCGTGGTGAGGGACCGCAGAGACCGAAGTCCCGAGATATCGGCGATGGGGGAGCAGCTGAGCACGGTGAGCGGCAGAACGGAAAGCCGCTCCAGGCCGTGTGCGGCCGGGCAGCCGTCCAGCCACAGTCCGCGCAGCTCGCCGAATGGAAGAAGAGCCCCTAAATCGGTGAGGTCGGAGATGTCCGACAGGATGAGGGACATCGTCGTCTCCGGCATTCCCGCGTCCAGGAAGTCCTCGACCCGCCGCGCGCCCTGGAGACGCAGCCACGGCCAGGGGCGCATCCGGGCCAGCGTCGCGCACTGTTCGGCGGATGCGCAGGTCAGACGGAGCGCATTGCGGTCCAGGTGATCCAGCACCTCGGTCGCGTACTCCTCGGTGTGGAACCGCCCCCAGGTCCCCGCCAGCTGCTGTCGTACATCCAGATCGGCGTGGTCCCGGAACCGCCGCAGCACCCCGAGTGCCCCTTCGGGCTCCAGCTCGCCGAGAAGCGACGCGGTGACCGTCACGGCCCGCGCCTCTTCGTCCGTCAGCCCCTCCGGGCCGGGCAGCAGCTCCAGTACCAGTGGGCCGGCCTCCGCCAGCGCCTTCGCCCCCTTCGTCGTCCGCGGTGGGATCAGCGCTCCCGCGCGGTCCTCCACCTCGCTGCGCACGTCCGCCTTCAACGCCGCCACATGCTCCAGACAAGCCAGCGCCAGCAAGGTCAGCCGGGGGGTCCTCCGCTCCAGCAACTGCTCCAGCAGCCAGGCCCGTTCATGGGACCGGGCATGCGCCACGGCCATCCGGACGACGTCCTCCCACTGCGTGTCGTCGGCGTTCTTCAGCAGGACGTCCAGATGCCCCTCCTCCACCGCGTAACGGGCCCCCAGATAGTCCTGGAACGTGCGGTGGACGAAGTCCACGACCCCCGCGGCGGGCTGGCGTAACAAGCCGCTCCGCAGCAGCAGCTCCCGCAGTACGGCGGACGCGTCACTCCCCGCCGAGGCCACCACCGGCAGACACCGCCCGACGATCACCTCGGCCCCGTCGGTGCCCATCTCCGTCCGGCCGCTGAGCACCAGCGCGTACGCGAGTCGCTGGAGCAGCTCCAGCTGGACCTCCTCGCCCAGGTCGACGCCCATGCCCCGCTCCCGGTCGCGGCGCGCGAGCAGCATCGTGAGGGCGGCGTCGTACAACTCCTTGCGGCCGGTGGGGAGATAGCCCCGGCGTTCGCGGTGCAGGGCGCAGATCAGGCCGCACATCAGGGGGTTGGTGGTGAGCCGGGCCAAGTCGCGCTTCGTGCGCAGGGAGTCCAGCAGCGGGGCCTCGAACTCCGGTGCCCGGGCGGCCTCGTGCCAGCGGTGCACGAAGGTGGCCACCTCCGAGCGCCGCATCGGGGCGAGGGTCAGTTCCCGGAAGCCCTCCTGGGCCAGCCAGTCGGGGCGTACGGCGGTCGGGCGGGAGGTCAGCAGCCAGTGGTTGCCGGGGTGGGCGGTGAGGAGCGAGCGCAGCCAGTCCCGGGTGCGATGGCGGTCGGCGGCCGGGATCTCGTCCAGGCCGTCCACCAGGATGAGGCCCCGGCCCGCCGCGAGGACCCGCTCGGTCCAGCCCTCCGGCGGGGTCAGCGGGCAGCTCACGGCCGTCAGGAAGCCGTCCGGGGCGGGCAGCGACCCGGTGCGGGTCAGGGTGCGCAGGGGGAGGACGTAGGGGACGCGGCCGCCCTCGCGGGCCGCGGTGACCGCGAGCCACTGCACCAGCGTCGTCTTGCCGGAGCCGGCGTCGCCGCGCAGCAGCACCCGGGAGTCGGCCAGCAGCGCCTCCTCGGCCCGCAGCCGGCCGGTGCCGGTCACCGGGCGCTCACCGGGGACCGGATCGGGCGGCGCGTCCTCGACGGCGGTCGCCTCCAGGCTCAGATAGGCGACTTCGAGGGGCCAGCGGTCGGGGGACTCGCGCAGGTCGATGCCGTAGATGGTGATGTGGTTGTGGTGCTCGGCGACGTACGGCAGATAGCGGCGCTCGAAGGCGGTGTCGCGGGCGTCGGGGCGCGGCACGCGGACGATCAACTCGTCCACCTTGGCGATCAGTTCGGCCTGCGCCCGGCTCTGCTCCACGAGTGTGCGGGCGACGAAGGAGGACCGCCGGGTGAAGAACTCCAGGATCTGGAGGCAGCACCACTGCGTCGCCGAGTCCAGGAAGTGGCAGGCGTCCGCGGAGAGGCCGTCGGGGGCACCCGCGCAGCGGAGCAGCTCGCGGGCCAGTTCCCGGTGGCCGAGCCGTACGGCCTGGACGTCGTCCATCTCCAGGTCGCCCAGGGCCAGCAGCCTGCGGGCGAGCGCGCCGACGACGGCGAACTGTTCCTCGGCGGGAAACGGCGCGGCCCCCGGCGAGTCCACCGCTTCCGCCACGATCCGCTCGGCGAGCCTGCGGACGTCCTTCTCGCCGAGCGTCCGCTTCTCGCCCCGGAAGGAGACCAGCGCCGACAGCCGTACCGGCCTGTCCACCAGGCCCGCTCCGGGGCCGTCCGCCGCGAGCAGCTTGCGCACCAGCGGGCCGATCGCGGCGGACGCGAGTCTGCCGCCCAGTACCGTCGGCTCCATCCGCCACCCCCGTGGTCGCAGGACCGTCAGAAGTCTACGGACGGAGCCTAACTGCCCTAGGAGAGCTGGCCGTTGTAGTCCGGCAGCTTGAACGTGCGGTCGGCGTGGCCGCCGGACAGGTCGGTGGCGCTGTTGCCGATGTTGGCGATGATGTCGTAGCCCTTGTTCTCGATGTCGACGCGCTGGGCCGTCTTGTAGTCCGCGACGTTCTTGAACAGGTCGAACAGGCCGCGCACGTAGATGCCGGAGACCTGGTAGCCGTCGTACTCCAGGTTCCACTTGGTGGGCGCCTCGATGATGCCCGGGCGGGCGGTCACGAAGAAGAGCGCGACGCCGTGGTCCTGGGCGTACCGGGCGACGTCGAACACCGGCTTGTTGGCCTTCTGGGGGAGCGTGAAGCCCAGGTCGGTGTCCAGCGTGGTGTTGTCGATGTCGAAGACGATGGCCTGCTTCTCGCCCGGCTTCGCGGCGGCGATGCGCTGCTCCAGGTACGGCAGGGTCTGGTCCATGACCGTCTGGCAGTCGTTCTGCCAGGTGGCGAAGTCGACCTTGCCGGTCGTGGCGCTCGCCGCCGCGGTGGTGGCCGGGGCCGCGGTGGCGTCCGCAGCCTGGGCCGGGGCGGCCACGGCGGCCAGGGCGGCCACGGAGACGGCGGTCACGGTGAGGCGGCGCGCCAGGGGGCTGGTCATCGGTGGGGGTTCCTCTCACGTCACGTACGCGGTGCCGGATGGCAGGTGCATGATCTGTGGTGCGGATGGCGTGAGGGGAACCGTAGGGTTACCGAACGGTAGGTGGATAGGGGCCTGCGTCACATTCATGGCCCGGCCGATGCGCGAAGCCGGTGACATGCCGCACAGGCGATTTATCCCTTACTAGCCCCGATAGTGGGATCCATCGGGCGAGTAAAGGGCGGGCAAAAGGCTCGTAGATCCTCGGTTTCCGACGGAAACGGGCAGTTCATGACGGGGGATGCCGGGTAGGCGCGGGGGCTGTCAAGGAGATGGGTAGTTTTCGACTCATCTACTACCGGGCGCCGTAGATGCACCGCTTTCGCCCGGCCGGGGCGATCGGTTACCAAGGGATGGCCGCCGCGGCGAACGCCTGTCCGCCGGGCGGCTGATCTGTCCCCGAGTTCACGAGGTCTCGATGTTCAAGCGCTTCACGTCCCGTGTCACCCGTACGTCCTCGCTCCGTACCCGCGCCGCCTTCCTGGCCGCCGGTGTCGCTGTCCCGGTCGTGCTGGGCGCCGGAGTCGCGAGCGCCGCTCCGTCGGCGGCCTCCTGGGTCGACCCGGTGAAGAAGTACTCGCTCTCCGCGGGCTTCAACCAGTCCGGCGCCCACTGGGTCGCCAAGCACAGCGGCCAGGACTTCGCGGTGTCCACCGGTACCGAGGTCTTCTCCGTGCACGGCGGCACCGTCGTCAAGGCCGGCCCCAACGGCGCCGGTGACGGTCCCGCGTACGGCAATGCCATCGTGATCAAGCACGAGAACGGCGTCTACTCGCAGTACGCGCACCTGTCCCGCGTCGACGTCAAGATCGGCCAGAAGGTGAAGACCGGCCAGCACATCGCCCTGTCCGGCTCCACCGGCAACTCCACGGGTCCCCACCTGCACTTCGAGATCCGTACCACCCCGAACTACGGCTCCGCCCTCAACCCGGTGCCCTTCCTGAAGAGCAAGGGCGTCCGCGTCTGAGCCGAGCGGGCCGTATGAGCCGCTGAGCGAGCCGTCCGAGCCGCCCGGGTCGAGTGAGTCGACGCGGGCGGCTCAGTCGTCGGTGCCGGCGTGGGCGTGCTCGTGGGCCTGGGTGACCAGGTCCAGGGCGACCTCCAGCACGGCCTGGCGGCGCTTGTCCACATCGCCCACCAGGTCCTGCATCACGAACATCCCGGCGTGCAGGGTGAACATCGCGCTGAGCGAGCGCACCTGGTCGACCAGCTCGGCGTCCGGGTCCATCAGTATGTCCCGCAGGCCGTGCATGCGTTCCTTGAAGGTCTCGCCGATGCGCAGCTCCCGCACGGTCGCCTGGTTCTCCTGCATGAAGCGGAAGAGCGGCTCCGCGTTGAAGAGCGCCTCGCTGTAGCGCCGCAGGATCTCCTGCTTCGTCTCCAGGGTGTGCGGCTGGCCGCGTCCCCACTCGATCAGGTCGGCGATCGGCTGCGTCAGGTCCTCGAAGAGGCTGACGATGATCTCTTCCTTGGTCTTGAAGTGGTAGTACAGGGCCGCCTTGGTGACGTCGAGGCGCTCGGCGATCTCGCGCAGCGAGGTCTTCTCGTAGCCCTGCTCGGCGAAGAGTTCGAGCGCGACGTCCTGGATGCGCTGGCGGGTGTTGCCGCGGCGCTGCTGCTTGGTGCCGTCCATGGTGACGCCCATCCTCGTACTCCTCGCGCTCCTGCGGAAACTTACTTGACGCCCGGCTAGTTTGCCCTCTACCTTACGCAGTGTACTAACTAGCCGGGCGGCAAGTAAGTAGTCGCCGAGGGGGAGTAGGGAAGAGATGGCGGACACGGTGGAGAGCCCCCAGGAGGGCAAGAAACAACGGAGCGTGCGCGTCGTACTGCTCGCGCTCATGATCGCGATGATGCTCGCGATGCTCGACAACATGATCGTGGGCACCGCGATGCCCACCATCGTCGGCGAGCTGGGCGGCCTGGAGCACCTGTCCTGGGTGGTCACCGGCTACACCCTGGCCACCGCGGCCTCCACCCCGATCTGGGGCAAGCTCGGTGACATGTACGGGCGCAAGGGCGCCTTCCTCAGCTCGATCGTGATCTTCCTGATCGGCTCCGCGCTCAGCGGCATGGCCCAGAACATGGGTGAGCTGATCGGCTTCCGCGCCATCCAGGGCCTCGGCGCCGGCGGTCTGATGGTCGGCGTCATGGCGATCATCGGTGACCTCGTGCCCCCGCGGGAGCGGGGCAAGTACCAGGGCATGATGGCCGCCGTGATGGCGCTGGCGATGATCGGCGGTCCGCTGGTCGGCGGCACCATCACCGACAACTGGGGCTGGCGCTGGTCCTTCTACATCAACCTGCCGCTCGGCGCGGTCGCGCTGGTCCTGGTCAGCGCGGTGCTGCACCTGCCGCGCAAGCGGGCCAAGGCGGGCATCGACTACCTCGGTGTCGCGCTGCTGACCATCGGCATCACCTCGATCGTGCTGGTCACCACCTGGGGCGGCAGCGAGTACGCCTGGACGTCCGCGCGGATCATGGAGCTCATAGCCATCGGCGTGGTGGCGCTGGCCGGGTTCGTGTTCTGGCAGACGAAGGCCGCCGACCCGGTGCTGCCGCTGCACATCTTCCGCAACCGCAACTTCACCCTGATGTCCGTGATCGGCTTCATCACCGGCTTCGTGATGTTCGGCGCGACGCTGTTCCTGCCGCTGTACCAGCAGGCGGTGCAGGGTGCGTCGGCGACCAACTCCGGTCTGCTGCTGCTGCCGATGCTCGGCGCGATGCTGGTGACGTCGATGGTCGCCGGGCGGGTCACCACCAACACCGGGCGCTACAAGGTGTTCCCGATCGTCGGCGGTGTGCTGATGGTCGCGGGCCTGTACCTGCTGTCGCTGATGGACACCGGCACGAGCCGCTTCACCTCCGGCGTCTACATGGCCGTCCTCGGCCTCGGCATGGGCTGCCTGATGCAGATCACCATGCTGGTGGCGCAGAACAGCGTGGAGATGAAGGACATGGGCGTCGCGTCCTCGTCCACGACGCTGTTCCGTACGCTCGGCTCCTCGTTCGGTGTCGCCATCATGGGCGCGCTGTTCAACAACAAGGTCAAGGACGTCATGACCGAGCGGGCCGGTGCGCTCGGCAAGGGCATCACCGAGCAGTCCGCCCAGCTGGACGCCAAGAGCCTGGCGAAGCTGCCGCCGCTGGCCCGCGAGGCCTACCAGCACGCGGTCTCCGCCGGTACGCACTCCGCGTTCCTCCTGGGCGCCGTGATCGCCGTCCTGGTGCTCGTGGGCGCGCTCTTCGTCAAGGAGGTCCCGCTGCGGGGTGGCCCGCAGGCGGCTCAGCCGGAGGAGCAGGTCGCTCCGCTGGTCGAGGCGGTCTGACCGGGCCCCGGTACGACGAAGGCCCCCGGCGGGTGTCCGCCCCGGGGGCCTTCGTCATGTTCGGGGGGTTCTTGGCGGGCTTCCGGTACGTCGTCGACCGCCGGCCGTCATGGGCTGGTCGCGCAGTTCCCCGCGCCCCTTCGGGGCGCGATCCTGGGCCCCACCGCCCCGCACCCCACGATGGATCGAACCGCCCCGATCAGCCCGCTCCCCCCGACAGCGGCAGCATCGGATGGCTCCCCGTGTTCGTCGGCGCGTGCTCGGGCAGCCACAGGACCGCCACCGCGCCCTCCGCCGGGAGTTCCGGGGGGAGGCCCGCGGGGCGGATGTTGCGGAAGGTGAGGCGGGCGCCGAGCACGCGGGCCTGGCCGGCGGCGATGGTCAGGCCGAGGCCGTGGCCCTGTCCCGCGCGGTCCGTGCTGCCGGTGCGGAAACGGCTCGGGCCCTCCGCGAGGAGCGCCTCGGGGAAGCCGGGACCGTGGTCGCGGACCCGGATCACCCGGCCCTCGACGCTCACCTCGATCGGCGGCCGCCCGTGCCGCGCGGCATTGGCGAGCAGGTTGAACAGCACGCGTTCCAGACGGCGCGGGTCGGTCGTCACCTCCGACTCGTGCACGACCCGTACGACGATGTCCGGATCCTTCGCCGCCACCCGTCGCGCGACGAACTCGCCCAGCAGGATGTCCTGGAGCTCGGCCCGCTCCGAGGCGCTGTCCAGACGGGCCACCTCCAGCACGTCCTCCACCAGCGTGCGCATCGCCTTGGCCCGGTCGAGCACCAGCTCGGTGGGCCGGCCCGGCGGCAGCAGCTCGGCGGCCGTCAGCAGTCCGGTCACCGGGGTGCGCAGCTCGTGCGCGATGTCCGCGGTGACCCGCCGCTCGGCCTCCAGGCGCAGCCGCAGCGCGTCCGCCATCGCGTCCACCGCCCGCGCGAGATCGTCGGTCTCGTCCCGTACGACCCCGCCGATGGACTCCCGCACCCGTACCTCGGTCTCGCCCCGCGCGACCTGGTTCGCCGCGGCCGCGGCCTTGCGCAGCCGGCCGGACAGCTGCCCGCCGATCAGCACCCCGAGCGCGCTGCCGCCGAGGACGACCGCGATGGACCCGATGACCAGGGCCTGGTCCAGGTCCTTCATCACATCCATGGAACGGTCCGGGAAGTGGCTGTGCAGCGACAGCACATGCCCGTCCTTGGCCGGTACCGCCGCCCAGATGTCCGGCGGACCCGAGCCCCGGTCGGAGACATCGCTCGCCCGGCGCCCTGCCATCACCTTCTCGCGCAGCGCCGGCGGCATCCCCGGATCGTCGATCTTTATGTTCGGGAAGTTCGTCCTCCCGGACAACTCGTAGTTGCGCTGCGCCAGTTGGACCCGGTCATTGGCCAGGTCGCGCGCGTTGTCCAGCATCGAGACCCGGGCCGCGTTGTGCACGACCAGACTCAACGCGATCGCCACGAGACCGGCGACCAGCGCGATCGCCGCACTGAGCTTCCACCGGATCCCGGTGTGCAGGCCCACGCGCTCCATGCGCCGGACCGGATGGCGCCAAAACCCCCGCATACCGCTCCGTTCAGGCCTTCAGCTTGTAGCCGAAGCCGCGGACCGTCTCGATCCGGTCCTGGCCGATCTTCTGCCGCAGCCGCTGCACATGGACGTCGACCACGCGGGTGTCACCGCCCCAGCCGTAGTCCCACACGCGCTCCAGGAGCTTGTCGCGGGAGAGCACGGTCCCGGGCGCGGAGGAGAACTCCAGCAGCAGCCGCATCTCGGTCGGGGTGAGCGCCACCGGCCGGCCGTCCCGCAGCACCTCCATGCCGTCGGTGTCGATCCGCAGATCGCCGAAGGTCAGGGTGCCGCCCTGCATCGCGGACGCGGGCTCCTCCGGGTGCGCGGAGTGGCCGGCGTGCCCGAAGCGGCGCAGCACCGCCCGGATCCGGGCGACCAGTACGGCGCCGTCGAAGGGCTTGGTCACATAGTCGTCCGCGCCGGCTTCCAGGCCGAGGACGACGTCGATGGAGTCGGCGCGCGCCGACAGCATGATCACCGGCACCGTCGACTCGTCCCGGATCCGGCGGCACAGGCTGACCCCGTCGAGACCCGGCACCATCACATCGAGCAGGGCGATGTCGGGGCGGTTCGCGCGGAACGCCGCAAGGCCCGAGAGCCCGTCGGGCATGGCGGTGACCGCGAAGCCGTCCCGCTCCAGGGCGAGCTGTGTGGCCTCGCGGATGACGTCGTCGTCCTCGACGAACAGAACGTGGGTCTGGTCTGCCATCCCGGTTGCTCTCTGTCCTCATGAAGTGCTGGTGGTCCGGTCGAAGGGCGGTTCAGCTGTCCGGCACCGGCGTCGGGACCTGCCCGGCCGACTTGCTGTACTCGTTGCGCACGCTCTTGCCCGGCGTGAACCGTCCCGCCTTCCAGCTGTACGGCGTCACGATCTCACCGGACGGGCTGGAGATGGGATCGCCCTTCTCGTAATACTGCCTGGTCACCGACAGCCGGCCCTGATCGATCTCGGCGTAGACCGGCGATTCCTCGGTCCGGAACACGTTCTTGAAGGTGCCGGAATCGTCCCGGTACACATACGAGCCGATCCCGACCGCGTCCGCGCATGTCAGCACGTTGATCACGACGTCGTCCACCGGGGACCCGGTCAGATCGCCGTACGAGATGTCCACGGGGTACTCGTTGCCGCTGCACGGCTTCAGCTCCCGCTTGACGGCGGCGGACACCGCCGGATCCTGCTTGAGCAGCTGTACGGCGTCCACCTTCCGGTACTTGTCCGGATCGTTCGGCGAGGGCGACGGCGAGGCCACGGCACCGGCCCCGGCCACCGCCGAGGCGTGGGCCGGGCCCTCGTCCCGGGCACCCAGGCCGCCCGTGCCGCACGCACCGACGAAAAGGGCGAGGGCGGTGACCGAGGCCACCGCCGCGATCACCGCCAGCCAACTCCCACGGGCCGAGTCCGGCCCGGGCCCTGTCAGGCCGCGCAACGCTCCCGCTCCTCACGCTCCAGCGCCCGTGCGTCCAGGTCGCGGGCCTCCAGCTCCTCGCGGAGCCGGGCGAGCGCCCGGTGCAGCGTGCTCTTGACCGTACCGGCCGACATACCCAGGGCCGCGGCCGTCTCCTCGGTCGACATCTGCTCCCAGTGTCGCAGCACCACGACACTGCGCTGCTTGGGTGCGAGAACTTTCAGGATGTCCATCAGCAGGGCCCGGTCGGCGTGCTGCTCGGTGGAGTCCTCCACGCTGGCGTCCGGCAGCTGCTCGGTGGGGACCTCCTCCAGCTTGCGGGCCCGCCACCACTCGGTCCGGGTGTTGATCATGACCCGGCGCAGATAGGCGTCCGCGAGCCGCTTGTCGGCGATGCCGTCCCAGCGGCCGTACGTCCGCACCAGCGCGGTCTGGAGCAGGTCCTGCGCGTCCACGGGGTCCGGCACCAGCCGGCGCGCACTGCGCAGCAGCGCGTCCTGTCGTGTGCGGACGTACTCCTCGAATGCGAGCACCTCGCCCTGCGCCATGTTCAACCGCCTCCGTTCCCCGTGTGCTTCGGCCCCCGCCGAAGTCCCGCTGTCCTGCCGGCCCGTGGTCTGTCGGGCACGGAAATGAAGGTAGGCAGTCGTTGTCACGAGGCTGTGCGGACCAGCCTTCGGCTAGCAATCGGCTATCCGTCGGTTGTGTAACGGCCACAGGAAGGGGGTAAAGAGGGCGGTGCTTATGTCCAGTTATGGGGCCTTTGTTGTGCTCCGGTTGGGCGAGGCGGCCCGTAACAGTGGGGGCGATGCTGTGATCTGACTGTGTGTCAGGTGAGGGGCAGCCGGTACAGACCGCCGGGCAGCGGCTCCACCAGCCCGTCGGTCACCAGCGCGTCCAGCGCGCGGGCCCGCTGCACCGGTTCGTGCCACACCCGGTCCAGCCGCGCCTGCGGCACCGGGGTGTGCGCCTCCCGCAGCACGGCGAGCAGCTTGCCGCGCACCTGCCGGTCCGTACCGGCGTACGTCTGCCCGCGCCGCGGCGGTCCCTGGTGCTCCGGCTTGCCCGCCTGCCGCCAGGCGCACTGCGCGGCGATCGGGCAGCGCGCGCACCCCTCGTTCTTCGCGGTGCACACCAGCGCGCCCAGCTCCATGGAGGCGGCGGCCCAGCGCGCGGCCGTCCCCTCGTCCTCCGGCAGCAGCTCCCGGGCCAGGCGCCGCTCGGCCGCGGTCGTCGCGTTCGGCGGGTACTGCACCCCCGTCACCGCGCGCGCCAGCACCCGTCGCACATTCGTGTCCAGCACCGGGTGCCGCTGCCCGTAGGCGAACGAGGCCACGGCGGCGGCCGTGTACTCCCCGATGCCGGGCAGTGCGAGCAGCTGCGCGTGTTCCGTCGGTACGTCACCGCCGTGCCGTTCCGTTATGGCGACCGCGGCGCCGTGCAGCCGCAGCGCGCGGCGCGGATAGCCGAGCCGGCCCCAGGCGCGCACCGCCTCGCCGGGCGCCTCCTTCGCCAGGTCGGCGGGGCGCGGCCAGCGGGCCAGCCACTGCTCGTAGACGGGCAGCACCCGGTTGACCGGGGTCTGCTGAAGCATGAACTCGCTGACCATCACGCCCCACGCGCCCGCCTCCGGGCGGCGCCAGGGGAGGTCGCGGGCATGGGCGTCGAACCAGGCGATCACGGGGGCGTGGATTTTCTCGGTCATGGCCTTCCGATCCTGCCACGCCGCGCGGGGTGGCGCGGGTGACGAGGCCGTCACCCAGCGTGCCGGTAAATGAAGAACCGTGCCTGCGGGGGCAGTTACCGGGATGATGATCCGGAAAAGTTGGTGCGTGGACGGCGGGTGGGGCAAGGCCGCGCGCCGAACTCTCGTAGAGTTCGGGCGTGGGATCTCTGCGCAATCCGGTCGGGCCGCTTCCCTCCTCCATCTACTGGCGCAGGAGGGCCGTACTGCTGTCGGTGGTCGCCGTCTCGGCACTGCTGATCGCCTGGATCGTCACGACGGGAGGCGGGGGCGGCGGCGGGAAGAAGGGCACCAGCGCGTCCGGCGGCAAGAACCCCACGAACACCATCACCCCGGGACCGTCCGGCTCGGGCCCCGCGTACAGCCAACACC
>NZ_MUNF01000392.1 GCF_002154555.1 Streptomyces murinus
CCACGCCCGCTCCGCCGCGCTGCTGCGGACCCGGGCGAGCGCGGCGGAGCGGGCGTGGTTCCGGGAGGGCCGGCTGGTGACGGAGTGGGCGTTCTGCACGGCGTACGGCGCCCCGCGCCCAGGCCCGCACGACGCCACCGACTTCCTCATCTGGTCGATCACCGCCCGCCGTACCAATCTGATCGACCCCGCCGAGCCGGACCGCGTGGTGTTCCTGCCCGGCACCACGTTCAAGGTGCTGCGCCCAGCGGAGGGCGAAGGCCCGGTACTGCTGCGGGAGTTGTCGCCGTCGGAGATCGCCTCCGACGGCAAGGTGGACGTCCAGCGGGTGCCGTTGGACGAGATCGCCCTGGACGGACTCGACCGCGCGGCCGCCGCGTTGCGCGCCGACGACGCGGCGGGCCGGGGCGAGCGGGGCGGCCCGGACGGCCTCGGGACGCCCCCGGGTCTGATCAGCGGGGCGCCACCGCGGCAACGGCCGGGCGGCGCCGGTGACGGCAACGGCATCAGCGGCGCACTGAGTGCGCCTGACGAGGGAGCGAAACTGTGACCCGGCCCGTGCTACTGGTGTCCCCGGACCGCCCCGGGGCCTATCGCGCCATCGCCGACGCCCTGGCGGACGCCACCGACGGTGCGCTGATCACCGTCGCGCCGGGGCGTTACGACGAGAGCTTGTACATCAACCGCGCGGTGACGCTGGCCGCCGAGGGCGCCGGTGGCACGGTGGAGATCGCGGCGGCCTCGGGCAGCACTCTCGTCCTGGACGCGGAGGCGGTCCGGCTCACCGGCCTCCAGTTGTCCGGCACCGACCGCGAGGCCCCGGTGCTCGACGTGCGCCGGGGGCAGGCCGCGCTGGACGGCTGCCGGATCTCCGGTGAGGCGTGGGCGGCCGTGCTGGCCTGGCAGGACGGCGTGGTCGCGCTGCGGGACTGCCAGGTCACCAACGCGCAGGGCGCCGGCATCGTGGTCACCTCCGGCGGCGCCAACGCCGTGGAGGGCACACACATCCAGGAGGTCGGCTCCTCGGCGGTCGTGGTGGCCGAGCACGGCCGGCTGACCCTGCGCGACTGCCGGCTCGACCGGGCCCGGGGCAACGGCGTCTGCGTCAACGGACAGGCCACGGCGGTGGTGGAGGGCACCCGGATCAGCGGCAGCGGCAAGCCCGCGCTCGCCGTGGAGCAGAACGCGCGCGCCACACTGACCGGTGTCGAGGTGAGCGGCAGCGCGGCCCTTGACGCGTATCTGACCAGCGCGGCCGAAGTCGTCCTGAACCGCTGCTCGTTCACCGGTTCCGGTGGGCAGGCGATCCGGGTCGGCGAGGGCAGCGCGCCGGTGCTGCGCGAGTGCCTGGTCGCCGGGGCCCGGCGGGAGGGCATCCATGTCTCGGCCGGTGCGCGGCCCCGCCTTGAGGACTGCCGGATCACCGGCACCCCGACCGGTCTGCTGGTGGAGGCGGGCGGGCATGCCGAGGGCGCGGGGCTGACCGTCGAGGGCGCGGGCACGGCGGCCGTGCACGTGGCGGACGGCGCGCTGGTGCTGGACCGGCTGACGGCCGACGCGGGCGGCACCGCGTTGCGCGGTGTCGGGGCCAAGGCGCGACTGACCGTACGTGAGGCCGAGTTGGTGACCGGCGTCGAGCTGTCCGAGGGCGCCTCGGCGACGCTGTCCGCGCTGCGGCTGCGCTCCGGCGGCGGTACGGGCCTCGCCCTCGCCTCGGGCGCCCGCGCCGAGGTGACCGGCTCGGCGTTCACCGGCTGCTCGACGCTCATCGGGGCCGAGGCCGAACTGAGCGCCCAGGACAGCGAGTTCACCGGGGCGGACGGCGACGGCATCCGGATCAGCGCGGGCGGCGCCCTCACCGCGGTCGGCTGCCGGGTCAACGGCGCCCGCGGCCACGGAGTGAATGTGCAGGCGTCCTCGCGGGCCGAGCTGACCAACTGCACCGTCTTCGACAACGGCGGCGACGGCGTGCGCTGCAACACCGACGAACCGGTGCGGGTGCACGACTGCGAGGTCCGCGACAACGGCGGCGTCCCGGTGCGCCAGCTCAAGACGGGCCAGGTCTCGGTGGAGCGCGTCGACACGGGCGGCGACCCGGGCGGCCGTACGACCGGCACCACCGGCACCGGCGACTCCGGCGCGAGGGACGGCGAGGCGGCGACCCGGGCGGCCGCGCACACCGGCACCGGACCCCTCGCGGAGCTGGAGGGGCTGGTCGGCCTGGAGAGCGTGAAGCTGGAGGTCACCGGGCTGATCAACCTCAACAAGATGGCGCAGCGCCGCCAGGAGATGGGCCTGCCGATGCCGCCCATGAGCCGGCACCTGGTCTTCGCGGGGCCGCCCGGCACCGGCAAGACCACAGTGGCCCGGCTCTACGGCGCGGTCCTCGCGGAACTGGGCATCCTCAGCCAGGGCCATATCGTCGAGGTGGCCCGCGCCGACCTGGTGGCGCAGATCATCGGCGGTACGGCCATCAAGACCACGGAGGTCTTCAACAAGGCCCTCGGCGGCGTGCTGTTCATCGACGAGGCGTACACGCTCACCAACCAGTCCCGCGGCAACGGCCCCGACTTCGGGCAGGAGGCCGTCGACACGCTGATGAAGCTGATGGAGGACCATCGCGACGAGGTCGTGGTGATCGTCGCCGGGTACTCCGCGCAGATGGAGCAGTTCCTCGCCTCCAACCCGGGCATGGCCTCCCGCTTCGCCCGCACCGTGGAGTTCCCCAACTACAGCGCCGAGGAACTGGTCACCATCGTGCGGGGCCTGTGCGCCAAGCACTACTACGAGCTGTCGGGCTCGGCGCTTGAGGCCCTGGACCGCTACTTCCAGGACGTGCCCAAGGGCGCCACCTTCGGCAACGGACGCGTCGCCCGCCAGGTCTTCGAGGAGATGATCAGCCGGCAGGCGTCCCGGCTCGCCGCCCAACCCCCGGGCGACGACATGGAGTTGTCCCGCCTGGACGGCGCGGACGTCATCACGGTGCCGGGCGGCGCGGCGGAGCCGCAGGGCGGCCCGGCGGCCCCGGCGAGCGGCCGGGCCGAGCAGCGGGCCGACCGAGGCGCCCGCAGCCCGCAGCCCGCGAGTCCGGCACCCGCCCCGTCGGCGACGCCCGCCGCCGCACCCCAACAACCGGCGGGTCTGCGGAAGCTGGCCGCGATGACCGGGCTCGAGACGGCGCGCGCCGCCCTGGCCACCCGCGTCGCGGCGCTCGCCGGTGCTCCGCGGGAGCCCGGGCGGACGGTGTCCGCGCAGGCCAACATCGTGCTGGAGGGGCCGCAGGGCAGTGGCCGGCGGGCGCTGGCCCGGGCGTACGCGCGGTGTCTGACGGAGGCGGGTCTGCTCGGCTCGGGCACCGTGCACGAGGTGCGGCTCTCCGCGCTCCCGGCACGCTTCCCGAAGCAGCCCGCCCACCGGCTGGCGGCGGCCCTGGAGGAGGCGGAGGGCGGGTTGCTGGTGCTGCGCCTCGACGAGGCCCTCGGCCGCCGTTCGCCCGCCGAGCGTGCGGCGGTGCTTGACGGACTGGCCCGGCTGGCCGGTACGCCCTGCGACACGGTGCTCGCGCTGTGCGGCTCGCCCGCCGAACTGCGTGCACTGGTGGGTGAACGGGCCGATATCGCCGGGGAGTTCGCCGAGTATCTGCGGCTCGACCCGTACACCGTGGAGCAGGCCATCGAGCTGGTACGACGCCGGCTGTGGGCCTTCGGCTTCCAACTGGCCGACGACGCGGCCGAGATGCTGGCCGCCGCCTTCCATGCCGCGCCGCCGCCCGGGGGCGCCTGGGAGGCGCACCGGCTGGCGGAACGGCTCGCCGCGTCCGCCCGCACCCGTACCGTCTCCGCGACCGATCTGCCCGGCCCTGGGGCGCCCGACGCGACACCGGGGTCCGGCTCCGCGGGCGCAGCGGCATCAGCGGGCTCGGCGGCGGCCCCGGCGGGTGAAGCGGGCTCGGCGGCGGCAGGTCCGGCACCTTCGGTGAACGGCACGCAGGCGCCCGGGGCCACGCGGACAGCCGTACCGCCCGGGGCCGCGCGGGCAGCCGTACCCGCCGATCCGCCGCCACGGGAGCACGGCGCGCACCCGCCCCACTCCGCACCGGCACCGGCACCGGCACCGGCACCGCAGCCGGCGAGCGCCCCGCACGCGGGGGGCGGCCTGCCGGGCACCACGGAGCCGCCGCCGCAGGCGAGGCCCCTGGTGCAGACATGAGAGACGTCCGCCCCCGGCGCCGCGCACGACCTCGTGCGCGGCGGCGGACGGCGGGTGAACCCCCCACCATCCGGCGTCGGCACGCACTCCCCCGTGGGTGCGACATCGCTGTCAACGGCCAAGGCCGGCGCCGCAGTTCGAGAGAGGACCAAACGATGGCACTGACGTCAGTCGAACTACAGGGAATGACCGCCGCCCAGGGCAGCTTCCAGACCGCCCTGGACGAGACGACCGGCTCGTACGCGCAGATGGACGGCCAGATCGAGGGCCTGCGGGCGAGCTGGAGCGGCGAGGCCGCGAACATCTACCACACGGCCATGCAGGACTGGCTGACCGACTTCGACAAGGTCAACCAGGCGCTGCGCACCATGCTGGAGAAGCTGGCGCAGAACACCCACATCTACGCCAACACCCACGAGAACACCCAGCAGCAGGCGCAGCAGGTCGCGCAGCAGATCGGCTCGGGCAACGTCGGTCTGCCCGGCTTCCCCTCCTGACCGGTCCCCGACCGACCCACACCTTCGTACTCGCATCCGTTCCCAAGGAGCCGGACAGCAGATGACCACGTACACCGTCCAGATGGAGCAGGTCGACTACATCGTCGGCGAGATGAACTCCATCACGCAGCGCATCAACCAGACTCTGACCGAGCTGGACAACGCGGCGAAGATGCACCTCAGCGAGTGGACCAGCGACGCCCAGCAGACCTACCAGCAGGTCAAGGCGCAGTGGGACGCGGCCGCCGCGGACATGACCCAGAAGGCCGCCTCCGCCACACAGATGCTCGGTGAGATCAACGAGTACTACTCAAGTGGCGAGCGCCAGGGCGTTTCGCTCTGGGGGTGACCGATGGCTGACCAACCCTTGCCGATCCCGGAGCCGCACAAGTCGACGCCGACTCCGGACCCGCAGCACTACGACGGTGGAACGACGATCGAAGCCGGGCACGGCACCGTGACCGCGTCCACCACCTTCAACCCGCCCAACGTACCGGGCGGTTCGGGTAATCCGGGCAGCGGTACCAGTGTGGACACCCCGTCGATGCTGTTGTTCGCCGACAACATCGACAAGCTGATCCAGCCCACGCGGGACGCCGCGACGGAGCTGGGGAAGGTGCAGGCCGAGCCGGGCGCGTTCTATCACGCGAACCAGATCCGGACGAAGGTCAACGGTCCGAACGCCGACTCCGGACTCAAGGAGTCGTACATCAAGGTGTTCCAGGACCTGGCCCAGGGCCTGGGTGATCTGCGCGACGGCGTCAAGCAGTTGGCGCAGCACTACACCACTCTGGAAGACGCCGGGCGGATGAAGGCGACTGATCTGCAGAACGCCATGCAGAGCACGAGCAGCGACTTCACCAGCCTGGTGACCGACGCCGGCGGGTCCGGCGGCGGAGCAAGTTGACGGGTGGTCCCCGCCGCCCCCGGTGCCGTACGACGGTGACCGGGGGCGGCGGGGACCCTGACAGGGGCGCAAGCGGGAGACTGGGGCAAAGATGGGCAGCCCGGACTACAACACCGGCGGGTTCAGCGACAGCGGTGACGGCATCTTCGCCGATCCCGGGAACGATCCGGGGTCGATCGACGACTACAACTCGTGGGACTGGAAGCAGATCATGGCGGCCATCAATGGCATGTCCGCCGGAACCGGCTCCGACGCCAACCAGGAGCGTGCCAAGGGCATCTCCGACCCCCAGTCCCTGATGGACGCGGCGGGCCACTTCCTGAACGCCGAGGTGGTGCTCGCCGGCATCGCCAAGAGCCTCGCCGACCAGGCGAACGCGCTGGCCGGGGAGAACGGCCCGTGGAAGGGAGCCGCGGCGGACGCCTTCTGCGACATGATCAACACCTTCTCGCGCCAGGTGAAGGCGACCGCGGACGTGCTCTCCGGCGGTGAGGCGGGCAACTCGGTGCCGCAGCAGCTCGCCGACAACTCGGTCAACCTGTACAACGCCCAGGTCAAGATCGCCGACATCGACGCCTGGTACGCCGACCAGGCCGTGAAGATGGGCGTCAAGCCGATGAGCAACGGCCTGATCCCGATCCACGAGAAGCCGCAGCTGGTCGAGATGATGACCAGCGACATGCGGGCGGTCCTCAAGAGCCTGGCGGGCGAGTACCAGGTCACCATCGACTCGGTGCACACCCCGCCGCCCGTGACCAGCCCCACGGACAGCCCGGATGTGCCGGACGACGTCCCGGACGTCCCCGACCCCGATCTGACCGACCCGAACCTGCCCAATGTCGACGCGCCGGATCCACAGGCGTTCTCGGCGCCCGACACCTCGGGCCTCCCGGACCCGGAAATGCCCGGCGTGAACCCGATGAACGCGCTCGCCACGCCCTCGCCGTACTCCGGCGGCACCGGTGTGGACGGCGACGCGCCCGGTCTGGACGGGCTTCCAAAGGACGCGCTCGGCAACGACACCCTGGACCCGAGCGCCCTCGACAAGGCCCTCAACCCTTCGGCGTTCCCCGGCGATTCCAATCTGGACGACGGTCTTCCGACGTTCTCGCCCACCGCCTTCCCGGGCGGCCTGAACACCGGTACCGGCGCCGGCAAGTTCCCCACGCTGGCCGACAACCTCGCCGAGGATCCTGCCAGTTGGTCGGACACCGGTGGGCTTCCCGAGGACTTCCCCGGCGACACGGGGGTCGGTGGCACCGGTGGCCTGAACGCGGGGGAAGGGCTCGGCGATGTCGCCCCCGAGCAGTTCCCGGGCGGCCTCGACACGGAATCCGGACTGCCGGAGGGGCTCGCATCGCCGTCGCTCCTGGACAACGCGCTGGAGTCGCCGGCCCTCGACGGCCTGTCGGAGGGCGAACAGGGCCTCGGCGCGGGCGGGATGCCGATGATGCCGGGCATGGGCGCGGGCGGCATGCCACAGAGCGGCGCCCCCGATCGCAGCGACTCCAGCGGCCTGCTCGACAGCGAGGCCGAACCCTGGAGCGGTGATCCGAGCGTGGCCGACGAGATCGGCGGCAGGGGCGCCGACGCGGGCGGCGACGGCCTCGGGCTGCCGCTGGACGAGGCGGAGGCCGCGGGCTACCCCGGCGACCTCTCCACCGAGGAGGGTCTCACCGGCATGGGCGCGGGCGGCATGCCCATGATGCCCGGCATGGGCGCGGGCGGCATGCCACAGAGCGGCGCCCCCGATCGCAGCGACTCCAGCGGCCTGCTCGACAGCGAGGCCGAACCCTGGGTCGGCGACCCCGAGGTGGGCGAGGAGATCGGCGGTGCCGGCGCCCTGGCGGGCGGCGAGGGGCTGGGGCTGCCGCTGGACGAGGAGGCGGAGGCCCTGCCGGGCGCGCTCGCCGCCGAGGAGGCCGAGGAGGGCTCGGCCCTGGGCATGGGCGGTATGGGCGGCATGCCCATGATGCCCGGCATGGGCGCGGGCGGCCCGGCCGCACAGGGCACGACCGACCCGAGCGACGCCTCGGGACTGCTGGAGCCCGAGGGCGAGCCGTGGACCGGTGAGCCCGGGGTGCCCGAGGAGATCACCGGGGGCGCCGGAGCGGGTGGCGAGGGACTCGCACTGCCCGAGCCCACCGAGGGTGTGATGATCGGCTCGGACGGGCTGCCCATCGCGCCGCGACCCACGGCGGCTCCCATGGCACCCCTCGCGGACGGCGAGGAGACCGGTGCCGCTGTCGCGAGCGGGGCCGAGGCTGCCGAGGCGGGTACCGTCGCGGCGGGCGAGGCCGCGCCCGCGATGCCCGGCATGATGCCCGGCGCGGGCGCCCCCTCCACCGGGTCGCGGGACGAGCGGTCGGACGCGTCCGGTCTGCTCACTCCCGACGCGGAGGCGTGGACGCCGGAGGCCGAGGCCGACGGTGAGCGTCCGGTCGTGGCGGCCCACGAGGGCGTGGGTGAGGGCGCGTTGCCCGCCGCGCTGCTCGGGGCGGCGGCGGGAGCGACCGCCGCGGCGGTGGCCGGGTCCGGCCTCGGCGCGGGTACGGCGGGAGCGGCGGAGGAGTCCGCCGAACGACGGCACCGGCGTCGGCACGAGGACGACGCGGCGGCGCTGATCGTGCTGCCGGCGGGCGGCGACGACACCGCGCAACAGCCCGGCGAGGGCCACCGCGACGAGCCGGACCAGCCCGAACTCCCCGACGGCCACGTGGCGTTGGCGCCCGCCGCCGAGGCCGAGGCGGAGGACACGGCGGCGTGGGACAGCGCGGGCGCCTCGTTCGTGCCGCTGCTGTGGTCCGTGCCGACCGAGGACGAGGAGGAGGTCCTCGCGCCCGGCTACGCGACGGAGGACGCGAGCACCTGGTCGGGAGAGGCCGGTGCCACGGCGGAGGAGGCGGACGGCCCCCGGCTCTCCACCTGGCGCCCCAACCGGACCGGGCCCACCGGTCCCGGCGAGATGGTCGTCCCGGCCGTACGGCTGCGCTCGTTCGCCGGCGACCCCTCGGAACTCACCGCGGAACTGCCCCCGCAGGATTCGGCGTTGGACGAGACGGAGGCCGAGGAGGAGCCGGCGCAGCCGTCCCGGGGGATCGCGGACCTGCTGGTCCAGGAGGGCGACACCTGGGGCACGGCGGCCTCCGACGGCTCGGGCGCGGTGCTGTGACCGCGCCCGCCACCCGGTGCCGCCCCGCCACCGCACCATCGCATGACGCACCATCGCATGACGCAAGGAGACTCGGATGAGCAGCCCCTACGACCAGGAGATAGAAGACCTGCTGGCGCTGTACCGCAAGCAGCGCACGGAGGCCGTGGAGACGCGGCGCCGGATCAACGAGGTGACCGGTACGGCGACCGCGCCCCGGCAGACCGTCAAGGCGACCGTGAACGCGCAGGGCGAGGTCACCGCGATCGAGTTCCCGACCGGCGCCTACCACCGGATGGCGCCGAAGGAACTCTCCGAGGCGCTGCTGTCCACCATCCGCCAGGCCCGCGCCAACGCGCTGGAGGCCGTCGCGGAGGTCGGCTCGCACGGGCTGCCGGCCGGGGTGCGGCTCACCGACCTGATCGAGGGCAGGGTCGACGCCACCGAACTGCTCGCGGAGGAACCGGCCATGCCCGACGAGGTGCGCGAGTACATCGCCGAGGGACGGCCGGACGTACGACGCGGTGGCGGCCGATGACGCCGGGCACCGCACCCCACCACGACCACGGGATCCAGGGAGGAACGCATGGCTGACGGCGAGTTCTACGTCGACACCGCCGGGCTGCGCAACCAGCTGCCGTATGTGCAGCAGCTGGCGGCGCGGTTCCGGGACATCGGCAAGGGCCTGGAGGGGCGGCTTTCCGAGCTGGGCGAGTGCTGGGGCGAGGACGCGACCGGGCGGCAGTTCTACGAGCAGTACGCCACGCCCCACAAGCAGATCATCGACAGCACCGGGCAGATGGGCCAGCTGGTCGACAGCATGCACGACGGCATCCGCACGATGGCCGTCAATCTCGAACGCATGGAGGACCAGAACGTCGAGGCGACCCGGCGGTTGCACACCGCCGAGGTCCAGCCCACCGAGACACGGGTGAAGAACACCAAGTCATGAGCATCGAACTGCCCCCGGAACTGGACTGGGTCGCCAAGCTGGCCGTCGGACAGGACTGGCCCAAGGGTGACGAGGACAAACTGCGCAGCCTGGGCGCGGCGTGGGACGACGCCGCGCGCCAACTGACCGCCATCAGCCGGGAGATCGACCCGGCGACCAGCGGGGTGCTGCACAGTGTCGGCGGCCAGGTCGCCGACGAGTTCTCCGCCTTCACCCAGCAGTTGAAGTCCAACATCCCCGACATGGCCGAAGCGGCCGGGCAGTTGGGCGAGCTGGGCCGTAACACGGGGTTGCAGGTCGAGTACGCCAAGTACATGATCATCGCCCAGCTGGTGTGGCTGGCGGTGGAGATCGCCGAACTCGCCTTCTGGGCACCGGAGGCGATCCCGGTCCTGGTCACCGGTGTGCGGGCGATCGTCAAGATGCTGCTGAAGCGGCTGCTGATCTCGATCGCTACCGGTGTCGGGTTCATGGTGGGCATGGACGCGGTGATCCAGGGGATCCAGTTCCTCAAGGGCGACCGCACCAAGTGGGACACCGCCGCCACGCTCCAAGCTCTGGAGGGCGGCGCGATCGGCGGTGCGATCGGCGGGATCTTCTCCGGGGCGGGCTCGGCCTTCGCGCCGAAGTTCGCGTCCTCGCTGATCGGCAAGGGCCTCATCGGCGGTGCGTCCAGCATCGTCACCACCGAGGTGATGTCCGAGATCTTCGGCGGCGAGAACGACATGGGCTCCGCGCTGACCTCGGGCATCATCGGCGCGATGGGCGGCGGCGGGGGCAAGCGCAGGTTCGGCGGGGGCGAGCACACCGAGGTCCACACGCCCGACATCCATCTCCCGTCCGAGCCCGACCTCCATCTGCCGAAGCTCCCCTTCGACGGGGACGGGCCGCATCTGCCCGGCATGGAGGACTTCGACACCAAGGGGCTTGGCGAAAAGGGCCTTGGCGAAAAGGGGCTTGGCGACAAGGGCGTGGGCACGGGGGGCAGCACCGGTTCCGTCAAGTCGCCGGCCACGGGTGGCGGTCGTACCGGAGAGGAGAGCGGCGACAGTACGGCGCACACCTCCCCGCACACCACGGTCACCGAGTCCGAGGGCCCGGTCACCGGCGCCACCCAAAAAACGGCCACGACCCCGCACGTCTCCACGGAATCCACCGAGACCGCCGAGACCACCAAGTCCGCCGAGTCGACTCATTCAACCGGCTCCACCACGTCGACCGGCGCCGCCCGATCCACCGGCTCCACCACCTCCACCGGCCCCACCCGGACCACCGGCTCCACCACCACCCACCGCTCCCCCACGACGGACTACGGCCAGGACGAGGTCGCCCCCCGGGCACCTCGCGCCCAGTCGCCCACCGGTCAGAACCAGGCCCCGACGACCGGCGGCCAGAACGGGTCCCCCACGACCGGCGGACAGCACCAGGCCCCGACCACCGGCGGCCAGAACGAGACCCCCACGACGGGCGGGCAGAACCACTCCCCGACCACGTCGCCGACCACCACCGAGCAGCACCGGTCCCCCACGACCACCGAACCGCACCAGTCCCCGACCACCGAGCACACGCCCTCCTTCCCTGACGTCCCCCGGCACGAGCCCGGTACGACCCCGCACGTGGACACCGAGTCCACGGCCCCCGACGCGCATGTCACCGAGCAGCTGCACCAGCTCGACTCCGTCGTCGTGCCCACCCATGACCCGAACCCGCTCCACCAGGCGCCGGCGCCCCCGACGGCCCGGCCCGTCGCACCCGACGCCGGCATCCGGCAGCGGGTGTCGGACCTCGACCGTGCCGCACGGTCCGCCGGGATGTCCGAGGCCGACCGCGCGGCGTACACCGGTGCCGTGCACAAGGCCGTCGCGTCCGGCGACTGGCAGCGCGCCGGGGAGCATCTGTCGGACTTCCGCGCCCATGTCGAGACGCGGGCCGCCCATCAGCGCTACGACGCCTTCCACGCGCACGCGCAGGGCGGCTTCGACCGGCTGACCGACTTCACCGGATCCAGGGAGGAATGGCAGAGCAAGGTCGACGCGGTCGAACAGGCCCACCGCTCCGGGGACTCCGAGCTGCTGGACAGCAGGCTCAACGAGTACTCGTCGTACGTCGAGAGCCATGTCCCCGCCGCGTCGCTGACCGGCGACGACGCCCCGCGCCCCTTCCACCAGGACGTCGAGGACCTGCGGCAGCGGCTCGCCCTGACCACCGACCAGCCCACCGCCGACCGGCTGCGCGAACAGCTGGACTCGACGCGCCAGGACGCCGAACTGCACGACCGGCTGGTCCAGTTGCGGTCCACCTCCGACCCCGAGACCACCGCGCTCCACGAACGCCTCGACAACGCCCGCACCCCGGACGAGGCGAACCAGGCCCTGCACGAGCTGGAGCAGCACCGCGAGGACCAGCGGCTGCAACAGCGCCTCGATCACCTCAAGTCGGACGAGCCGACGCCCGACCGGCCCCCGACGCCGGGCAGCGACGCCGATCTCCGCCGGCGCCTGGACGCCCTCAACGACGGCGCGGACGAGCACGAACGCGAGCTGCGCGAGCAGGTGGACCGCGCGGCCACCCCGCAGGAGGCCGACCAGGCACTGCGCGCCCTTCACGAGTACAGGACTGACCAGCGGCTCCAGCAGCGCCTGGACCGGCTGAAGTCGGACACCCCCGACCGCCCCTCCGAGCGTGAACTGCGCGAGCGCCTCGAAGCCCTGCACGACGGCGAGGACGATCCCCGTGCCGCCGAGCTGCGCCGCCGCGCCCAGGAGGCGGCGACCGAGCACGAGTCCAGGGCGGCCCTCGACAAGCTCGACCAGCATCTGCGTCAGCGCGAGCTGGACCGCCAGGACAAGGTGCGCGAACTCGGCGACCAGCTGGAGCAGTTGCGGGAGGAGCACACCGAGCAGCTGCTCGGTGTGCGGGAGGGCGCGCCGGAGGACACGTCACGCCGGATCGAGGACATCCGCACGGAGTTGTCCTCCCATCTGACGTACGACGAACGCACGAGCGCGCTGCGGCAGGAGCTGACCCGGCCGACCGTCACCCCCGAGTCCCCCGGCCACCTCGACCGGATCACCACCGGGACCGACGAGCACACGAGGACCACCGAGGACACCACCCCCGCCTCGGACGACGGCGACGCCCTCAAGGTCCCCGCGGATCACACCCCGAGCACTGACTCCACCGACTCCACCGGTTCCACCGTTCATCAGACGACTCATCGGACGACGCCCGCCCCCGAGCCGCAGCAGCAGCCCGCTCATCAGCCCCATCAGCAGCCGCACGAGCAGCACCGTCACCAGTCGCAGGAGGACCAGCAGCTCCAGGCGCAGAAGGAGCCGCCGCAGGAGGACCCGAACCACCCCTCCCGGCAGCCCGCCCCCAGCGCCGAGGGCTTGGACGACCTGCGCCGGCAGGCCGCCGTCAACGGTCCCTCGGGACCGCCGCCCCGGATGCGGCTCGACCGCACCCCGCGCTATGTGGTGCGCTCGGGCTTCGACCAGCGGCGCTTCACCGTGGGCGAGACGTCGTACACCGATCTCACCGTGCGGGTGGCGCTGCGGGAGGACGGTTCGGGCACGCATGACGCCGACGACACCTGGAGCCGGGCGCAGGAGGGCGTGCAGCGCTACTTCAACGACCCGCGCTACACGCTGCCCAACGGCGACCGTCTGCACGTCACCCTGGAGCGCGTGGGCCCCGACGACAAGCCGCATCTGACCGTCGACCTGGTGGGCGCGGGCCACGACATGGACCAGCGCACCTGGGCGCCGGGTGCCCGGCCCGTCGAGTACGCGCACGAGATCTCCCACCAGCTGGGGCTGCGCGACGAGTACGCCGACGAGACCGCGCCGCAGCGCCCGCACATCCTCGGCAGCCTGCCGGGCGACGTCCACCGGGCCCCGGAGCACGACGAGCTTGCGCACGGCGGGCTGCGCGACCGCCATATCCAGCTCCTGGGCGCCCTGACGACGGGCCATGACGACCTGCTCGCCCAGCAGGGCGGGGGGCAGCACCCCCGGCACGAGGACACCGGAGACGATACGGCCTGGCAGCAGGCGCGGGCCGAGGCGCCGGCGGTTCCCCGGCAGCACGCCTGGGTGGACCCGGTGTCCGACCCGACCCGGCAGCCCGAGCCCAAGCCGGGCGAGGTCGACGCGCACACCGCGCGGGAGACGTACGGCATGCCGGAGAAGAACTTCAAGGGGTTCCGGCAGATCGCCCGCGAGAAGAACCTCGTCATCGACGTCCGCCCCACCAACCCGACCGCGCCGAAGTGGCTCGACGCCGGAGCCATGGCCAAGCCCCAGGCCATCAAGGCGAAGACCATCAACGAGGCCGACGTCCACCTCGGCGCCGACCCCGAGAACATCGGACTCGTCGGCTACTTCAAGCCCAAGACCCCCGACCGGGCCACCGTTCCCGACGGGGACTGGGACAAGGTCCTGTCCCGCTACAACCAGCGCTCCACCGAGTACCGCGAACTCAACGCCAAGATGGCGGTGTACGAGGCGGAGCACAAGTTCGCCGTCAAGGACGGCGTGGTCTACGGCATCGACGACGAGGGCAGGCAGCGGCCCCTCACCGGCGACCACGACCTGTTCGACATCTCCACCCCGGGCGGCACCCGCATCCCGCATCCCCAGCACGACGAACTCATCAAGGAGATGCAGGCCAAGGACATCGCCGTGATGCACGGCGCCCATATGTTCTGGGACCCGCCCTCCCCCTTCAGCAAGACCGTCTTCGACAAGATCGTGGGCTCGCACCAGGGTCCCGACGGCGAACCGCTGCTGCGTTTCCGGCCCGAGAACAAGCACGCCGAACTCACCTGGACCGAGCCGCTCAAGAAGGGTGAGGTCAACTCCTATACGGCGCGGCACACTTACGGCATCCCGGAGAAGAACTTCAAGGGGTTCCGGCAGATCGCCCGCGAGAAGAACCTCGTCATCGACGTCCGCCCCACCAACTCCACCGCACCGAAGTGGCTCGACGCCGGAGCCATGGCCAAACCTCAGGACATCAAGGCGAAGACGATCAGCGAGGCGGACATCCACCTCGGCGCCGATCCCAAGAACATCGGACTCGTCGGCTACTTCAAGCCCAAGATGCCGGACCAGAGCGCCGTGCCGGAGAAGGACTGGGAGAAGGTCCTCTCCCGCTACAACCAGCGCTCCACCGAATACCGCGAGCTCAACGCCAAGATGGAGCTGTTGGCGAAGAAGAACAAGTTCGTGGTGGTCGACGGCGTGGTGCACGGGGTCGGCGAGGACGGTGCGCGGCGGCCCATCACCGGGGACCACGACCTGTTCGACATCTCCACCCCGGGCGGCACCCGCATCCCGCCGGAGGAGCACGAGGCGCTGATCAAGGAGATGCAGGCCAAGGACATCGCCGTGATGCACGGCGCCCATATGTTCTGGGACCCGCCCTCCCCCTTCAGCAAGACCGTCTTCGACAAGATCGTCGGCGCCCATCACGGCCCGGACGGCGAGCCGTTGCTCCGGTTCCGCCCTGGCCAGGAGAACGCCGAACTCACCTGGACGGAGAAACCGCAGGAGCAGCCGAAGACCGAGGAACAGCCGAAGGCCGAAGGGGACGCGAAGGCCGAAGAGGACCCGAAGGCCGAGGAGAAAGCGAAGGCTGAGGACGAAGCGAAGGCGAAGGAGGAAGCGAAGGCCGAGGAGCAGCCTAAATCGCAGGAGCAGCCCAAGCCCCAGGAGAAGCCGAAGCCCGAGGAGAAGCAGCCGGACGCCGTCCTCGACGGGCGGCACATCCAGGGCCTCGCCGGGAAGAAGATCACCGAGGACCCGGGTCCGAACGCCGTGCGCACCCGGGTCGAGACCTTGCTCGGCGGCCACTCCAAGGACACCTCCGTCACCCAGCGCCTGGACGCGGCCCTCGATCCCGCCAACTTCCGCAAGCAGCACGGGCAGATGGTCAACGGCGGCTGGCGCTTCACCGTGCGGGTGGACGGGAAGCCGTACGAGGTCGAGGTGAAGGCGACCGCCTCCGCCTGGCAGCTGGACCCGACGAAGGACGCGGCGAAGGACAACGACGGGGACGGCTTCGACGTGCCCGTGGAGTCGACGCACGAGAGCGCCCCGCGCAAGACGGAGATGACCTCCTCCGAGGCGGGCCTCGAATTCGGGCCGACCGTCGTACGGCCCGTCAACCCCCAGCTGTCCGCCCTGGTCACGCCGTCCGGCAAGCTGGGCGGCGCCACGCACGGGCGCGAGACCACGGTCAAGTCCTCCGCGCAGACGGCGAACCAGTTCGCCTTCACCGGCAAGACCGACAGCTACACCTCCGACTTCACCTACCAGGTGAAGGTCACGGACCACGAGGGCACCCGGCTCGACGTCCCCGGCGCCGACGGCGAGATCAAGGGGCAGGTCCGCGCCGATGTGCCCCGGCCGCAGGAGCTGGACAAGGGCCGGCCGCAAGCCTGGCAGGGCTGGGAGTCCGACCAGGCCAAGAACCACGCCGCCCGGCCCGCCTCCGGGCATCCGGTGTCCGTCACCGGCCTCGACACGGCCCGGAACGCCGTCTACGAGGCGCTGCCGCGCGAGGCGCGCCCCGAGGGCACCGCGCACCAGGACATCGAGGACTTCTTCCAACCGTCCAACGTCATCAACGAGTTCGAGCACGCCTCGGGCGCCGGCCTGCTGTCGAAGCCGCTGACCCTGAGCGACGGCGGCAAGGCCCATCTGCTGCTGACGGTGGAGCCGGACGACTCCCGGGCCCTGCACACCGTGGACGACAAGGCGACGCTGGGCTCGAAGTCGTCGGGCGAGCACGGTCAGAGCCGTACCGAGAACAGCTCCTGGTCACTGGGGCTCAGCGGCGGTGCCACGGGTGAGGTGTGGAAGGCGACGGACGGCAGCAAGGAGTCCACCTGGCTGACCGGCACGGCCGGCTACACCGGCTCCAGCAACCTCGCCCACGGCGTCAAGGGCAAGAACACCATCGGCACCGAGGCCAGCCGTGAACACACCGGCAAGGCCGACCTGGTCGCCACGAAGGTGCGGCTGCGGGTCCAGCTCATCCGGCACCACTTCGGGCCGGGGCCCGACGGGCTGCACTCCACCACCACCACGAAGATCGGCGACCACAGCCCGCCGCCGTCCGTGAAGCAGCCGACGCCCGCGCCCGGCGATGTCGTCCTCACCATCGATCCGCAGAACGGCGAGGTGCTGCGCGCCGTCCCGCACGAGCTGCCCAAGGCCACCACCGGTGACCATCCGCAGCTGGAGCCCGCCCGGCTCACCGACCCGGTCGCCGCCCCGCGCACCACGATCCTCGACGTCCCCGGCTCCACGGAGCTGGAGGACCACATCGTGCGGGAGATGCACCAGGACCATCCCGGTGTGCTGCCGCCCCCGGAGGCGATCCGTCCTCCCAGCGGCGCCGCGACCCACCCCCGCGTCACCCCCGAGGCGTGGGAGAACCTGCGCTCCCTGCGGCAGCAGCTCGCGCCCTCCCGGCTGCGCGGCGGCGGCTCCAAGCTGCTGGACGGCACCTACCGGATCACCCTCAAGAGCCCGCATCTGCCGGGGCGTTCGGGCACCACGCACG
Source organism: Streptomyces murinus (assembly GCF_002154555.1). GTDB lineage: Bacteria > Actinomycetota > Actinomycetes > Streptomycetales > Streptomycetaceae > Streptomyces > Streptomyces murinus. The sequence goes on from NZ_MUNF01000392.1 coordinate 17,292, forward strand.
AGATCCTCATCAAGGCCGAGCCCGGCAAGGGCGACCATCTGGGCTCCGGGAAGTCGACCACGAAGGCGGTGACCACCCGGACCACCGGGGCCGACAAGTCCGTCACCCGCAGCTCCAAGCACGTCGTCAACCTCGCCGGAAACGTGCGCAGTTCGCTCGACCACCCGGATGTGACCCGGGGCTTCACCATCGGCAGCCTCGACATCACCGCCCACAACCCCTCGCACGGGCTCACCATGGGCGCCGAGACCGAGGTGAAACGGCAGTTCTCCCTGGAGGCGGACACCGACACCTACGCCCACTCTGTGACATACCACGTCATGGTCGGCGTCGAGGACCCCAAGCAGCCGACCACGCACCTGTCCACGATCGCGCCGTCCCCGCACATGCAGCACATCAAGCAGGTGCGGCCCGGCGGTCAGCTCACGGTCGAGGTCGCGCGCGAGCCGAAGGCTGCCGACAATCCGCCCCCGGCGTCCATCCCCAAGGTGGAGGTGCTGCCGCAGCGGCACGCGATCCGCCATGTCACCGGGTCCGACGGCTTCCGGACCACGGCCGAGCAGTCCCTGACCAGCGCCTTCCAGAAGAAGGCCGGGACGTCACAGGAGCACACCCGGGTGCCCGAGCTGAAGGACGCCCTGGACGGGCTCACCGACGAGGACCATCTGCGGTCCCTGGTCTCCGCCTCGCACAGCGGCTGGGCCAACAGCGGTGACGAGCAGGTCGGTTCGGGCCGCAACCGCGACACCATCGGGCTGTCGACGCGCACCAGGCTGAGCAATCTCCACTTCCGCGAGACGCTGCCCGGCGAGGGCAAGCTGGAGATCGAGACCAAGACCAGCGTGTCCACAGCGGTCGCCGACAAGAACACCCGGGCGTTCAAGGCGGGCCTGGGCTTCGACGCCGGCCGCTTCCCGTCCAAGGACAGCCCCGACGCCTCCCTCCAGGTGCGCGGCGGCTTCAAGGGCAAGGGCGGCGCCGGGCACAACAGCGGCGAGAACATCAAGCAGAAGATGACGACCTCGCGCAAGGCCGCCTACAAGGGCACCTGGCACCTGTACGAGGCCGACGCCGACGTCACCGTCCAGGGCCGGGTCACCGACGCCAAGGGGAAGATCACCCTCGGGGATCCGCAGCAGAGCAAGCACCGGGTGCTGGTGCTGCTCTCCGACGACGATGTACGACGGCTCGGCGCGGACGCCTCGAAGGCACCGGACACCACCGGGACCCGCCAAGCCCCGCTGCTCTCCAAGGGGTTGCTGGGCGGCGCCACCGCCGAGATCCCCCGCTCCGACGAGATCCTCGGCGAGATCGACCGGCAGATCCGCGGCCTCGACCAGGTGTCCGACGTACCCGAGAGCGCGCTGCCGTTCGCCGACACCTTCTCGCCGGAGAACCTGTCGGCCAACTACGAGGACCTGGTGGGCCGGGGCATCCTCGACTACCACGTACAGGAGTCCCGCACCCAGCGGGTGGTCACCGAGGTCCTGGTGCGGGGCGTCCCGCGGGACGAGTGGACCGACGAGGGCGACCACTCCACCGGGGACACCACCCGCAAGGTCGGCCTCACCGAGACCGTCAAGGGCAGCGCGGGCCACAACTGGTCGCTGGGCGCCGACGGCAACTTCCGTATCTCCTACGCCCCGGTGGTCAAGCCCAAGCCCGGCGAGGACGCCGCCGCCGTCAAGGCCGAGGAGAACAAGTCCGGCCTGGGCAGCGCGGCTTGGGCGCCGTCCGGGGGCGCCGAGGGCAGCCGGAGCAAGAGCGCCGAGACCGGGGTCACCACCAAGGTCGAGCACAAGACGTCGAAGTTCGGCGACACGGTGCGGTTCGGCAACCGTATGCGCTTCGAGGTCACCGTGACCCGGCGTACCGAGTACGGACGCTTCGTGAACCTCGTCAGGCCGCGCCCCGTGGAGCCGACCTGGCGGGTGCACGTCGACGTGCCCAAGTCCCTGACGGAGACCGCCGAACAGGCGGCCGCCCACCCGAAGGAACAGCAGCAACAGCAGCCGCCGAAGGCACAGCAGCAGGTCCTGGACGGCGGCGCCACCGTCGAGATGCGGCCCGTCGTCCCCAAGGCGGACCGGGACCGCTGGCAGGCGTCGCTGGACTCCGCCCATGACCTGGTGGGCTTCGACAACCACACTGGGCTGTACGACCAGGCGCAGACGGTGCTCAGCACGCCCCGGCCCTGGGGTGACGGGGTGCTGGGCAAGACGGGTGCGGCCCTCTCCTGGGGCCTGGGCTCCGCCGCGACCACGATCGGCCACTGGGCCGGGGCGATGACGCCCGAGGCGGCGACCAAGCTGCTCGGCTCCTTCGTCTCCGATCCCCGTCTCGACGCCTCCCACCCCCTGGTCAGCGAGCAACGCCTGCCGCTGGAGCAGCAGTTCTCGCTGCGCCGGGCGCTGGGCTCGGGCACCCTGCCCACGGTGTTCCACCAGCTGAAGGACCCCGCGAGCGGCTATCGCACGGTGCCGCTCGGCAGTGACGGCAAGACCGGTGTCGAGGTCCGTCTTGAGCCGACCGGGGACGCGGTGGAGATCTCCACCCGGGACAACGGCAGCGACGAGATCACCGTGTCCACCGAGCACGAGTCGGCCGCGACCGCGAGCAACGGCCTGAACGCGAGCCTGACGCCGCTGGCCGTGCCCGTGACCACCAAGAATCCGAGCGTGATCGTCCCGATCCCCACCAACGCCCTGAAGCTGGACCGCGACCAGACCTTCGAGAGCACTTCCCCGGTGACCCGCGCCCCGGGCGTCCCGACCCGCACCCTGGCGCCCCCGGTCCTGCCGCACGGCAAGACCGCCACCGAGCCGGGCAAGGCCACGGTCAAGGGCGCCCAGGTGCTGATGCGCCAGCCGGTCCGGCTGAGCACACAGAAGTACGACGAGGGCGGCACGTACGGGAACACGGCGCACACGGACGGACACGTCTACTACTGGACGGCGAAGAAGACCGAGGACGCGACCACGACGACGGCCACGGACACGTCCGCGTCCACGGACACCACGACGTCCAAGGACGCCACGTCCAAGGACACCGCCACGTCCAAGGACGACACGAAGACCACGGACGCGACCACGACCACCAAGACCAAGCCGGTGAAGGCGTCCGAGGAGACCGAGCAGCAGGACACGACGCACAAGCCGGCCGAGACCCAGAAGCCCGCCGACACACACAAGCTGGCCGAGAGCCAGAAGCCCGCCGACACGAACAAGCCGGCCGATACGCACGAGGCCACCAAGCCCGCCCAGGAGAAGTCCGAGGACCCCAAGTCCACCGACGAGACGGCCCAGACCCTCAAGCCCCCCACGCCGAAGGACCACACCCAGCAGCACCACAGCCAGCAGGAAAGCAGCCTGCAGGAGCACACCCAGCTGGACCACACCACCGAGGACCACACCGCCGAAGCGCCGCCCCAGCCCCGTGTCCCCGTCCCCGGTGACGGTCGCTGCCTGCTGTACTCCGTGCTCGCGAGCACCCCGCCCGAGCACTGGCCGAGCGCTCTGCACGGCGGTACGACCGATCACGCGCGCACCCAGCACGGGGCCGTCGTCCACCAGATCCGCACCCAGCGGGGCAGCGTCGGCGCCGACAGCCCGCTGGGCCGGGCCGCCCGCAATCTGCACCAGATGGTGCTGGACCGGGTGCGGAACTCCCGTCCACAGGATCTGCCCTTCGACGTCACTCAGTTGTACCGCCGCAGCCAGGAGAACCAGCTGCGGGAGACGCTCCGGGGCGAGTCCTTCGAGCAGTTGCAGCAGCGGCTGCGCGACGCCGGTGTGGACCATGTCGCCTCGCACGACTGGCTCAGCCCGCAGGCGCTGCGCACCCTCTATCTCGACGCCCGCGCCCAGGAGTTGACAGGCCCTCCCCGTCAACTCTCCCCGCAGGACGCCGCCGACCGCGCCGCCACCGAGGTGCCCGAGACCACGGACGAGCAGGGCCGCTGGCAGCTGGGCGACACCGCCCTCGCCCCGCATGCCCAGTTCACGTACCTCACCACCCGCTCCGGCCCGTTGAGCCTGGACTACGTCGACAGCCACGACCTCCTGGTCGGCGCCGTCGTGGACACCGCGCTGCACCAGCCGCTCACGTCCGCCGAACACCAGACGCTGATCCGGGCCGTGCAGAACTGGGTGCCGGGCAACGGCGCCTGGAACACCGACGCGGGCGAGATGTTCCCCGGGCTCGTCGCCCACACCCTCGGCATCCGGCTGCGCACCTTCCAGTCGACCGAGGGCGGCGGCACGGCCCATCTGAGCGCGGTCGGGCCGCAGGGCGGCAACCGTACGGTCGACGTGTACTACAACGGCCACAACCACTACGACGCCAGCCGCGTCCCGACGCGCCCGGCCGACCAGAACACCACGACCGTGCCGCCGAAGGCCAAGCCGCCGCTGACCGACCATGAGGTCGCGCCCGAGGCACCCAAGGCGCCGAGGCACCCCGAGACTCATACGGCATCCACGGAATCCACAGAGTCCACGGCGGTCAAGGCACCCGAGCCCGCGCACGGGACCGTGTCCGCGACCACCCCGCGCCGCCCCCTCGACCGGGCGCCCCGCTTCGTGGTCCGCTCCGCCTTCGACGCCCGCGCGTTCCGCGTCGGCGACACCTTGGTCACCGATCTGACCGTGCGGGTCGCCTTCCGGGACGGCTCGGGCCATGACCCGGACACCGCCTGGCACCGGCTCCAGCAGGGCGCCGAGGAGTTCTACAACCGCCCCGGCCACCGCCTCCCCGACGGGAGCCTGCTGCATGTGACGGTGGAGCGGGTGCCGGCGGACTCCGACCCCCATCTGGTGGTCGACCTCGCGGACCATGACCGTCCGATGGACCAGCGCACCTGGTGGCCGGACGCCGAACCGGTCGCCTACGCCCATGAGTTGGGCCACCAGCTCGGGCTGCGCGACGAGTACCGCGAGGACGGCGAGGGGCCGGGCCGGGCACAGGTGGCGGGCAGTCTGCTCGGCGACTTCCACCAGCCCGCGCCGCACGGCCTCGCCCAGGGCGGGCTGCGCGGCCGCCACCTCCAGCTGCTCGGGGCGCTCGTCGGCGACGTACCCGAGTCCGTCGTGCACACCGGCGGGGAGCAGTCGCACAGCGGCGCGCCGGAGCGGGATCCGCGCTGGCAGCAGGCCCGTACGGCCGCCGAGCCCGTGACCCGGCGGCACATCTGGGTCGACCCGGTGACCGACCCCGACCGGGCCTCCGGGGAGGAGCGCACCGCCCAGGACCCGCGCATGCCGCAGTCCGAGAACTCCGGGGAGCACCGCGACGAGGAGGATCTCGACTGGTCGGACATCCTCCAGGAGTACACGCTGGAGCGCCGGCGCGAGTACGAGTGGCTGGACGGGCTGTACGGCGAGACGCTCGACCAGGAGTCGTACGACCGCGCCCATGACGCCCTGCTCACCCTCCAGTCGATGGATCTGGCGCACCCGGCGCCGGACGCGGAGCACCGGCCGCATCTGGAGCTGCTGACCGAACAGGTCCTCCATCTGGACGGGCCGCCGAGCGCGGGCGACTACCGGTATCTGCTGGCCCTCACCGCGCACGCCGGACCCGAGGCGACGCGGGACGCCGCCGCGCTCGGCGCGCACTACCTGGCCACCGAGCACGGCGCGCTCGACCACCACACCGCGCTGGTCGACGCCTCGGGGCAGGTCACGGGCCGCGACTGGACGGGGGCTCGGGCGGTACCGCCGGACCTGACGAGCTACACGGTGTCCGGCCCGGACGGGACGGCCACCGAGCACGCGGCGCCCTGGCGGGAGCCGTACGTGGTCACCGCCCTGGGCTCGCCGGGGGACGGCCTGTCCGTGCGGGTGGACGGCCGGACGATCCAGGTGTCCGGCCCGGCGGAGTTCGCCGAACTCGTCGCCCGCGACCCGCTGCGCGGCCCCGACCAGGACATCCTGCTGCTGGTCTCGCACGCGCAGGACCAGGGGCTCGCGCAGCTGGTGGCGGACCGGGCCGGTACGGCGGTGTGGTCGACCGGCGCCGAGGTGCGTCCCATGCTCGACTGGCGCACCGGCGCCGAACGCCTCGATCTGCGCGGCGGCGACGGCGGCTGGTCGCTGCATCTGGGCAGTGCGCGCGGACCGCTGGACCTGTTCGACTCCGCCACCCCGGAGCCGGATGCGGGCGGCCCCGACTACGCGGCCAAGCTGCTTGCGCACCCGGGCGAGCACACCTCGCCCCTGACCCCGGCGAACCTGCTGGACCGGCTGCGCGCCCGCCCGCTGACGACCAGCGACTACGAGGTGATCGGCGCCGAACCCGACACGACGCTGTTCGAAGAGCCGACCGCCATGCAGCAGACCGGCTTCGACTACGACCGGGGCTCCGGTGACGTACCGCGGCTGGTCGTGCCGACGCAGGGCCACCGGCAGACCCCGGTGAGCCAGCATCCGCCGCTCCATGTGTCGGGTGACCTCTCGCTGGCACACCGCCAAGGCGGTTACGGGCAGCAGGTGTTCGCCTCCCCGAAGGCGATCGAGTCGGCCAACCACCAACTCGCCCTCGCGGGCAGCCTGGTGCGGCTGAAGCCCGACGGGATGAAGCTGCGGGTCGGCGACGGCCAGGGCGTCCGTCGCGAACTGGTGCGGGTCGTCCCGCAGTTCCTCACCCGGTCCGGGAAGTCGGAGGAGGAGATCTGCCGGGACTTCGCCCAGATGGTCTCCGGCAATGTCGCCGCCTCGCACGTGGTCTTCCGGGGTCCCGACGGCACCGGGCTCGCCAAGGCGCCGATCAACGCCCTGGGCCGTACCGAGGTCACCGGCATCCACCACCTCGCCGAGTCCCTCACCCTGGTGGCCGACGGTCAGCGGCCCGAGGCGCTGGATCCGGCGTGGGCGGCCCAGCAGGTGCGCCGGGACGACCGGTTCATCGCCGAGAGCGACGGCCCCACCCCGGGCAAGTCCTATGGCAGCGCGCTGAGTTACGACCCGCTGGACAATCCGCGCCGCGACAACCTGTCGGACGCGGCGCGCGAGATCGGCATCAACGAGCACGCCTGGGCGAAAGTCGGCGAGGCGTATCTGGTGCATTCGATCAACGCCCTCGACGCGGACAACCTGCCGAGCCTGGCGCACAACTACGCCAAGCCCGGCGAGCAGGACCACAGCCACTTCGGCTACCACTTCGCCGCCGTGGTGCTCGGCAGCGAGGACGGCAGGCACCAGATCACACTGGAGAACTTCGCCCGCCGCGCCCATGTCGCCTCCATCGTGAAGTCGGCCGTGGCGCACAACCTCCGGCACGCCACCCCGGACGGCTTCCACAAGCTGCACGAGGCCATCGGCGGGGAGCTGGCGAGCGCGCGCCGGAGCGCCGCCGACGAGGCGCAGGTCAAGCGGCTGGAACGGCATCTGGCCCTCGCGGACGCGCTCGCCAGGGCGGTGGACGCGCGGGAGGCCCGGAACGCGACCACCGAGGGCAGCCCCGAGGGCGTGGCCGCCGACGCCTGCTTCATGCGTGCCTCGGCCACCTTGACCGCCTTCTCGTACGCGGCGTCGGCGGCCACGCCCTC
>NZ_MUNF01000393.1 GCF_002154555.1 Streptomyces murinus
CCGCCGCGGCGGGACTCGATCAGGGCCACCGCGTGATCGGGCAGCCAGGCGGAGGCGGTGCCGCTGTCGTCCGAACCGGAGCCGAAGAGATGCGGCGCGAGCTGGGCCTGGAGATCGGCGGGCGTCGGGCGGCCGGGGGCCTCCATCTGCATGCAGACCTCGATGAGCGGGCGCAGCTCGTCCGGCAGACCGGTGAGGTCGGGGCCCTCGCGCAGCAGCATGAACACGGTCTCGACCGGGTTCGCGCCGTGGAAGGGCGGGTGTCCGGTGGCCGCGAAGACCAGCATGGAGCCGAGCGAGAAGACATCGCTGGCGCCGGTGACGCTGCGGGAGTCCTTGGCCTGCTCCGGGGACATGTAGGCGGGGGTGCCGACGGCGACGTTCGTCATCGTCAGACGGGTGTTCGAGACGCCGGACGCGATGCCGAAGTCGATCACCCGGGGGCCGTCCTCGACCACGAGCACGTTGGACGGCTTGAGGTCGCGGTGGACCAGACCGGCGCCGTGGATGGACTGGAGGGCCTCGGCGACGCCCGCGGCGAGCCAGCGCACGGCCTGCGCCGGCAGCGGCCCGCACTCGTTCACTATCTCCTCGAGGGAGGGCGCGGGCACATAGGCGGTGGCCAGCCACGGCACGGCGGCACGCGGGTCGGCGTCGACCACGGCGGCCGTGTAGAAGCCCGAGACCGCGCGGGCCGCCTCCACCTCGCGGGTGAAGCGGACGCGGAAGAGCTGGTCCTCGGCCAGTTCCGTGCGCACCGTCTTGATCGCGACACGCCGGCCGGACGCCGAGCGCGCGAGATAGACCAGCCCCATGCCGCCGGCACCCAGCCGGCCCAGCACCTCGAACGGCCCGATCCGCCGCGGATCGTGCTGCGTCAGCTGATCCACTTGCCTGCCACCTCCCCGTACCGGCCGCGCCGGCCCTTTTTACGCGACCAAAGTGCAGCGTCTCACCACCGCACCGCCATGACGGCACGGACCCCGATTCTTCCTGGCCGGGCGGCCGGTTGCGAACCCGGGGACAAATCAGGATGTCCTACCGCTCCAGCAGTGCGAACGACGCCCCTTGATTGTCGGTGACGACGGCCACCCGTCCGTACGACGCCTCGAACGGAGGCACCTGCACCCGCCCGCCGAGCCGCCGGACGGTGCCGAGCGCCTCGTCGAGACCGGTGACGCGGAAGTGGGCGAGGATGTGCGGGGGCATCTCGACGGGGAAGACATCGGTGACGTCGGCGCGGCCGAAGTCGGGGTCGGCGCCGGGGGCGAACAGGGCGTGATGGAACAGACCGCCGTAGAAGGTGTTCGCGCCGGTGGTGTCGCGGGTGTACAGCTCGGCCCAGACGAAGGTGCCGGGTGCGTGGCGCAGCCCGAATCCGGGGTGCCTGCGTGCCTGCCACAGCCCGAACACCGCGCCCTCGGGGTCGGCGACGAGGGCGCGGTGTTCGGGCT
>NZ_MUNF01000394.1 GCF_002154555.1 Streptomyces murinus
CCGCGCCTATCTGAAGGCCCACGAGGAGGCCGTCCGGTTGGTGGAGTGCGCGGATGTGGCGCGGCCGTACGACATCGACACCGAGGCCGACCTGAGCCACCTTGAGTGAACGGGGTGTCGCCGGCCGGGCCCGTGGCACCCGGCGTCAGCTTGCCTCGACCCGGAGAATCTCGACATCAACACACCATTGAAGTTCCACAATGAGGAAACTAGTATCCACTGATCAGAAGCGTCCGGCCGCACAGCGGGCGCGATTCATCCCTTTCGTGCCACTTGGCACGTGGTGCCACCGCTGAAGGAAGTGACAGCTCATGTCCGCACCAGCGCCGTCCCCGCTGGCCATCGTCGACGCCGAGCCCCTGCCCCGGCAGGAAGAGGTCCTCACGGACGCGGCGCTCGCCTTCGTGGCGGAGCTGCACCGGCGGTTCACCCCGCGCCGTGATGAACTCCTGGCCCGCCGGGCCGAGCGCCGCGCCGAGATCGCCCGCACCTCCACGCTCGACTTCCTGCCGGAGACCGCCGCGATCCGCGCGGACGACTCCTGGCGGGTCGCCCCGGCCCCGGCCGCGCTGAACGACCGGCGCGTCGAGATCACCGGGCCCACCGACCGCAAGATGACCATCAACGCGCTCAACTCGGGCGCCAGGGTCTGGCTCGCCGACTTCGAGGACGCCTCCGCGCCCACCTGGGAGAACGTCGTCCTCGGCCAGCTCAACCTGATCGCCGCCTACAGGCGGGACATCGACTTCACCGACCCGGGGTCCGGCAAGTCGTACGCGCTGCGACCGGACGCGGAGCTGGCGACCGTCGTCATGCGCCCGCGCGGCTGGCATCTGGCCGAGCGCCACCTCGTCGCCGCCGACGGCAGTCAGGTGCCGGGCGCGCTCGTGGACTTCGGCCTGTACTTCTTCCACAACGCGCAGCGGCTGCTGGACCTCGGCAAGGGCCCGTACTTCTATCTGCCGAAGACCGAGTCGCACCTCGAAGCCCGCCTGTGGAACGACGTGTTCGTGTTCGCGCAGGACTACGTGGGCGTCCCGCAGGGCACCATCCGCGCCACCGTGCTGATCGAGACCATCACGGCGGCGTACGAGATGGAGGAGATCCTCTACGAACTGCGCGACCACGCCTCGGGGTTGAACGCGGGACGCTGGGACTACCTGTTCTCCATCGTGAAGAACTTCCGTGACGGCGGCCCCAAGTTCGTGCTGCCGGACCGCAACGCGGTGACGATGACCGCCCCGTTCATGCGCGCCTACACCGAACTCCTCGTGCGCACCTGCCACAAGCGCGGCGCGCACGCGATCGGCGGCATGGCGGCCTTCATCCCCTCCCGCCGGGACGCGGAGGTCAACAAGGTGGCCTTCGAGAAGGTCCGCGCCGACAAGGACCGGGAGGCGAACGACGGTTTCGACGGCTCCTGGGTCGCCCACCCCGACCTGGTGCCGATCGCCATGGAGTCCTTCGACCGGGTGCTCGGCGACAAGCCGAACCAGAAGGACCGGCTGCGCGAGGACGTGCAGGTGTCGGCCGCCGACCTGATCGCCGTGGACTCGCTGGAGGCGAAGCCGACGTACGCCGGTCTGGTCAACGCCGTGCAGGTGGGCATCCGTTACATCGAGGCGTGGCTGCGCGGCCTCGGCGCGGTCGCCATCTTCAATCTGATGGAGGACGCGGCCACCGCCGAGATCTCCCGCTCCCAGATCTGGCAGTGGATCAACGCGGGCGTCGAGTTCGAGAACGGCGAGAAGGCGACGCCCGAGCTGGCCCGCGAGGTCGCGGCGGAGGAACTCGACGGCATCCGCAAGGAGATCGGCGAGGAGGCGTTCGCCGCCGGGCACTGGCAGGAGGCGCACGATCTGCTGCTGCGGGTGTCCCTGGACGAGGACTACGCCGACTTCCTGACGCTGCCGGCGTACCAGCAGCTCAGGGGCTGAGCCCCGGCGGCTCTCCGGGTGGCTCAGGGGTCCTCCCTGGGCCACCCCGCCGTTTCCCCCCGGGTCCGTCAGCGCAGGTGGATCGCCCCGTCGTGTTCCACGGCCGGCTTGCCGTGCAGATCGGGGACCTGCTTCAGCCAGTCCGGGCGGCCCGCCTGGGTACGGGCCGCGCGGGCGGCGTCCTCGGCGGCAACCTGTTCGCGGCTCGGGAAGTCGGTGGGCAGCCACTCGGCGGACCGCCGCACCCGGGCCAGCAGATAGCCGACGTAGGCGTCCCGGACGTCGTCGGGCGTGCCGAACCCGGCGTCCTCGGCCAGCCAGGCGTCCGGTACCTCGGCGGCGATCGCGCGCAGCAGCTCCTCCGTGACGCGCGGGGCGAGTTCGGCGTCGGCGGCGCGGACGTCGGGGCCGTACTGGCCGAGGGCGTGATGGCGGAAGTCGTACCGCTTGGCCGGGGTGGTGGTGTCCCAGCGGTGGTGGAAGACGAGGGCGGCGCCGTGGTCGATGAGCCACAGCCGCGGCGGCACGGTGCCGAGGGTGGGCCACACCATCAGGTTGGAGCTGTGCACGGTGCGGTCGACGTTGACGGTCAGCGCGTCCAGCCACACCACGCGGCCGGCCTCCAGCGGGTCCACCGGGAAGACGCGGGCGAGTTCCGGGGTGAGGTCGCGGGCGCCCGGCAGATAGTCCATGCCGAGGTTCAGCCCGGCGCTTGCGCTGTGCAGCTCGCGCACCTCCTGGTGCGGCTCCTCGGCGGCGACGGCCGGGTCGAAGTGCACGAGGACCAGCTCGGGGAAGCGCAGCCCGAGCGCGCGGGCCAGCTCGCCGACGATCACCTCCGCGACCAGCGCCTTGTGCCCCTGTGCCGAACCGGTGAACTTGACGACGTACGTGCCCAGGTCGTCGGCCTCGACGATGCCGGGGACCGAGCCGCCGGAGCGCAGCGGCTCGATGTAGCGGGTCGCGGTGACCTCTCTCAGCATGTCCCTACGTCACCAGCCTCTGCCGCCCTGCGTTCCACCAGGTGAGCATAGACCGAGCGCGCTTCACCGGTGCCGGGGGAAGCGGCCGGTGACGCGGTTCGGGCGTGCGGCGGGGGCGGTCAGCGGTCCGCGGGTGGCCACCGAGGCGACGTAGCCGCGGTCCACCGGGACGTCCCTGAAGTGCCAGTCGACCCGGGGCCGCGGGCCGTCCGGGGTGCCCAGGCCGATGTAGTCCAGGGCGGGGTCGCGGCCGAGGCCGGTGCCGAGGCCCTTCAGGTACGCCTCCTTCCGTGTCCACAGCCGGGCGACGGCCCCCGGGCGCCGGACCGGGTCGAGGGCGCGGGCCTCCCGCTGCTCGTCGGGGTGCAGCATCAGGGCCAGCTCGCCGCTCCCCTCGATGTCGGGCACCAGCTCCACGTCCACCCCGATCGGCTCGCCCGCGACGCCGATCAGCACCAGGTCGCCGCGGTGGGAGAGCGAGAAGTGGAGATCGCCGGGGCAGCCGAGGAGGGCGGGGCGGCCATGGGGTCCGCCGCAGCAGGGGCAGGTCTCGCGGGCGTAGCGGATCTCCGCCGGCGGCACCCCTAGGTAGGACCCCAGTACCGCGCGCAGCGCCCGGTGCGCGGCCGTGAAGCGGACACGGTCCGCGGGCCTGGCGAAGGAGGCGGCACGCTCGCGTTCGGACGCGTCCAGCGTGGCCGCGTCGGGGGCGGCGTCCGAGCCGGCGTCCGTGGTGTCGGACAGCCGTAGCAGCCACAGGTCGGGGGTGCCCGGGGGCGGGAGGCTGTGCCGTACTGACTGCGGGGTGGATTCCACTGGACTGCTCCCGGCCGTGGAGGGGGTGTCATACATGTTCATACGAGTCATACGCGTTTGTACGAGAGGGCCGTCACATCGCGCGGGCCGTGGCCGTCGCCGTGCGCACCGGTGCCGCCGTCGCCTCCGCTGCGGCCCGCTCCCCGGCCACCGGCTCGGTGGGCAGGTCACGGCATCCGGCCAGCGGCTTCACCAGCAACAGCAGGCTGCTGACGGCGAGTCCGGCGGTCAGCAGCCACAGCGTCGGCCGGGGCCCGAAGGACGTACCGAGCGCGCCGCCGAGCAGCGCGCCGACCGGCACCGATCCGTAGTTGGCGACGGAGTAGCTCGCCGTGATCCGGCCGAGCAGTTCGGGCGGGCAGTACGTCTGCCGGAACGCGCCCTGGATGACGCTGCCGCAGACGACGCCCACCGACAGGCCCGCGAGGCCCAGGGCCACGAGCACGGAGCGGGCGCCCGGGCCCGCCAGCGGGATCAGCAGTCCCAGGGGGGCGGTGACGAGTTTGCACAGCAGCATGCCGCGGGCCGTGCCGAAGCGCCGGGCCATCGGGCCCGCGGCGAGGGCGCCGAGGAATCCGCCCACGCCGCCCGCCGCGAGCAGCCAGCCCACCGCGCCCTCGCCGACGCCCAGTTCACGCACCAGGAAGACGGTGAGGATGGCCTGGCAGCCGGTCAGCAGCAGATTGGTGACCGACCCGTAGACCGTGAGCACCCGCAGGTAGGGATCGCGCAGGGTGTGGCGCAGGCCCTCCCGGATCTCCGCGCGCAGTCCGGGGCGCGCCCGGGGCGTCTCGACGCGCGGTTCGCGGCCCCGGACGGCGAGCAGGCACAGGGTGGAGACCAGGAAGGTCGCCGCGTCGGCCAGCAGCCCGGTCACCGCGCCGAGGGCCGCGGCCAGCAGGCCGCCGGCGCCCAGACCGCCCAGCTGCGCCACCGACTCGCTGCCCTGAAGCTTGGCGTTGGCCGCGGACAGTTCGTCCCTGGCCACGACGGTCGGCAGATAGACGCGGTACGCCACGGAGAAGAGGACGCTCGCGCAGCCGGTCAGCAGGGACACGGCGAGCAGCTGCGCCATGGTGAGGACGCCGTACCAGGCGGCGACGGGGACCCCGGCCAGCAGCACCAGCGAGACCAGGTTGCAGGCGATCATCAGCGGGCGCCGCCGTACCCGGTCCACCCAGGCGCCCGCCGACAGCCCGAAGAGCAGCCAGGGCAGCCAGGCGGCGGCGGCCAGCATGCTCACCCACAGGGTGCCCGCGTGCAGGGTCACCACGGCCACCAGCGGCATGGCGACACCGGAGATGCTGCTGCCGAACTTGCTGACGGTCTCGCCGCCCCACAGCAGCCGGAAGTCGTGCCGGGGCCGCATGTCCAGCCCCGCCCCGCGTTCGTTCTCGTCGCTCATGACGGATTTGTCGCCGTTCATGACGGCGTTCTCTTCGCTCATGACCGCGTTCTCTTCGCTCATGACGATTCGACCAGCGCCCGTACCGTCGTGGTGAGCCGGTCGGCCGCGTTCGTCCAGCGGGTCCTGCGGGCCGTCACCTCGTCGTGCAGCCGTTCGAGTTCGGCGGTGAGTCGGTGGAGGGCCGCCTCGGTCGAGGTGGCGCCGGGCCCGCCGCCGTAGGCGTACGCGGCGGCGACGTCCGCGGGATCGAGCCAGGACGAGCCGTCCCCCGGTGCGAGCGCGGCGACCTCGGGCCTCTCGCGGCCCGCCTCGGTCAGCGAGACCCCCCGGTCCAGGGCCGACAGCACGGTCTCCCCCACCAGATGGTGGGCCTTGCGGAACGGCATGCCGTCCATCACCAGGGACTCCGCCAGATACGTCGCCGTGGTGAAGCCCCCGACGGCCCGCTCCTCCATCCGCTCGCGCTCCGGCTCCGCGCCGGCCACCACCAGCCGCAGCAGGGTGACCGCGTCCAGGGTGTCGCGCAGGCCCGGCCACAGATGGCGTACCGACTCGGTGCCCACCGCGATGGCGTTGGTGAAGCCGGCCGTGCTCATCGCCGAGGAGGCGGCGACGAAACCGCCGAGGGCGGCGTTCGACCGGCCCTGGATGTGCTCCAGCAGGAACGGGTTGCGCTTCTGCGGCATCATCGAGCTGGAGCCGACCAGGTCGTCGGCCATCCGCAGCAGCCCGAACTCCTCCGAGGTCCAGGTACTCAGATCCCGGGCGACCCGGGCCATCGTCACCCCGAGGGTGGAGCAGGCGGCGAGCAGGCGCAGCACGAAGTCCCGTGAGGCGACCGCGTCGACCGAGTTGGGTGCCGCGCCGGTGAAGCCCAGCAGTTCGGCGGTGCGGTGCGGGTCGATGCGGACGGAGGTGCCGCCGACGGCCCCGGCCCCGAGCGGGTTGACGTCGATCTCCCGGCCCGCCTCCAGCAGCGCCGCCAGGCTCCGCAGCACCGAACTGGCCACACCGGTCAGGTAGTGCCCGTAGGTGATCGGCACGGCGGGCTGGCCGTGGGTGTACGCGGGCATGGTGACATCGCGGTAGACATCGGCGGCGGCCAGCAGGATGTCGGCCAACTCGGCGACCTCGGTGAGGAGTTCGCCGTACGGGCCGCGGGTCTTCAGCCGTACGGTCGTCGCGTTGAGGTCGTTGCGGGACCGTCCGGTGTGCAGGACACCGCCGATCCGCTCGCCGAGCCGCTCCACCAGTCTGCCCTCGTAGGCCAGGTAGACACCGCGGGGCATGGGCATGCCGCGCAGCTCGGCGAAGTCGTCGGCGCGCAGCGCGGAGATGGTGTCCAGCAGGATCGCGACCCGGCCGGTGTCCACGATGCCGCGCTCGGCCAGCATGACCAGATGGGCCAGGTCCACCTCGCTGATCAGGCGCAGCTCCTGGACCATGCCGTCTTGGCCGGAGCCGGAGCCGGAGCCGGAGCCGGAGCCCGGCAGGTACTGGTCGTAGACGATCCGGTGGGCCTCGTCGTTGAGCGTGGTCCGCAGCCGGCCGGTGTCGGCCCCGTCGCGGGCGGCCGTCTCGGCGCGGCAGGCGATGGCGTCGAGGGCGTGGATGGCGTCGATGGCGCTCATACGGTCTCCTGGCGGTCCATGCGGCCCTCGCGGTCCTGGTGGTCCTCGCGGTCCTGGTGGTCCTTGTGGTCCGGGGCGGTGTCGGACGGCGCGGGCGGCGCGGGCGGCTGGGCCGTCGGCGACGCGCCCGGGGGGCGCAGGGCGCCGGCCAGCCTGGTCACCGCCTCGTCCGCCGCCCGTGCCGCGGCGGCCGTCGAGGAACCGGCCGTGATCACATGGCCCAGTCGGCCCCGGAAGTCCTCGGCGGGTCCCACGGGCGTCTCCGGCGCGCGGTACAGCGCCGCGTCCATCACCTCCGGCACCTCCCGCGCCCGGGACAGCGCCGCCTCGACGGCGTCCGCCGGGCCGAGGGTGCCCGCCGCCTCGACGGTCAGGAAGCGGATCGACGCCCCGGCGTCCCGGTCGCGCTCCAGCGTCACCGGCAGTCCGGCGGCGGCCCGGACCTGCGCGGTGACCAGGTCGATCCCGCAGGCGCGGCGCACCAGTTCGGGGATCATGCCGCCCGCCAGCCGCGGGTTGACCTCGATCACCCGGGGGGTGTCGCCGTCCAGCCGCAGTTCCACATGCGCCGCGCCCCAGCCGAGGCCGAGGGCCCGTACGGCCGCGACCGCGCACCCGGTCAGGGCGTCCCGCTGCCGCGTCGGCAGGGCGGCGGGCAGATCGTGGCCGGTCTCCACGAACACCGGTGCCGGGCCGACGTGCTTGGCGACGGTCACCACGGCCTCGTGCCCGACCACCTCGACCGAGAACTCCCGGCCCGTCAGATACGACTCGACCAGGATCCGGGTGGGCGCGGCCAGCCCCCGCTCATTGACGGTGGCCGCCAGCAGGGTCCCGGCGTGGTCGGCGACCTCCCCGAGGCTCGCGCACAGCCGTACGCCCACGCTGCCGGAGCCCTGGACCGGCTTGACCACGACGGGCAGGCCCAGCCGGGCGGCCGCGTCGACAGCCTCCGCGACCTCGCCGGCCTCCGTGAATCCCGGCACCGGCACCCCGGCTCCGGCGAGGAGGCGGCGCTGGGTGGTCTTGTTGCGGCAGGCCCGTACGGCGTCGGCGGCCGGGCCGGGCAGCCCGAGCCGGTCCGCCAGCTCGGCGGCGGTGGCCACGAAGTACTCGGAGCTGGACAGCACGCCCGCGATCTCCGCGCCCGCGGCCAGTTCCCGCACCGCCGACCAGAGGGCCCCGGGGTCGGCGGTGTCGACCACCACCGTGCGCAGCCCGTCCTCGGCGGCGTACGGATAGCGTCCGGGGTCGGCGCTGAGCAGCACCGGTTCGATGCCCGCCGCGACGGCCCGCTGGGCGAACTGGCGCCCTGTGCCGGTGGTGTTGGACTCGATCAGGAGGAGCAGCCGGTCGTTCATGCGCGCGCTCCGGGCACCATCACATCGTCGAACCGGCGCCGCGCCCACAGCAGCCGGGACCAGGTGGACGGCGCGTCCAGCGGGTGGTCGACCAGGGCCGGGCCCGCCGGGTTGGCCGCCGGGGTGATGCCC
>NZ_MUNF01000395.1 GCF_002154555.1 Streptomyces murinus
TCACCGGCCTGCTGGTCGGCGCGGACGGCGCCTGGTCACGCGTGCGCCCCCTGCTCACCGCGGCCGAACCCGCGTACACCGGCAGGTCGGTCGTGGAGACCTACCTGTACGACGCCGCCACCCGGCACCCGGCCACCGCGAAGGCGGTCGGCGCCGGTTCGATGATCGCGTTCGCACCGGACCGGGAGATCTTCGCCCACCGGGAGCGCGACGACATCCTGCACGCCTACGTGGGCCTGTCCGCGCCGCAGGACTGGTTCGCCGCCGTCGACCTCACCGACCCCGCCGCGGCGGCCGCGCGGATCGCGGCCCGGTTCGCCGGCTGGGCGCCGGAACTCACCGCGCTGATCACCGCCACCGACACCGCACCGGCCCTGCGCCCCCTTTACGCCCTGCCGGCCAGGACCCGCTGGGACCGCGTCCCCGGCGTGACCCTCCTGGGCGACGCCGCGCATCTCGCCGCGCCCAACGGCGAGGGCGCCAACCTGGCCATGCTCGACGGCGCCGAACTCGGCCGTGCGCTGGCCGCCCGCCCCGGCGAGATGGAGGCCGCGCTCGCCGCGTACGAGCGGGCCATGTTCGAACGCGCCCTGGAATTCGCCGAGATCCCCGGCACCGACCCCGGCGAGAGCACGGTCCATGAC
The DNA here is from genome assembly GCF_002154555.1 of Streptomyces murinus. Classification (GTDB taxonomy): domain Bacteria; phylum Actinomycetota; class Actinomycetes; order Streptomycetales; family Streptomycetaceae; genus Streptomyces; species Streptomyces murinus. Next base: position 645 of record NZ_MUNF01000395.1, read on the forward strand.
CTGGTCGCCGCGTTCACCCGCCAGGAACAGCCCTGACCGCGCCCGCTCGCGCCCGCCTACGGCCGGTACGCGGCCGGCCGTACGCCCTCCACGGCAGGGCCCGGCAGGCCCGGCAGGCCCGGTGGGTGAGCGCGGGGCGGGGAGGCCCCGGTGGGCCTTTCAGGGGCGGACGCCGGGGGCCGTGTCCCGGGATCTCGGCGAATTCCAGGGCGCGTTCGAACATGGCCCGCTCGTACGCGGCGAGCGCGGCCTCCATCTCGCCGGGGCGGGCGGCCAGCGCACGGCCGAGTTCGGCGCCGTCGAGCATGGCCAGGTTGGCGCCCTCGCCGTTGGGCGCGGCGAGATGCGCCGCCGCGCCCACGAGCGTCACGCCGGTGACGCGGTCCCAGCGGGTCCTGGCCGGCAGGGCGTAAAGGGGGCG
>NZ_MUNF01000396.1 GCF_002154555.1 Streptomyces murinus
CCGCCGTCCGCCGAGCCGTCCACCGGCCCGGCCCCGGGCGGCACGAACCAGGGCGGCGGCGGCCCCCTCGCCAGCACCGGCATGGCCGACATGGGGAGGATCCTCTCCCTCGTCGCCCTGCTGCTGGGCGCGGGCGCGGCAGCCGTCCACCTCGGCCGCAGGCGTCGCACCAGGCGCCACTGACACGTCCGAAGCCCTACGGAGGACGGGCCGGTGCGCGATGCACCGGCCCGTCGCCATGCCCGACCTTCACGGCGGGCACCGCACCGCTGGCGTCGCTCTACCCGGCCGCCATCCCGACGACGGCGAGCAGCACCACACCGAGGACCAGGCACAGCGGGACCAGCCCGAGGATGCCCTGCGGCCGCTTGAACACCGATTTGCCCGGGTTCAGCGGCGGCCGGTGTCCGGCCACGACCGGCTCCGGAATACGGCGGATCGTGGACAGGGCACCGAGGTTGATCAGCAGCGTGATGGGCGTGATGACCACGGACATCGGCCCCCACCACCCCTGCACCATGGTGTTGGCCTGCATCTCCCGGAAGGTCGCCAGCGCACAGGGACGGCACATCGTCCCCCGGCGGCGCAGGGACCGCATGATGATCAGCATGCCCTGATGCCCCCGCACCGTGACCTGCGCCGCGGGCCCGGCCCCGCACAGCTGGCATGCCTGCATCGCCCCACCGACCGGCATCCCACCGCCGTACGGCTGCGCCTGAGCCTGCGGCTGCTGGTACGGGCCGGGAACGGGGGCCTGCTGATACGGCCCCGGAGCGGCCGCGGGCGCGTACTGCGCCGCTCCCGGCTGCGCATAAGGCCCCGGCGCGGGCGGGTACGCCCCTGGCGCCTGGGCGTACGCCCCCGGCGCCTGCGGCTGCTGATACGGCCCCGGAGCCTGTTGATACGGCCCCGGCATCTGCCGAGGGTCGGGGTACGACGGTGGTGTGCTCAACTGCGGCCTTTCAAATGGGCATGACAGATCTGACGGAACGGGACCGCAGCCTACTCATGGAACGTGAGAGGGCTCGCCCCGACCGTGCGCCTGTGCGGCGGCGGTGTGCGCGGGGCGAGGGGTCGTACTCTCCGTCAGCGTACGGGCACAATCCGTGGATTGTACGGGGCGTCTTGCGCCACTCTGAGTGCTGTCGAGCGCGTTGACACAGCACAGCACGTACGCACCTGGAGGTGGCCGCGAATGGGGAACGGCGCGAGCGAGAACGAAGACGACCCGAATGCCTACCAGTTGGACCGGGAGCCCGATCCCTCCGACAGCCTGCGGACGTTCGGCGCCTTCGTCCAGGCCATGCGCGAGCACGCGGGGTACAGCAGAACCGAATTCGGGGCACTGGTCGGGTACTCCAAGTACACCGTCGAGTCCGTGGAGTACGGCCGGCGGATGCCGGACAGGTCCTTCGTGGAGGGGGCCGACTCGGCGACCGGGAACACGGGCGCCCTGAAGAAGGCGGCGAAGCATCTGACGCGCAGCGACGTGGGGTTCGCGGCGTGGTTCCGGCAATGGGCGCGGCTGGAACGGATCGCGGTCAGTCTGCTGACGTACGAGTGCCGGGTGGTGCCGGGGCTGCTCCAGACGGAGGCGTACGCGAGGGCGGTCTTCGAGGGCGCCGTGCCCGTGGCGCCGGACGACCAGCTGGAGAACTTCATGGCCCAGCGGATGGAGCGGCAGCGCATGCTGTTCGAGCGGCCCACCACGCCGTTCGACTTCATCATCGAGGAGCATGTCTTCCGGCGGCGGTTCGGGACCACGGAGCAGATGCGGGAGCTGTTCGACCAAGTCCTGGAGCTGACGGCGTTGCGTAACGTGACGCTTCAAATCGTGCCGCTGGAAGGCGGGTTGCACGGTTGCCTGGATGGGCCGTTGCGACTCCTGGAGGCTCCGAACGGCCAGCGGTACGCATACTCCGAAGGCCAGCAGAACGGTCGGCTCATCTCCGACCCCAAAGAGGTAAGTCTGCTCTACCGGCGCTATGACACACTGCGCTCGCAGGCCCTGAATGCCGTGTACTCGCGGGGTCTGCTGGAGCGACTGCGAGGAGAGCTATGAGCACGACAGAACTGGCCTGGTTCAAGTCAAGCTACAGCGGCAGCCAGGGTGACGACTGTGTCGAGGTCGCCGTGGCCTGGTTCAAGTCAAGCTACAGCGGCAGCGAGGGTGACAGCTGCGTCGAGGTCGCCCTCGCCGAACAGGCCGTTCACGTGCGCGACTCCAAGGACATCACGCGCCCGGACTTCACCGTCGGGCCGGAGGGCTGGACGCGGTTCGTGCGGTACGCGGCCGGGATCTGAACCGAGCGCGAGGCGTGCCCTGACCCCCAACCGGGCTCGGTGGCACGCCTCTTGGGTGTTCTACGCCGCGTCGTCCTCCGGCTCCGGCGGAGCGAAGCGGCGCAGGACCTCCTCGGCCGTCTCGTACCGGTTCTGCTCCTTGATGAGGTGGGCGAACTGGGCCGCCAGCATGGCCCGTCGGGCATCCCCCTCCGGGAAGCCCATGGCGTCGAAGAGGTCCGAGAGGTGGTCCGCCGCCGACCGGTGCCCCGGGGCTCCGCCGAAGGCGTCAGTGCTGACCGGCCCGTCGGTCTCATCGAACTCGTCGGGCTCATCGGGCCGGGAAGGCGACAGGAGTTCCTGGAGGCGCTCGGGGATGTCCGAGTCGTTGGCCGCGGACGTGAGTTGGGCGAGCAGGCCGAGGTCGGCGACCGTCTTCTCCACGTGTTCGTCGTTCTTGGCGAGCCACCAGACCACCGCGCTGCCGGTGTTCTTGAGCACGTCCTCGCCCAGGTACTGCCGTTTGCTCTGCTCGTACGTGCGCTGGTGCTCCCAGACCGCCTTGTCCTTGCGCACCTTGGCGAGCCGGTCAGGCAAGCTCGCCCGCACCGACGGATGCCTGATCAAGGAGAACCTCTACAGAGAAGCCGGGGTCGTCGGGCCACAATGAACCGGGCCCCCGATGTCCTCACCGAATGGAACAAGCGGACAGCCGCGATCGGCGCCCGCCCCCGTGATCGCCGCCCTGCACCATGACAAGCGGGACTCCGTGAGGAACTGGCCGGACGCTGCGCCGTCAGCGCGCTCGACGAACAACGCGCCTCCCGAACCGAAACGATCGGCCCGTGCTGATCCCGAACCCACCCAGAACTGTCAGTGCTGGGTGCAAGGATCCCCTGCATGAATGGTGGTCTCCTCGACCTGCGACAGGTCACAGCCCCAGGTGACGTCACGCCGGAACTCAGGCAAGCACTCATCGGATGCTGGATTGAGGTCACCAACGCCGGCGGAGCGGCGGGATTCCCGTTCCCGCCCATCGACGCGAGCCAGGCCGCCCCTGCGGTCGACTCCCTCATCGGGGGCCTTGTCCCTGAGACGAGCCGCCTCGTGGTCGCATCGATCAACGGCAACCTCGCCGGGTGGCTGAATGTCCGGCGTGATCCCTTTGAGGTCGTCTCCCACTGGGGGACGCTCCACCATGTCCAGACACGGACGAGCCTGCGGGGCCGCGGCATCGGGGCCGCTCTCATGAATCACGTTCGTGACATCGCCCGCGACGAGATGGGGCTGGAACAACTCCACTTGGCTGCACGTGGCGGCGTTGGCCTGGAGGACTTCTACGGCCGCCTGGGCTGGAAGGAGACAGGTCGTTGGCCGGGCGCTCTTCGTCTCGCCCCCGGCGATGATCGCGACGAAATCCTGATGATCCTGGCACCGCTCTGACGCACCGAAACGCTGGGGAACGTTTCCTTCTCTGAAGGCGGGGTGCACTAGGGCCTGTCTGACAATTCCCGTCGTCGCCCGGAGGGCGGCCGCGCGGCGTCAGGTGCGTGCTCTCGGGGTGCCGGGCGTAGGCCCTCGTACTGGACGTACTTGGGTCTGCGCCCGGTGCCGCGAGAGTGCGTGCATGGCGTCGCGCGGCAGACGGGAATTGTCAGACAGGCCCTAGGGCCTGTCCGGCGGACCTCGTGGTGGCCGTGGGCCTCGGCGCTCCCTTCGACGGACTCGCCGCCCGCCACAAGGCCGGAGCCCACCTGACCGCCGTTCCACACCAACAGGACCTGCTACCGGGCCACTTGGCCGGAACCAGCCGCATGCACGCCGTATTACCC
>NZ_MUNF01000397.1 GCF_002154555.1 Streptomyces murinus
CTCGCCCACCCGAACGTGTGGTTCCGCTCCCGCTACGGCGACTTGTCCACAGCTCCGGTCACCCCGTCCGCCCCGTTACGGCAGCTCGAACCCCGGGTCCATCCCGCCGAGCGCGTGCACGCACAGGCAGTCCCGCTCCCCGGTCGCCGGCAGCGCGGCGACCGCGTCGAAGAGCACCCCGCGCAGCCGTTCCACATTGGCCGCGAACACCTGGAGGACCTCCTCGTGGGAGACGCCCTCGCCGGTCTCGGCGCCCGCGTCGAGGTCGGTGACCAGGGTCATGGACGCGTAGCACAGCTCCAGTTCGCGGGCGAGCGCCGCCTCGGGGTGGCCGGTCATGCCCACCACCGACCAGCCCTGCGCCTGGTGCCACAGCGACTCGGCGCGGGTGGAGAAGCGGGGCCCCTCGACCACGACCAGCGTGCCGCCGTCCACCGGCTCCCAGTCCCGGCCGCGAGCGGCCTTCAGCGCGATCGCCCGCCCGGTGGGGCAGTAGGGGTCGGCCAGGGACACGTGCACGACGTTCGGCACCGTGCCGTCCGGCAGCGGCAGCCCGTCGAAGTAGGACTGGGCCCGGGACTTCGTACGGTCCACGAACTGGTCCGGCACCAGCAGCGTGCCGGGGCCGTACTCGGTGCGCAGACCGCCCACCGCGGAGGGGCCGAGGACCTGCCGGACGCCGACGGAACGCAGCGCCCACAGGTTGGCGCGGTAGTTGATGCGGTGCGGCGGCAGATGGTGGCCGCGGCCGTGCCGGGGCAGGAAGGCGACCCGCCGGCCGGCGATCTCGCCGAGGAACAGGGAGTCGCTGGGCGGCCCGTAGGGGGTGTCCACTTGTACCTCGGTGACGTCGTCGAGGAACGAGTAGAAACCCGAGCCGCCGATTACGCCGATCTCTGCGTTCGCCATGGCCAAGACATTAGCTGGCCGTGACGCCGCGCAGGAGACCTTGCCGGAGAACGCCGAATGCCCCGCCGTCCAGGGACGGCAGGGCGGGCGTCAGAAGAGCCGGGGCGCGCGGCCTCAGGCGGCGGATGTGCCGGCCGAGCTCGACGTGGACGTCGAGGACGTCGACGACGGCTTCGCGTCGGACGACGTCGAGGCCGAGCCGGACGACGAGGAGCCGGACGACTTCGTCGCCGGGCTGCTGCTCGACGTGGAGCCGCGTGAATCGTTGCGGTAGAAGCCGGAGCCCTTGAAGACAATGCCGACCGCGGAGAACACCTTCTTCAGGCGCCCGTTGCAGTGGGGGCACTCGGTCAGGGCATCGTCGGTGAACTTCTGCACCGCCTCGAGGCCCTCGCCGCACTCGGTGCACTGGTACTGGTAGGTCGGCACTGTCTTCCTCCTGGCACTCTCACTCATTGAGTGCTAACGACGCTCCATAGTGACGTATTCCCGGGGATCAGTCCACCGTCACCGGCGAGCGGTGACCGACGCCACGTGCCACGGTCTGCGTCTCCTGGCGTGCGATCAGCGAGGATCGCAGCGCCACCAGGGTCAGCAGAGCGAGCACCGTACCGCCCATCGGGACCAGGAATCCCGAGCCGTCCCACAGCCGGTCCTCCAGCTGTCCGGCGACGGTGACCGCGGCCGCCTGGCCGAGCGCGACCGCGCCGGTCAGCCAGGTGAACGCCTCGGTGCGGGCCCGGGCCGGGACCAGGGCCTCGACCAGCGTGTAGCCGGTGATCAGCGACGGCGCGATGCACATGCCGACCAGCAGGCCGAGCGCGGCGAGCAGCAGCACCGAGTGCGCCGTCCACAGCGCGGACGCGGTCAGCGCGAGCGCGGCGTAGCCGACGAGCAGGCGCCGCTGGGGCGCCGTCTTCCAGACGATCGCGCCGCAGACGATGCCGGACAGCATGTTTCCCGCGGCGAAGACGCCGTACAGGACACCGTTCAGACCGGGCTCGCCGATCGACTGGGTGAAGGCGGCCAGGGAGACCTGCATGCCGCCGAAGACCGAGCCGATGCCGAGGAAGGTCACGATCAGCACGCGCACACCAGGGATCCGGAGCGCGGAGCCGTGCTCCATGTGCGCGGGCCCGCCCGTGGCCGTCACCGCGGGCTGCGTGCTCTTCTGCGCGGCGAACAGCAAACCACCCACGAGGGTGAGCGCCGCTTCCGTGAGCAGACCGGCCGCGGGGGTGACGGCGGTGCACAGGGCGGTGGCCAGCAGGGGCCCGAAGACGAAGGTCAGCTCGTCCGTGACCGACTCGAACGCGGCCGCGGTGCCCATCAGGGGCGAGCCCTGGAGCTTCACGCCCCAGCGCGCCCGCACCATGGGCCCGACCTGCGGCACCGAGGCGCCGGTCGGCACGGCCGCCAGGAACAGCGCCCACAGCGGGGCGTGCGCGAGGGCGAGCGCCGTCAGGGACAGGCCCGACACGGTGTGCACCAGGACGCCGGGGAGCAGCACGGCGCGCTGGCCGTAACGGTCGGCCAGGCGCCCGCTGTAGGGCGCGAACAGCGCCATGGAGACGCCGGTGACGGCCGCGGCGGCGCCGGCCGCGCCGTACGAGCCGGTGGTGTGCTGCACCAGCAGCACGATGGAGAGGGTGAGCATCGCGAACGGCTGGCGTGCCGCGAAGCCGGGGAGCAGGAAGGTCCAGGCGCCGCGGGTGCGCAGCAGTGCTCCGTATCCGGGGCGGGAGGAGGCCGGCGAGGTCTTCGCCGAGTCGTCGGTGACCGTGGATCCCACGGCCCGTGCCTTTCTGCCGCCTGGTAGCGCGCGTCCCGTGCGGGGTCCGGGCGCCGAGAGCTGTCCTCTTGCGCGGACTGCGGTAGATACCGGCGCCCACGGCAAGGTGGGGGGCGTCACGGCCGCCATACGGTCGCGCCAGCTCTGCGTCAGGCAGAGTTGGTTCGATCAGGGTGCCCCTTCATCGTACAGGGGCCACCCCCGCGTGGGCTGTGAAAGCGAGCACCATCGGATCGGTCGCCTGGGATTCCGCGGCGCGTACGCCAGGTGTGAACCGTATGAAACCCGTTCTTAACGCGAGCCCCCGGAGCGCGAGCCTCCGGAGCGTGACCCCTCGGACCGCGCGTTCCCCGGTTTCGGGCCCCCGGCCTGTGCGCCTCCGGAGTCCTCCGCCCCGTCCGTGCCCAGCCAGCTCGCCAGCTTGCCGCCGTGGGCGACCGCGCGCAGCCGCGCCTCCGCCGAGTCGCGCACCGGGTCGGTGGCGACCACCAGGAGTTCGTCGCCGCGCCGCAGCACCGTGCTGGGCAGCGGTACGAAGGACTTCCCCTCGCGCACGACGAGCGTCACGGCGGACCCGGACGGCAGCCGCAGCTCGGCGATCTCGACGCCGTGCATCCGCGACTCCTCGGGGATGGTCACGGACAGCAGATGCCCGCGCAGCCGCTCCAGGGGCGCCGACTCGATGCCGAGGTCGGCCGCCTCCCCCTTCTCGCCGAGGCGCAGCTTGCGCGCCAGCCAGGGCAGCGTCGGCCCCTGGACCAGGGTGTAGACGACGACCAGGACGAAGACGAGGTTGAAGATCCGCCGGCTGCCGTCCACGCCGTTCACCATGGGGATCGTCGCCAGGATGATGGGCACGGCGCCGCGCAGTCCCGCCCAGGACATCAGGGTCTGCTCCTGCCAGGGCACCCGGAACGGGGTCAGGCTGAGCACCACGCTGAGCGGGCGGGCCACCATGGTCAGGATCAGGCCGATGACCAGGGCGGGCACGATGTCGTCGCCCAGTTCGTGCGGGGTGACCAGAAGGCCGAGCAGGACGAACATGCCGATCTGGGCGATCCAGCCGAGCCCCTCGGCGAAGCCGCGGGTGGCCGGCCAGTGCGGCAGCTTGGAGTTGCCGAGCACCATGGAGGCCAGATAGACCGCGAGGAAGCCGCTGCCGTGCCCCAGGGCGCCGGCCGCGTACGCCGAGATGGCGATCGCGAGGACGGCGATCGGGTAGAGGCCGGAGGCGGGCAGCGCCACGTGCTTGAGTCCCCAGGAGCCGACCAGGCCCACCGCGAGTCCCACGGCGGCGCCGATGGCCAGCTCCAGGGCTATCTCGCCGATCAGCATGTACCAGTGCTCGACCGGTCCCGCCGTGGAGAAGGCGACGACCAGGATGACGACCGGGGCGTCATTGAACCCCGATTCCGCCTCCAGGGTGCCCGTCACCCGTGCGGGCAGGGGGATTCTGCGCAGTACGGAGAAGACCGCCGCCGCGTCCGTCGAGGACACCACCGCGCCGATGATGAGCGACTGCCGCCAGTCCAGCCCGACCAGATAGTGCGCGCCCGCCGCGGTGACCCCGACGCTGACCGCGACGCCCGCGGTCGCGAGCACGGCGGCGGAGGACAGGACCGGCCGGACCTCCTTCCACTTGGTGCCGAGGCCGCCCTCGGCGAGGATCACGACCAGGGCCGCATAGCCCATGACCTGCGTCACGGCGGCACTGTCGAAGTGGATGTGGCCCAGGCCGTCCTGGCCCATGACGATGCCGATCCCCAGGTAGACGAGCAGGCTGGGGAGCCCGCTGCGTGAGGAGATCCGCACGGCCGCGACGGCGACCAGCAGGACCAGGGAGCAGACGAGCAGAAGCTGGTTGAGGTGGTGAACAGTCAGCGGCGGGTCCCTTCCTTGGCCCGAGCGCGGGGCGCGCGGACGCGCGAACACAAGATCCGAGGCTGCGGCGCACCGCATCCAGGTACTTCGTTACCTTACCTAATTCTTGACGCTTTCTTGACGTTAGGGGCAGAAGAGCGAACGCTCGTGCGCGCTGGTTCCCGACTCCGCGTCAAGGCGCACAGGGTCCTGCGCCTATGGTTGCTCCAGCGCTCATTCAAAGTCATGGCCCGACCTGCCGCTCGCGTTAGGACAGCAAGGACAGCGATGCCCCCGAACACCACCGCCACAACGGGTGACACCGCCACCACCGGTGCCGCGCCCGCCAAGTCAGGCAGGAAGAAGGGGCGCAAAGCCCGACTGCTCGTCCTGCTGCTGGTCCTGGCCGTCATCGCGGGCATCGCCTACGGCGGCTACTGGTCGGTCAGCACCGTCCGCGCCTCCCTCCCGCAGACCACGGGCACGATCACGCTCGACGGGCTGTCCGGCCCGGTCGACGTCAAGCGGGACGGCAACGGCATCCCGCAGATCTACGCGTCCTCCGACGCGGACCTGTTCATGGCGCAGGGCTACGTCCAGGCGCAGGACCGGTTCTACGAGATGGACGTGCGCCGGCACATGACGGCGGGGCGCCTGTCGGAGATGTTCGGCAAGAGCCAGGTCAAGAACGACGAGTTCCTGCGCACCCTCGGCTGGGAGCGGGTCGCCAAGCAGGAGTACGACACCAAGCTGTCGGCCTCCGCCAAGAGCTACCTGGACGCCTACTCCAAGGGCGTCAACGCGTATCTGAAGGGCAAGAGCGGCAAGGACATCTCCCTGGAGTACGCCGCCCTCAACCTGACCAACGACTACAAGCCGCAGCAGTGGACCCCGGTCGACTCGATCTCCTGGCTGAAGGCGATGGCCTGGGACCTGCGCGGCAACATGCAGGACGAGATCGACCGCGCCCTGATGACGAGCCGCCTCGGCCCGCAGCAGATCCAGGACCTGTACCCGGAGTACCCGTACAGCCGGAACAAGCCGATCGTGCAGGAGGGCCAGTACGACGCGCTGACCAAGAGCTTCGAGCAGAGCGCCGCCGCCGGCACGCCCGTGGGCACGGGCACGACGAACGGCACGGGCACCACGAGCGGCACGGGCACGAGCACGAGCACCGGCACGACGGGGGCCACGGGCACCAACGGCACGACGGGCGCGACGGGAGCCACCGGCGCCACGGGCTCGTCTGCGGGCACGACGGGCGCCACCGGCTCCGGACCCTCGGGCACCTCCGGTTCGGGCCTCACGAGCCAACTGGGGGGCCTCTACAGCTCCCTGGACGACCTCCCGACCGCCGTCGGCGTGAACGGCCAGGGCATCGGCTCCAACTCCTGGGTCGTCGGCGGCCAGCACACCATCACCGGCAAGCCGCTGCTCGCCAACGACCCGCACCTGGAGGCGTCCCTGCCGGGCGTCTGGTACCAGATGGGCCTGCACTGCCGGACCGTCTCGGCCAAGTGCCAGTACGACGTCACGGGTTACACGTTTGCCGGGATGCCCGGTGTGATCATCGGCCACAACGCCGACATCGCCTGGGGCATGACCAACTCCGGGGTCGACGTCAGCGACCTCTACCTGGAGAAGGTAACCGCCGGCGGTTACCTGTACGACGGCAAGGTGCGGCCCTTCAAGACCCGCCAGGAGACCATCAAGGTCGCCGGCGGCGCCTCCAAGACGATCGTCGTGCGCGAGACCCAGGACGGGATGCCGCTCCTGTCGGACCGCGACGACGAGCTGGTCCAGGTCGGCAAGAAGGCCACCGTCGTCGCCGCCGCCCCCGACCGCGGCGACGGCTACGGCATCGCCCTGAAGTGGACCGCGCTCGACGCCGGCGCCTCCATGGACGCCATCTTCGCGCTCGACAAGGCCGGCGACTGGAAGGACTTCCGCGCGGCGGCCGCCAAATTCGACGTCCCTTCGCAGAACCTGATCTACGCCGACACCCGCGACAACATCGGCTACACCCTGCCGGGCAAGATCCCGACGCGCTCCGCCGCGGACGACGGCTCCGTACCGGCGCCCGGCTGGGACCCCAAGTACCGCTGGACCGGCTACATCCAGCAGGACGAGCTGCCGTACGAGTACAACCCCAAGCGCGGCTACATCGTCACCGCCAACCAGGCCGTGGTCGACAAGGACAAGTACCCGTACACCCTGACCACGGACTGGGGCTACGGCACCCGCAGCCAGCGGATCACCGACCTGATCGAGTCCAAGATCAAGGGCGGCGGCAAGATCTCCACCGACGACATGCGGCAGATGCAGCTGGACGACAGCAGCGAGATCGCCAAGCTCATGGTGCCGAAGCTGCTGAAGATCAACCTGTCCGACAAGAACGTGCGGGACGCGCAGAAGCTGCTGGAGGGCTGGGACTACACCCAGGACTCCGACTCCGCGGCCGCCGCGTACTTCAACGCCGTCTGGCGCAACGTCCTCAAGCTCGCCTTCGGCAACAAGCTCCCCAAGGAGCTGCGGGTCAAGGGCCAGTGCCTGTGGGTCGACAAGGTCGACAGCACCGGTCCGGTGGACGACGACAACACCAAGGTGCGCGAGTGCGGCATGCGCGCCGCGGACCAGGCGCAGCCGGACGGCGGCGACCGCTGGTTCGAGGTCGTGCGCAATCTGATGAACAAGCCGGACAGCGACTGGTGGAAGACGCCCAAGCAGGGCACCCGCCCGGCGGCGAAGAACATGGACCAGCTCTTCGCGCGCGCCATGATCGACGCCCGCTGGGAGCTGACCGCCAAGCTCGGCAAGGACATCGACACCTGGAACTGGGGCCGGCTGCACCGCCTGTTCCTGAAGAACCAGACGCTCGGCACCGACGGCCCCAAGGTGCTCCAGTACCTGCTCAACCGCGGCCCCTGGAAGCTCAACGGCGGTGAGGCGGCCGTGGACGCGACCGGCTGGAACGCCGCGGGCGGCTACAACGTGGTCTGGGTGCCCTCGATGCGGATGGTCGTCAACCTCGCCGACCTCGACAAGTCCAAGTGGATCAACCTGACCGGCGCCTCCGGGCATGCGTTCAGCGCGCACTACACGGACCAGACGGACAAGTGGGCCAAGGGCGAGCTGCTGCCCTGGTCGTACTCCTCGAAGGCGGTCGACAAGAGCACGAGCGACACCCTCGTCCTCAAGCCGTAACCGCCGCACCCGGTACACGGAACGGCCCTCCACACGCGCGTGGAGGGCCGTTCCGCGTATCCGCCGGCCTTCAGGTGAAGCGGCGCGCCCCGGAGGGCGTCACCACCGCGTGCACCGGCCGGTCGTGCTCCTCCACGGGGACCCGTGCGACAACCTCCGTGTCGTAGAGCAGCACCACGAGGCGGGGACGCGCCCCCGCACGCTCCAGCCGGGCCAGGACACGGTCGTACGAGCCGCCGCCGCGCCCCAGCCGCATCCCGCGCGTGTCCACCGCGAGTCCGGGCAGCAGGACCACGTCCGCGCCCGTCACCGCGTCCGGGCCGAGCCGGGTGCCCGAGGGTTCGAGGAGGGCCATCTTCGAGCCGTGCCGCACCTCCGTCAGCGAGCCGGGCCCGGTGTACTCCCCCCAGTCCAGGTCGTTGTCCGCCAGCAGCGCGGGGAGCAGGACCCGGACGCCCCGCGCGCGCAACGCGTCGAGGAGTGCGCCGGTGCCAGGTTCCGTGCCGACGGAGACGTACGCGGCGACCGTGCGCGCCGCCGCCAGTTCGGGCAGCTCCAGGGCGCGCGCGGCCAGCGCACGGGCCGACTCCCGCACGTCATCGTCCGGCAGCCCGTTCCTCATCGCGAGGAGGCCCCGCCGCAATGTCCTCTTGTCAGGCTCGTCCACGCGTCCGTCGTGTTCCACGGGTCGTTCCCGCACCCTTTCCGTCCGCCGTCCACGGCGTCCATGCCGTCCCGGTCGTCCTGGTCGTCGTCAAAGGGTGGGCCAAGCGCAGCCCCAGGTCGCACCAAGGGTCGCCGGTTAAGGTGGCGGGCATGACTCAGTCGCACCCCAGGATCAGCAAGGCTGTCATTCCGGCGGCGGGTCTTGGTACCCGGTTCCTGCCGGCGACCAAGGCG
>NZ_MUNF01000398.1 GCF_002154555.1 Streptomyces murinus
GCCCGGGCCGGGCGGGCGGCCGGATGAGGGGCGGTGGCGGCGCGCCGTTCACGCCCCGCCGGCGCCCTCGGATGCCTGGCCGGCGCTGCCGGCTCCCGCGGCCCCGGCGGCTTCGGCCGTTTGGGCGGGCTGGGTGGTGCGGGGGGTCTTGCCGACGCTGCCGACGAAGAAGCAGGCGATCGCGGCGGCCGCGGTGGCCGCCAGCGTCATCTCCCAGCCCCGGTCGAAGGAGTCCACCTGGTGGGCGGCGCCGGAGCCCATGGTGGCCACCAGCAGCGAGATGCCGAGGACGGTGCCGGCCTGGCGGGCCATGGTGATGACACCGGAGCCGGTGGAGAAGCTCTGCGGCGGCAGGCCGGAGACACCGGCGCTGATCAGCGTGGGCAGGGTCAGGCCGACGCCGATGCCGGTGAGCAGCATGCCGGGCAGCATCCCGCCCGCGTAGCCGGCGTCCGGCCCCAGCAGGACCAGCCACCAGGCGATGCCCGCGCCGAAGACGACGCACCCGGTGAAGGCGACCATGCTGGAGCCGAAGCGGTGGATGACCGGCCCGATGCTCATGGCCAGCGCGGGCGGCAGCAGGGTCCCGGGGAAGATCGCGAGCCCGGTCCGCACCGCCGACCAGTGCCACACGTCCTGGCACCACAGCACGGTCGACAGCAGCATCGCCGCGAAGGCGACGGCGAACAGCACGTTGGAGAACGCGGACGGGCTGAAACCGCGGAACTTGAACAGCGGCAGCGGCAGCACCGGCGAGGCGTGCCGGGCGGAGCGCACCGTGAACCAGACCAGCCCCAGCACCCCGAGGACGAGGGCGCCGAGGAACTTCTCCGAGGCCCAGCCCCAGTCGTCGCCCCTGACCAGGCCGAGCGCGATCAGCGCGATGGACGCGGTCAGCACGGCGGCACCCAGCACGTCCGCCCGCGGCAGGTCCCGCGAGGGAACCCGCGGCAGCACCCGCAGACCGCCCAGCAGCGCGGCCACCCCGATCGGCACGTTCACCAGGAACACCCAGTGCCAGCTCAGATCGGTCAGCAGCCCGCCCAGCACCGGACCCAGCGCACTGGCCACACCGCTGATCGCCGTCCACCCGCGCACCGACGCGAGCCGCTTCTCGGGCGGCGCGGTCGCCAGCAGCAGACCGAGCGAGGAGGGGATCAGCATCGCCGCGCCGACCGCCTGCAGCACCCGCGCCCCGACCAGCAGCCAGATCCCCGGCGCCAGCGCGCACAGCACCGAGGAGAACGTGAAGAGCGCGATCCCCGACAGATAGGCGATCCGCGGATTGACCCGGTCCGCGAAATTGCCCGCCGGCACCAGCAGCGCCGCGAACACCACCGCGTACGCGTTCAGCACCCACGACAGGGACGCCAGCGACGTCCCCGAGAACTGATGCCCGATGTCCGGCAGCGCCACATTGACGATGAACACGTCCAGGTTGGCCATCGCCACCCCGGCGGCGATCACCGTGAAGACCACCCCGAGCCGCGGTCGTTGCTCTGCGGGACCGGGGGTATCGGCGGTCCGGCCGTCAGGGAGGCTCATGTTCGTCCCCTCTCAGTTTGGAATTCCAACTCACTTGCGCAGTGAAGCTAGCAACGAACGAACACGCACGGCAACGCCCGCCGTCATGCTGTGACGCGTACCTCTTCCGGCACGTCAGACAGCCCCCGATAAGGACGATGACGACCCGTCAGACAACAAAGGACACCATTTCGAACACACCGACACCCCCGGCTCCGGGAAGCGGCCACCCCCCGGAACGGGCACGGCCCCGTCCGGCCACGCCCCCGGCC
>NZ_MUNF01000399.1 GCF_002154555.1 Streptomyces murinus
CAGGCGCAGGAGGAGATGCAGCGGGTCGCCCGCCGCGTCCAGGACCACTTCGCGCGCGGCAACTGGCCCGCGGGCGTCCGCGAGGGCCTGACCGAACTGGCCAGGGAACTGGGCGATCTGAGCAAGGACTGGACCAGCCCCCGCCCCACCGCCGAGGTCAGGACGTCACCGGCGAGGTCAGGTCGTCGTCAGTACGATCTTCCCGAACTGCCCGCCGGACTCCATCCGTTCGAAGCCCTCGCGGGCGCGGTCCAGCGGAAGCACCTCGTCGATGACGGGCCGTACGCCGGTCGTGGCGCAGAAGGAGAGCAGGTCCTCCAGCTCGTCCTTGGTGCCCATGGTGGAGCCGACGACCTTCAGTTCGAGGAAGAAGATCCGGGTCAGCTCGGCGTGCGAGGGCCGGTCGCCGCTGGTCGCGCCGGAGATCACGATCGTCCCGCCGGGGCGCAGCGACTTCACCGAGTGCGACCAGGTCGCGGCGCCCACCGTCTCGATGACCGCGTCCACCCGCTGCGGCAGCCGCGCCCCGCTCTCCACGGCCTCCACCGCGCCCAGTTCCAGGGCCCGCTTCCGCTTGGCCTCGTCCCGGCTGGTGGCGAACATCTTCAGCCCCGCCGCCCTGCCGAGCACGATCGCGGCCGTGGCGACCCCGCCGCCCGCGCCCTGCACCAGGACCGAGTCCCCGGGCCGTACCCCCGCGTTGGTGAACAGCATCCGGTACGCCGTCAGCCATGCGGTGGGCAGACAGGCGGCCTCGGCGAAGGACAGTTCCTTCGGCTTGGGCAGCACATTGAAGGTCGGTACGGCGACCTGTTCGGCGAAGGTGCCCTGGTAGCGCTCGGTCAGGATGGAGCGCGGCTCCTTCGGGCCGACGCCGTGGCCGCTCTGGCCGATGACGGAGTGCAGGACGACCTCGTTGCCGTCCGCGTCGACCCCGGCGGCGTCGCAGCCGAGGATCATCGGCAACCGGTCCTCCGGGAGGCCGACGCCCCGCAGGGACCAGAGGTCATGGTGGTTGAGGGAGGCGGCGCGCACATCGATGGTGCTCCAGCCGGGGCGGGCCTCGGGAGCCGGACGCTCCCCCAACTCAAGGCCGGAGAGCGGCTGGTCGCGGTCGATTCGGGCGGCGTAGACGGCGAACATGCTGCCGACGATAGGTGGGCCGGGCGGCCAGGGGAACCGGGCCGCGCTGTGACACATGCCCTCTTGCACGAGGCACCCGGGCGGCGCAGTTCGCCACGAAGCCGTTCACGGTCACCGTGCGACGCGAGGTCCAGGTCGGCCGGTGGGAAAGAAATGGCCCCGCCCGTCATCGGGCGGGGCCATCTCAGCCGACGTCAGCGACGCGCGACGCCCTCGGCTCGCGCCGCCGCGGCCACCGCCGCGGTGACCGCCGGAGCGACCCGCTCGTCGAACGGCGACGGAATCACGTAGTCCGCCGCGAGATCGTCACCGACCACCGCGGCCAGCGCCTCTGCCGCCGCGATCTTCATGCCCTCGGTGATCCGGGTGGCCCGCACCTGGAGCGCGCCCGCGAAGATCCCGGGGAAGGCCAGCACGTTGTTGATCTGGTTCGGGAAGTCCGAGCGCCCGGTGGCCACGACCGCCGCGTACTTGTGCGCGACCTCGGGGTGCACCTCGGGGTTCGGGTTGGCCATCGCGAACACGAAGGCGCCCTTGGCCATACCGGCCACGGCCTCCTCGGCGACGGTGCCGCCGGAGACGCCGATGAAGACGTCCGCGCCCTTGAGCGCGTCCGCCAGCGTGCCGCTGATGCCGGCCTTGTTGGTGAAGCCGGCCAGGTCGCGCTTGACCGGGGTCAGGTCCTCGCGGTCCGCGGAGACGACGCCCTTGCGGTCCGCCACCGCCACATCGCCGATGCCGGCCTCGACCAGCATCTTGGCGATGGCGACACCGGCCGCGCCGGCGCCCGAGATCACGGCGCGCAGCTGTCCGATCTCCCGGCCGCTGAGCCGCGCCGCGTTGCGCAGCGCAGCCAGCGTGACCACGGCGGTGCCGTGCTGGTCGTCGTGGAAGACCGGGATGTCCAGGCGCTCCTGGAGGCGGCGCTCGATCTCGAAGCACCGGGGCGCCGAGATGTCCTCCAGGTTGACTCCGCCGAAGGAGGGAGCGAGCCGGACGACGGTCTCCACGATCTCGTCCACGCCGGTGCAGTCGAGCGCGATCGGCACCGCGTCGACGCCGCCGAACTGCTTGAACAGGATCGCCTTGCCCTCCATCACGGGGAGGGAGGCCTGGGGACCGATGTCCCCGAGTCCGAGCACCGCCGTACCGTCGGTGACGACGGCGACGACGGAGGACTTCCATGTGTAGTCGTTGACCAGCTCCGGCTGTTCCGCGATCGCGGTGCACACGCGAGCGACACCGGGCGTGTACGCGAGGGAAAGGTCGTCCTTGTCGCGGACCGGCACGGTGGCTTGCACAGCCATCTTGCCGCCGCGGTGCAGAGCGAACACCGGATCGAAGGAATCGAGGGGCTCGGCCCCGCCGTCCTGGTCCGTACCGATGTCGCTGCGAGGATTGACGATCTCCGCTGCCACTTGTTCTACCCCTTAGGTATGCATGGTTTGAGGGTCGACCACTCCTGGTGAGGGGTGGGCGGGCACCGCGCAGGGCCCGATTGCGGATACGCACGGGTCATGCGCGACGGGCGCGCCGCACACGCGCCCTGAGCCCCGGATGAGGGGTGTAAAGAACCTTCTTACCGGACGGACGGCGCTCACGACGAGTCCAATAGGTGCAAGGTCACATCTCGGAACCAGTTCGCCACACGGAGATGACATACCGCTGACGGCCGCACTGACGGCGACGCGGGGCTCCGGGACTCGACGGGGCCCGGACGGCTGCGGCGGGCGCACGACACGGTCGTACGACACCCACATGTCCGGTCGTCCACATGTTGAGATGTGCCGGAGGTTTTCCGGCGGTGGGACGGGATTCGCGCAGGTGGCCCGGTGCGGTATGGCACCGAGAGACCAAGGATGTACCGACCTGATGGGGTTCGGGGGTCACCCGTTATCCGATTTTGACATATCGGCGCCCCTGAATGGCGTAGTCCGAATGGCAAGATGCCGTAAACCCGCGAGGTCGCGCCACCCAATGGTGTGTGTTCTCGTCTACCCAGCGGCAAACTCTTCGCATACGCCGGAGGAATCCACAATGACCGCACGTTCCACCCGTCGTTCGACCGCCACGCATCCCCGGCTGGCTGCGGTCGGTGCGATCGCGGTCGCAGGCGCCCTGCTGCTCACCGGCTGCGGTGACCAGACCAAGGACAAGACCAACGACTCCGGCAGTGCCTCGTCCGGTGCCCCGCTCGCCGGCAAGCTCCCGCAGTCCATCCGCGGCAAGGGCA
This sequence comes from Streptomyces murinus, assembly GCF_002154555.1. Taxonomy (GTDB): domain Bacteria; phylum Actinomycetota; class Actinomycetes; order Streptomycetales; family Streptomycetaceae; genus Streptomyces; species Streptomyces murinus. Next base: position 3,377 of record NZ_MUNF01000399.1, read on the forward strand.
AGATCCTGGTCGGTTCGGACATCGCGTACGCCCCGGTGGAGTTCAAGGACTCCAGCGGCAAGGCCGTCGGTCTGGACCCGGACCTCGCCGCCGCGCTGGGCAAGCAGCTCGGGGTGACCTTCGAGTTCCGCAACGGCACCTTCGACGCCCTGCTCACCGGCCTGCGCTCGGGCCGCTACGACATAGCCATGTCGGCCATGACCGACAACAAGGACCGCCAGCAGGGCATCGACCCGGACACCGGCAAGAAGGTCGGCGAGGGCGTCGACTTCGTCGACTATCTGACCGCCGGCGTCTCGATCTACACGCGCAAGGGCGACACCCAGGGCATCACCGGCTGGTCCGACCTGTGCGGCAAGAAGATCGCCGTCGAGCGCAGCACCGTCTCGGAGGACCTGGCCAAGGCCGAGGCCAAGAAGTGTCCGGCCGGCAAGAAGCTCTCCATCGAGCCGTTCGACGACGACCAGCAGTCCCAGACCCGGCTGCGCTCGGGCGGCGTGGACGCGGCCTCCTCCGACTTCCCGGTCGCGGCGTACGCGGCGAAGACCTCGGGCGGCGGCAAGGACTTCCAGATCGTCGGCGACCAGGTCTCGGCGGCGCCGTACGGCATCGCGGTCTCCAAGGAGTCCGGCCAGCTGCGGGACGCGCTCAAGGCCGCGATGGACGCGATCATCAAGAACGGCGAGTACCAGAAGATCCTCGAGAAGTGGGGCGCCCAGGACGGCGCCGTCAAGGAATCCGTGATCAACGGCGGCAAGTGACCCGCGGCGTATCCAGCGGCCACCGAGAGGCAGCACATCCGTGACTGACATAGAGAAGACGGCCGGGGAGCAGGGCACTCCCCCGGCCGGCCCGGAAGCCATCAGGGCCATCCCGGTGCGGCACTACGGACGCTATGTGTCCGCCGTCGTCGCCATCGCGATCCTCGTCGCGATCATCAACGCCTTCAGCCAGGGCAAGATCAACTGGCATGCGGTGCCGGAGTACTTCTTCGACCACCGGATCATGACCGGTGTCAGCAAGACGCTGCTGCTGACGGTCCTGTCGATGCTGATCGGCATCGTCGGCGGTGTCGTCCTGGCCGTCATGCGGCTCTCGAAGAACCCGGTGACCTCGTCCATCGCGTGGTTCTACATCTGGTTCTTCCGCGGCACCCCGGTCCTGGTCCAGCTGTTCCTGTGGTTCAACCTGGGCCTGGTCTTCGAGTACATCAACCTGATGCCCTTCTACAAGGACTACTGGTCGAACTTCATGACGCCGCTGCTGACGGCGCTGCTCGGCCTGGGTCTGAACGAGGCGGCCTACATGGCCGAGATCTGCCGGGCGGGCCTGCTCGCGGTGGACGAGGGCCAGACCGAGGCGGCCCAGGCGCTGGGCATGAGCCACGCCAGGACGCTGCGCCGGGTGGTCATCCCGCAAGCGATGCGGGTGATCGTGCCGCCGACCGGCAACGAGGTCATCAACATGCTGAAGACGACCTCGCTCGTGGCGGCCGTCCAGTATCCCGAACTGTTCCGCTACGCCCAGGACATCGGCCAGAACTCCGGCGCCCCGGTGGAGATGTACTTCCTGGCCGCGGCCTGGTACCTGATCATGACCTCGGTGCTCAGCGTGGGCCAGTACTACATCGAGCGGTACTACGCCCGCGGTTCCAGCCGCAGCCTCCCGCCCACCCCGTGGCAGAAGGTCAGGGCGCATCTGACGACCTTCTCCAGCAGGAAGGTCATGGCATGAGCGACAAGCTGAGCAAGCAGGACTCCGTGGCGGCGGGCACCGCCGCGATGGTCCGGGCGGAGGGCGTCCACAAGTCGTTCGGGCATGTGGAGGTGCTCAAGGGCATCGATCTGGAGGTGCGCCCCGGCGAGGTGTTCTGCCTCATCGGCCCCTCGGGCTCGGGCAAGTCCACCTTCCTGCGGTGCATCAACCACCTGGAGAAGATCAACGCCGGGCGGCTGTACGTCGACGGCGAGCTGGTCGGCTACCGCCAGAAGGGCGGCAAGCTGTACGAGCTCAAGGACAGTGAAGTCGCCATGAAGCGCCGGGACATCGGCATGGTCTTCCAGCGCTTCAACCTGTTCCCGCACATGACGGCGCTGGAGAACGTCATGGAGGCGCCGGTCCAGGTCAAGGGCGTGGCCAAGGGCGAGGCGCGGGAGCGTGCCGGGCAGCTCCTGGAGCGGGTGGGCCTGGCCGACAAGGCGGGCAACTACCCCTCGCAGCTCTCCGGCGGCCAGCAGCAGCGGGTGGCGATCGCACGGGCGCTCGCGATGGACCCCAAGCTGATGCTGTTCGACGAGCCGACCTCGGCCCTGGACCCGGAGCTGGTCGGCGACGTCCTGGACGTCATGCGCGACCTCGCCGAGTCCGGTATGACGATGGTCGTCGTCACCCATGAGATGGGCTTCGCCCGCGAGGTGGGCGACAGCCTGGTGTTCATGGACGGCGGTGTCGTGGTCGAATCCGGCCATCCGCGGGACGTGCTGACGAATCCGCAGCACGAGCGGACGCAGTCGTTCCTGTCGAAGGTGCTGTAACCGGCCCCGAAACGAACGGACACGGAAGGGGCGGTGCACGCACCGCCCCTTCCCTCTGCCCTGCCCGTCCGAGGGCCTACTTCACGGCGAGGACCAGACTGTCCGACGGGGAGCACCACACGGGCCTGGCCTCGGCGAAGCCCTTCTCCTTCAGGGTCCGCACATGCCAGGCCGCCGGGGGCACATCACCGTCGGCGTGCTCGCCGTAGATCTCGAAGCGGCGGGCGGTCGGCTCGGCGAGCACCGGGTCCTTCGCCGCGACCTGCCACCACTCCGCCCAGTCCAGGGCGCCGTCCCGCTTGGCCTGATCCATACGGGCGTGCCGCTGGGCGCGCTCGGCCGCGTTGATCCGGGGCGTGCTGTCGTCGATCATGTGGTCCGCGTTCATGAACACACCGCCGGCGCGCACGAGTTCCGCGATCCGGCCATAGAGGTCCGCGAGGGGTTCGCTGTGCAGCCAGTGCAGGGCCGTCGCGGTCAGTACGGCGTCGTACGACTCGTACGGCAGCCCCGTCGCCCAGTCGGGGTCCTTGAGGTCGGCGGTCACGAAGGAGACCCGGTCGTCGCCCTCGAAGGTGCCGCGCGCGATGGCGAGCAGGGCCGGGTCGAGGTCGACACCGGTGCTGGTGGCCTCGGGGAAGCGCGCCAGCAGCCGGGCGGTGATGCTGCCGGTGCCGCAGGCGAGGTCGAGCACGCGGGGCGCCGTACCGACGAGGGCCTCGACCATGTCGAGCATGATCCGGAAGCGGTCCTCGCGGTCGGGCATGTACCACTCCTGCTGCCGGTCCCAGCTGTTCTGCCAGGCCGCCCAGTCGGTTCCGGTACTCGTGGTCATGGAGCCCGCCTTTCCCCTCGCTCGCGTAATACCCTGGATGCACGATCGACTGTTACCCGACCGCTGGTACGACGATAGAGCGCCCCCGTAAGGACTACAAGTGGAACTGGCCTATTACTCGGATTACGCCGTACGACTCGTCAACACCGAGGAACCGGCCCGGGGCAAGGACTGCCTGACCTCGGTCGAGGCCATCCGTGACCTCTTCGGCGTCAACGCGTCCGCGGCCCGCCGTGCCACCGACGCCGATGTCACCCGCTTCCGTTCGGTCCGGGCCCGGCTGCGCTCGGTGTTCGAGGCGGCCGACGGGGGCGACGAGACGCTGGCGGTGGACCTGCTGAACTCGCTGCTGCTGGAGTTCCCGGTCAGCCCCCAGATCTCCGGCCACGACCACCGGGACGAGGACGACCGCCCGCTGTGGCACATGCACCTGGCCGACCACCCCTCCAACGCCACCGCGGGCTACGCGGCGATCGCGGCGATGGGTCTCGCCTTCCACCTCACCGCGTACGGCGTGGACCGGCTCGGCCTGTGCCAGGCGGCCCCCTGCCGAAACGCCTACCTGGACACCTCGACCAACCGCTCCCGGCGCTACTGCTCCGACCGCTGCGCCACCCGCGCGAACGTGGCCGCCTACCGGGCCCGCAAGCGCCTGGAGGCCGACCGGTCCCCGAGCAGCGGCCGCACCGCCGAGACGGCCCAGCCCAGCACGGCCAGCGGCGAACGCTGACCGGCCTTGAACGGCCGCACCCGCAGCCAGGCCCTCCCGAGCACCAGTTCCTCCGGCACCACCCCGTAATCGGTGCTGTCCCCACCCGCGTACGGATTGTCCCCGAGCACCCACCAGCCGCCCTCGCGCCGCTCCACGGCCCGCTTGACCACCAGCAGGTCCTGCTGGAACGGATGCCGCAGTACGACGATGTCACCGGGCCTGACGACGCCCCCGTACCGCACCAGCAGCTGATCGCCGTGCTGGAGCGTGGGCACCATGGACGGCCCCGTCACCTCGGCCAGCCCGAACGGCGCGGGCGACCTCCCCCGCTCGCTCTCCTGCGACAGCTCCGGCATTCCCGGCACCTCCCCGGTCCGATCCTCCACCAGTCTCAGTCTGACCCCGGACTTTTGTCCTAAGCCCTAGGGGGCACTCGGGAAAACAGGTCCCTCAGGGAGTAATGTCGCACCTGAGAAGACGATCACGAGGAAGGAATGCTCCATGCTTTCCCGCCTGTTTGCCCCCAAGGTCAAGGTCAGCGCCCACTGCGACCTGCCCTGCGGCGTGTACGACCCGGCCCAGGCCCGCATCGAGGCGGAGTCGGTCAAGGCCGTCCAGGACAAGATGGCCGGCAACGACGACCCCCACTTCCAGGCCCGCGCCACCATCATCAAGGAGCAGCGCGCGGAGCTCGCGAAGCACCACGTCTCCGTCCTCTGGAGCGACTACTTCAAGGCCCCGCACTTCGAGAAGTACCCCGAGCTGCACCAGCTGGTCAACGACACCCTGAAGGCCCTCTCGGCCGCCAAGGCGTCCACCGACCCGGCGACGGGCCAGAAGGCGCTCGACTACATCGCCCAGATCGACAAGATCTTCTGGGAGACGAAGAAGGCCTGACCCTTCTTCTCCCACCGCAAGGGGCCCCGTCGGCATGTCCGGCGGGGCCCCCTTGTGCATGCGCGGGCGCCCCGCCATCCTGTTCCGCCCCGGCTCGACGCACCAGTCACCAGGAGCGTGCCCACCCCATGCCCGACGCCTCTGCGCGTGTCCGCGAGCTCAACCTCTACCGCCGGTACTTCGACCTCGTCGCCGCGGGCGTCAAGACCGTCGAGGTGCGGGTGAAGTACCCGCACCTGGCCGACCTCGCGGCAGGCGACATCGTCCGCTTCCGTGCCAAGGGCACCGACGAGACCTGCGACGTGCGGGTCAAGCGGGTCACCGAGTACCCCGGCTTCGAGGCCCTGCTCGACGGAGAGGGCTCGTCCCCGGTCAACCCCACTGCCGGCCGCGACCAGCAGCTCGCCGACATCCGGGCCATCTACCCACCCGAGAAGGAAGCGCTCGGCGCGCTCGCCATCGAGGTCGAACTACTCGCCGATCACTAGGGTGAAGCTGTCTCCGGAGCCGGATCGGTCGTAGGCGAGGGTGTCAACGCGGGCTGGTCGTCGGTTGGTTGGCGGGGGCGGTGGTCGCGG